>CAYMCV010000042.1:0-15417 GCA_964389005.1 uncultured Lachnospiraceae bacterium | reverse complement strand
CATACAAATCTCCGGTTGCCGTGTTGGAACTAAGTTTTAGCGGAAGTTGAACATAGTTTAACGTGTGATTTAACTGTGACATGAAATCAACGCTTTCACGCACTTGCGCCAATCCGCGTACCATTGCATGCTCCGGCTTTAAAACTTCCGAAACCGCCTTTGATAAACGATCGGTCTGCTTCAAAATTCGCTCAAACAACTCCTGTACGTGTTCCGGCTTCTCAACCTTCTCCGGCGTAATCAGCATGCGGTCGATCAATTCATGTTTCATGATTTTGGTCAGTTCCCGATCATCGTGTGTAAGCAACATCGATTCGAAGTCAGCAGTATTGAGATTCATGCTTTTGACCATTGCAGTCAAGAACTCGCGTGCTCCAAGTTGTCCTGTCTCGACATGTTTTACGGTTTCCGAATTCCAATTCATTTCCTGCAATATTTTGGCAAGATTCTGAAGTTCTTTCGGTGATAATATTTCTTGTAATTTTGTTGCATTTGTCCCTTGATTTAAAAGTGCTTCCGCAGATTTTGTCTTGGCTTCGTTCGTCTGTGATTCTGTAATATGTGCTCCCGATTCTGTTGTATTTAAGTCGGATAATAGCGACGGTTCAGTCACTGCTTTTGCAGTTTCCTGTTTTGTCGGTATAGTTCCCTCACTTGTATCAGAAATCAATGCTTCCATTAGTTTTCCATACAATCGTAATGCTTCCTGTGGTTTTCCCTCAGATAAAAATTGCTGTACAGTCGCTTCCATCTCATCCGCAATATATTGAAACGAATCCGTGATTTGGTGATTCAAGTTTCTGTAATTCTCAATCTGTATGAGAGACTCTTTGGTAACAGGTATTTGTAATCTGTGGAGTGTTATGATGTCTGTTGGTTTCGCGTCCGAGAAACGTACGATATCATGATAGGTTTCCTGTAACGACTTCCTGTCAATCGGCATCCCTTCTTTCATCATATCCGAAACCATACGGATACTCTGATTGTCAGCGGGAAGTTCTGCTTCCGCAATTGCTTTTAGAACCGTTGTTTGTTGTGCAACATTGGTAAAAAGTGCACGTACATCCAATTGTCCTGCATGATTTCCTTTGACTTCAAATATCAGATTTTGTCCAACAGATAGGTTGGCGTTGGTTTCCATTTTGGCAGTTAACAGCGTGGTTTCATCCAAACGAATTTGTACTTCTTCGGCGGAAAGAAGCGAAACTTCTCCGACAAACGTATCACCCGGCATCATGTTCCTTAATTGTGAATAAATACGATATCGATTGGCCGCTTGCGAAGAAGACTGCACATTTTCCTGTTCGGCAGTGTTTGCAGTCTGCATTCCCGTATCATGAAATTTGAGTAAATCCGCAAGATTCATTCGTTATCCTCATATTGTCATTAGATAAAGCTACCGATAAAACTTCTCCTATGAATCGGTGTCGGTCCCAAGCGCTTAATTGCCTCGATATGCTCTCTCGAACCATAACCTTTGTTGGACGCAAACCCGTAACCCGGATATTCGCTTTCATAGTCAATCATCATTCGATCTCTCGTAACCTTCGCAACAATACTTGCTGCCGCGATGGAAACGCTCTTGGCATCTCCCTTAATAATCGGCACCTGACGTATGTCCACTTTCGGAATGGTAACCGCATCATTCAATAAAACAGCCGGTTTGATTGTCAATTGTGCAATTGCGTCTCGCATGGCTTCATAGGTTGCCTGTAAGATATTGATTTCATCAATCCGCTCCCAGCTGACAATCCCGATTCCGACTGCCAGTGCTTCGCGCATGATAACCGTATAAAGTTCCTCTCTCTTTTTTTCGGACAATTGTTTGGAATCATTCAGATATAGAATCGAAGAATTTGGCGGCAAAATGACTGCACCCGCTACCACAGGTCCCGCAAGTGGTCCTCTTCCAACTTCATCAATCCCACAAATCGGACCATATTCCGCGTACTGATATTCATAGGATTTCATTTTCTCGGTTCGTTCAAGTTCTTTTTGCCATGCCAATAGTCGTTTGTATTCTTTGGAAACGATATTGACAACGCCTGCTCTCGTATCCGACTCCCATGTTGGTAATACATTTGCAAGTTCATTTACCGGTGTATTCTGTAAGATTTGTTTGATTTCGCTTATCTTTTGTTCCACGCGTTTCTCCTTCCACACACATATATGAAGATTACCTATGCTGTATCATCATCATTTCGTCAAAAGGATAAATTCGCACCCACGCCTTGCCAATGATGTCATCTCGTTTGATGTTTCCAACCAAGTAATCACGGCTGTCACGACTGTTATTACGATTGTCTCCCAATACAAAATACTCATCATCAGAGAGTTGAATTTCTGTTTCCGCAAGTCCCGGTGAAGCAATCCTTTCACGTCCGTAACTCTCGGAAAGTATACTTCCGTTGATATAGATATTACCAAATTCATCGATTCTGACCGTCTCGCCCGGCAAACCGATAATTCGTTTGATATAGTAAGTTCTTTTCTCGTGCTTGTATGGAAATACAATGATATCAAAACGTTCCGGATCGGAGAAACGATAAGATAACTTTTCAACTATCAGATTGTCTTTATCCTGTAAAGTATTAATCATGCTCTGACCGTTGACAACCACCCTTTGTCCCACAAACGTAATGATAAAAAGTGTTACCGCCAGCACAACCAATAAATAAACGCCCGTCTCCAGTATTTCCTTCAATATCCGCATCGCAACGGAGTCTTGTTTTGTATCTTCATCCATACCTTTTACCTTCTTTTTTTTCATGATTCTTTCATACCTTCTTTCGGTGCAAATTCAAGACTGATTCTCCCAAGTCTTCCGCTTCTGAAATCATCAGTAATCATTGCCGTAACCTTTCGTATGTCCGGTTCCTGTCCCTTGAGATAGCACCCTCTGATACGGCAAACTTCATATAAAATATCTGTATTATCCAGTGTCTCATCTATGCCATATCTGGCTGCAAGCAAACCTGCATAGTTATTTTTTAGATAGGTCAGTAATTCATCCAACATATCATCCATTGGCATAACTTCATCATTCATGGAGCCGATGAGTGCCAACCTCATCCCAACGTTTTCATCTTTAAATTTCGGCCACAAAATACCCGGTGTATCCAATAACTCCAGTTCTTTATTCAATCGAATCCACTGTTTTCCTTTGGTCACCCCCGGCTTATTACCCGTCTTGGTACATGCCTTGCCGGCAAAAGAATTGATAAACGTTGATTTACCGACGTTGGGTATACCGACAACAATTGCACGCACAGGACGATTGATGATTCCGCGTTTTCGGTTACGCTCAATCTTCTCTTTGCATGCTTCTTTTACGGTTGACTGTATTTGTTTGAGACCCATTCCTGTCTTGGAATTCACCTCAAGTACGTAACACCCCTGCTTCTTAAAATAATCCATCCACTCTCTGTTTCGTACGGCATCACTCAAATCTGATTTGTTTAAAAGAATCAACCTTGCTTTTTGTTTACCCAATTCATCAATATCCGGATTCCGACTGCTGAGTGGAACCCTTGCATCAAGTAATTCAATCACCAAATCAATTAGCTTAATATCTTCCTGCATTGCCCGTTTCGCTTTGGTCATATGTCCGGGGTACCATTGATAATTCATTCGTTTCTCCGTTTCTTTTTATTCAATAAATCCGAATCCGACATTGCCCTTCGTCAGGCAAAACCAAGCCTGTCCCTCAATGTCTTCTCGATTCACGCTGCCGATATTGCCGGAGCGACTGTCTTCACTGTTATTTCGATTATCACCGAGTACAAAATACTCATCTTCACCTAAAAGATACGCATCCTTCGCCATTCCTGCATCTTTGATCAAATCGCAGTCAATTTCTTCCTCCAGAAGAACGCCATCGATATAGACACTGCCACCCTTAATCTGCACGGTTTCACCGGGTAATCCGATGACGCGTTTCACATAGAATTGCATATACTCGTTACCGTTCGGACGAAATACAATGACATCATTCCTTTGGGGTGAAAACAACAGGTAGGATACCTTATTAATCAATATTTCCTGTCCGTCATTCAAGGTCGGTTCCATGGATACACCGATGATACTGGTTCTGATTCCGACACATAATACAATGACTGCCGCAAGCAACAATACCGCCGCAATCCAGAACGTATAACTTCCGATTTCCTTCCAGGTTTCGGGTTTCATTTTCTTTTCTTTTTGATAGAATGAAAGTCCGTGTTTTTTTTTCATGACATTTTCCCGTTTCCTATGTACTCATCACTACCTAAGTATAGCGCAAAACACATCTGCTTGCACTATTTTTTTGTATAAAGAAAAAGGACAATTTATTTCAATTGTCCTTTGAAAAATTATCTTGTTTTTTCTTTGACTTTCGCTCTCTTACCGATGCGGCCTCTTAAGTATGTCAGTTTCGCTCTGCGTACCTTACCGAAGCGAACAACTTCAACTTTCTCAACATTCGGTGAGTGCATCGGCCATGTTCTCTCAACGCCGACACCGTTGGAATTCTTTCTAACGGTAAATGTCTGACGATTGCTTCCGCCCTGAATCTTCAAAACAGTTCCTTCAAATACCTGAATTCTTTCACGAGTTCCTTCTTTGATCTTTGCGTATACCTTAACGGTATCGCCAACATTGAATTCAGAAACTTCGGATTTCAACTGTTCCTGCTCAATTTCCTTAATAATTTCGCTCATCTATTATGCCTCCTTATTCATCGGATGTTCTTAATACAATCGTAACAGCGGACCATCTCTTTACTACGCAACAGATTTAATTTATCATATTGTCTCTGATTTTGCAAGTTTTTTTTGTTTATTTGCCGCAAATCGAAGCAAAAGTATCCCTAATACAGCACATACCAGTCCAACGCCGCACAATGTAAGGATTTCATGCATCTGTAATGTATCCTTTGATATGATTGGGATACGGTTGAGTACCTCCGGATAGAATTGGAAAATCACTGCAATACCATTGTTTAAAAAATGTACCAACATCGTGATATAGATACTTCCCGACTTATATACCGTATACGCCATCGCTATGCCGACAATTGTCGCTCCGATGAATTGCAGCCAATTCATATGGTATGCGCCGAACAATACGGCAGAAATTATGATCGCAAGCCACGGCTTCATCTTCTCTTTGAGCGTACCAAACAAAAATCCTCTGAAGGCAACTTCCTCCGCCAACGCCGGTGCAATTGCAACAATCGGAAACGCAACCCAAAACGAATTATTGGTAATAATACTCGTCAGTTCTTCCGATGTGTTGATGAGTGAAGGAAAAAACTGCGCCAATGTCATAATGATTACCTGTTCGAGTAGCCAAGCCCCAAGCCATAGAAGAATACCACCAATGAGAGATGTGATTTTCGGCATTTTTAGCGAAAACAATTTCTTATAATCTGCCTTCATGTACCAAGCATATACACATGGAAGCAAAAGTATCAGTCCCTGACAGGCGGCTGTCCCCCAAAGACCTAATTTTAGCGATAATGAAGTTCCGACATAAACCATGACAAGAAGCATCATACCGAACATCAGAAACAAATCTCCGTATCCCGGCATTTGATTCTTTTTCATGTTTGAGCGTCGTTCAAAGATTCTGACACCGCTGAAGCCCTCTCCGAACAGAATGGTCTCGCTGTCAAATAGTTTGCTCATAAAAGCAATTGACAATACGCTGTAAATCACATTGCTTGCAAGAACCAAGCCAATCAATGATAATTCGTATTCCATCACAAATACTTTCTTAATTAAAAGTGCTATGTTCAGAACCGGAACCAAAGCCGTTTTGATGTCAAGCTCTACATTCGGTATCATGGAAAGCATGGATAGCATCATAAAAACAAGTAAAATTGGCGTGCTCAAATTGTTGGCTTCTTTGAAACTCTTGGCAAAAAGACAGACGCTTAGGCATACAGCCGCCGTAAACATCGCAAACACAATGATACAAATTGCTACCACTGCCATTGCCGGCAAATACAATAAGAGATTGATATCTCTGAGTGATGCGCCGAAAGATTGCACGGTGCTGTACATATAGACGCAAACAAAACCCATCGAAAGCATATTGAGCATGGCAGATACAACTGCGACTGTCGAAACTGTTAAAAATTTGCTCGCCATCATCTCCGTGTTTTTGATTGGTAATGTCATCATTGTTTCTAGGGTACCTCGCTCACGCTCTCCGGCGGTTACATCAATTGCCGGATAAATGGTTCCCATCAGAATACTGGTAATCAACATAAAAGGTATGATGTACCCCATCAGCGAACCCATGCTCGCCTCGGATGTTGCGCAATCTTTCATGGTTACTTGAATCGGATTTAAGATATCTTCCGCATGTTCAAATTTTTCCTCTATCATCTGATTCGTCAGTTGCTTCGCGTATGTATTAACCGCCTCTCGCACCATACTGCCTGCGGCAGATGAATCTGTATTGGAAGATACATAACCGATACTGTACGCTGATGTATTGTCCTTCTCCATCGCCAAATATGCATCGATTTCTTTGTTGCTTAGCATCTGTTCACATTCTTCTACTGTAGTTACCTTTTTCAAAGCAAAAGAAGCATTCTCATCCACAGAATTCTTTTTCTCCGTTAAAACTTCCTGTAATCCATTGGAGACATCTGTAAATGCAATGCGATACGTCTTGGTTTCCGTATCTTTTACAAAGTTTGTCATTAAAAACAGCGATCCAATCATGATACACGGATAGATAAAAAGTGGTACCAACACCATCATGATTATGGTTTTCTTATCACGGATGACATCCAACATTTCTTTTTTGTATAAGGAAAAAATTGTTTTCTTATTCATCTTTTGACACCTCCACAAGCCCATGAAAGGCATCTCTCAAATTGACCGTTTCGGTCATTTTCATTAATTCATCCGTTGTCCCCTGTGCAATCATCTTTCCCTGATGCAACATAATAATGCGGTCGCACAAATATTGTGCTTCTTCCATATAATGCGTTGAATAAAGAACTGTCTTTCCCGCTTTCCGTTCCTCCTTCATGAAATGAATGATGGCGTCGCTGCTGATGATGTCTAATCCGAGTGTCGGTTCATCAAAAATATAAACCTCCGGACTGTGAATCAGGCAACGCGCTATGTTGGCACGTTGTGTCTGTCCTGTGGAGAGTTTCTCAATACGATTGTCTCCGAAGGATTTCATATCCAGAACCGAGAATATTTCTTCAATTCTCCGATCGCATTCTTCACGCGTTATTCCATAGATATCCGCAAGAACACGTAGCATTTCTCTCGTTGACAGACGTTGATACAACTTCGTATTACCGGAAAGATAACCGATTTTTTGCTTCATCTCAACACTGTTAGTAAGCATTGTTCCCTGATTGTCATACATTGTCACCTCGCCGTCAGAAGGTGTCATTAATTTCCCAAGCATACGAAGTAACGTTGTTTTGCCTGCACCGTTTGGACCTAAGATCCCGAGAACTTCTCCCTTATATGCATCGAGTGATATATGATTCACCGCATAAAACTCCGTTTTATTTGACTTCACTCTTTTGAAAATTCCGCCTTTCTCTTCCTTCTCATTACGTATGAATATTTTGCTGATATCCTGTGCTTTTAACACCGGTGTTACCTTTTTATTTTTTTTAACGGCTGTTGTTTTCTGCATATCTTGCATCAAAAGATACTTCTCATATAAGTCCGGTCTTTTGATTCTGGTACGTTCCTCCGATTGTTTTAAACGCCATTTTTCAATATTCTCATGATGTCCGCTCAATAGAACTTCCGGAACTTTTTGACCATTCCATTCCTCCGGTCGCGAAAATTGCGGATACTCTAACAAATATCCGGAAAATGATTCTTCCGTTGCAGAATCTTCGTTATTTAATACACCGGGAATCATTCGCGCTATGGCGTCAATCATTACCATTGCAGGCAGTTCGCCACCCGTCAACACATAATCACCGAGTGAAATCTCATCTGTAACGATTGCTTCTAAGACACGTTCGTCGATTCCCTCATAGTGACCGCATAAGAAGACCAGTTCTTCTTCTTTTGCCAATTCACGTGCCATGGATTGGTTGAAGGTTTTTCCTTGCGGCGATAAATATATGACTTTTGCCGTATTCGAGACATGCAACGATTGAAATGCATCATAAACAGGCTGCGCCTGCATCAGCATTCCGGCACCGCCGCCATACGGATAATCGTCAACTTTTTTGTGTTTGTCTGCCGTATAATCACGAATATTGACGGCATTGATATTAAGAATTCCTTTTTGAATCGCTCGACCAATGATGCTGGAACCGGCTGTTTGTTCCACCAATTCCGGAAAAAGTGTCAATACATGAAATTTCATAATGTTCTCCGTTTACTTACTAACCCTCGTAATGACTTTTGGTTCATTCGACATCAGCTGCAAAAGTAAATATCAAATGAATGATGAGACATTACATTAACCCCTCCAACAAGTGAACCGTAATCGTTTTCATAGGCAAATCAATTGCGATAATGCATTGTTTGATCGCCGGAATTAAAACCTGCTTTCCGTCTGTCATGGTTACTTCATAGACATCATTTGCGCCGGTCGACAAGACATCCGTCAATTCTCCGAATATGCTGTTGTCCTCCAAAAGGACGCGCATTCCAATCAAATCCGCAACAAAATACTCGTCTTTTTTCAGTTTGACTGCCTGATCTCTTGTAACCAAAAGCGGTTTTTTTAAATATTTCTCCACCTGATTGATGTCATCAATTCCTTTGAATTTCAATATAACATACTGTTTAAAAAACTTCACGCCGCATATTTCAAGTGTGATTCGCTCTTTTCCGGTATCTAAGATAACTTCTTTTAGTTCCAAAAAGCGTTCCGCATCGTCAGTTGTCGGAAAAACTTTGACTTCTCCTTTGATTCCGTGCGTCGAAGTAATGATTCCAACCTGCAGTTCATCTCCCATTTCTTTGACTCCCATTCTTCTCTGTGCGAAAAAAGAGCCTGAAGTCCAGACTCTTTTATCCTATTTTGCAACTAAAAATTACACAATTTCCACGTCAACTCTGATATCTTCTTTTGTGGAAGCAGCTTTTGCCACGCAACGAATCGCCTTGGCAATTCGTCCCTGTTTTCCGATGACTTTTCCCATATCAGACGGAGCAACATGAAGTTCCAAAACAACATATTTGCCTTCTGTCTTTTCTGTTACGGTAACTTCATCCGGATTATCGACGAGTGCTTTTGCAATTACTTCGATTAATTCTTTCATAATCCACCTCCAAAAGTGTCATCCCAAATACCATACAGACGGTATTCGGTCCATTCCCTGCGGTTTATTGCTATTTCTCGATTCCTGCAAGTTTAAAAATTTTATTGACAGTTTCGGTAGGCTGTGCACCGTTTGTAAGCCACTTCTTTGCTAATTCTTCATTCACTTTGAATTCACTGGGATCTGTATTGGGATTGTAGGTACCAATCTCCTCGATACATTTTCCGTCTCTCGGTGAGCGGGAATCTGCAACAACGATTCTGTAAATTGCGTTCTTCTTCTGACCCATTCTTCTTAATCTGATTTTTACTGCCATTTTTCTTTACCTCCAATGATCAACTCTATCTTATTATTTATGCGATGATTTCTCATCGTTTTGTTAAAAAGGAAATCTGAATTTTCCCTTTTTACCACCTCTGCCACCGAGCATCCCCGGAAGTTGTTTCATCATTTTTTGTGACTGTTCAAACTGTTTGATGAAACGATTGACATCTGAAATATCCACGCCTGCGCCACGTGCGATTCTATGTTTGCGTTGCGGATTCAATAGTTTCGGATTGGCACGTTCTGCTTTGGTCATAGATAATACAATCGCTTCCGTTCTTGCCATTTGCTTA
This sequence comes from uncultured Lachnospiraceae bacterium, assembly GCA_964389005.1. Taxonomy (GTDB): domain Bacteria; phylum Bacillota; class Clostridia; order Lachnospirales; family Lachnospiraceae; genus CAYMCV01. The sequence continues at coordinate 5,547 of CAYMCV010000042.1, read as the reverse complement.
TCATCGACCATGCCTTCCACATCGGATGCCTTCACTCCCATTCCGGGCATCATACCCAGAATCGATGAAAGTCCTCCCATGGCACGCATCTGTTTCATACTCTCCAAATAATCGTTAAAGTCAAACTTCCCCTTCTTCATACGGGAAGCCATTTCCTTTTCTTTATCTTCATCGATCTCAATGGTACTCTGTGCCTTCTCAATCAGAGAAAGTACATCACCCATGCCGAGAATTCTGCTTGCCATTCTGTCAGGATAGAACTGTTCCAAATCGGATAGTTTTTCTCCCATACCGATAAAAAGAATCGGTGTTCCGGTAACTGCTTTGACTGAAAGTGCCGCACCGCCTCTTGCATCACCGTCCATTTTGGTTAATACCACACCATCAATGCCGATTCTGTCCTTGAAATCACTTGCGACATGAACCGCATCCTGTCCGGTCATTGCATCCACAACCAATAATGTCTGATGTACCGTAACATTCTGTTTGATTTTGCAAAGCTCGGCCATCATGTCTTCATCAATATGAAGTCGCCCTGCTGTATCAAGAATAACCAAGTTGTGACCACACTTTGCCGCATGTTCCAATGCTGCTTTTGCAATATCAACAGGATTATGATTCTCACCCATCGAGAAACAATCAACTTCCTGTTTCTCAGCATTGATTTGCAATTGCTTAATTGCTGCCGGACGATATACATCACAGGCCACCAACAATGGTTTCTTCCCTTTTTGTTTCATTTTGCCGGCAATTTTGGCAGTGGTTGTCGTCTTACCGGCACCTTGTAAACCACACATCATAATGACGGTAATCGCTTTCCCCGGCTGAAATGCAATCTCTGTGGTTTCTGAACCCATCAAAGAGACCATTTCTTCATTTACAATCTTGATTACCATTTGTCCGGGATTCAAACCATTTAAAACTTCTTCACCGACAGCACGTTCTTCCACAGACTTGACAAATTGTTTTACGACTTTAAAATTAACATCCGCCTCCAGCAATGCCATCTTGACGTCTTTTAATGCAGCCTTGACATCCGCTTCACTTAAGCGACCTTTACTTCGCAAATTTTTAAAAACGCTCTGTAGTTTATCTGTTAAGCTTTCAAATGCCATTCTAAAAACTCCCTACAATTCATCTATCATTTCTTCAGATAATGCTTCCATTCTTCGTAAATGCAGTATCATCTGTGAATCACTCATCTCGAGATTATCACTTATTTCAACACATAATCTTGCCTCGTTACGAATTGTCTCTGCCTTCGTTCGTACTGATAGGAAATGTTCCACAAGATGTAACTTATTCTCATAATCTTCCAAAATCTTATCGCAACGCTTCACCAAATCGTGAACACCCTGTCTCGTAATTTGGTATTCTTCCGCAATCTCACTCAATGACATATCACAATTAACCGCATCCTCATAGATTGATTTCTGATGAGGTGTTAACAATGCTCCGTAAAAATCGTATAACAGAGCTTTCTTTGCTATATTCTCCATGATTATATCCCGTTTTATATGCATCTGTTCTTTGCGACCTCACTTATCATACAGAAAAAGAATCTGTCTGTCAAGTATTTTTTCTTTACAACATGTCAAAATGAGCGTTAAACGTAAGCAAATCATAAATTTAACCATCATTCTTCATCATCACCTGCTCTGTTTTTTCTGTATGTTAAAAAGCATAACAATATCGTTAAAATTACAGCAATTGATGCCAGTGTCAGCAATACCGTTCTTCCTGTTGCTTCTCCCGTCTTCGGCGCAACCAAAAAGCCCCAGATTCCCTTTGTTGCAACTTTCGAATCCTCCGTCTGTGCAGTTTCTGCTGCAGTGGATACATTTGCTATTTGTGTGGCAGTTTTTGCATCAGCCGTGGTTCCAGGCTGCGTCGGTGTCACAGATCCGCTCGGTGTAGCCGGTGTCGCAGGTCCGCTCGGCGTTGTCGGCGTCGCAGGTCCGCTCGGCGTTGTCGGTGTCGCAGGTTCGCTCGGCGTTGTCGGCGTCGCAGGTCCGCTCGGCGTTGTCGGTGTCGCAGATCCGCTCGGTGTCACCACTTTTTGCGTAATTGTTTTACTTACATTCACGGTAAGTGGTGAAAGTGCCGCAATTCCATCTGCCGTAATCTGTAAGGTTCCCTGCTTGGTCCCGACAGGCAATCCCGTCTTCACCACTGCATTGATTGCAAACCCTGTTGCCGTCTTTTGCGGCGTTAAAATGTTAAGCCAACTTTCACATCCCGAAACACTAATATTGGAAATCGATTGTTTTCCCGTATTGATCACATTGATGATCAATGATTGTTCCGTCTGTGCATTCTCCGCTTCCGATGTATATTGTAATGCCTGAGGTGTCACCTTCCATCCGTATTCCGAACGATTGTCAAGCAGATATTCCACCGCAGTCGTCTGACCTTTTGTGGGCGTGTTGGTCAATACGCCTGTATAGGTATACTGACTGGAAAGATAAGCCGAAACATAACCTTCTGCTTTATTTCCTCCGTTCGGATGAGATAATGTAAATGTAATCAAATCTCCCCAATATCCCTTGTTCGCTGTTATTTTTATCTTTGTAATACTTTTTCTGTCTTCTGCCGATAACGTTGCCTCATCATACGGGTGGTACGTTTCCGTATTGTCTTCTTTGACTTTATCCATCGTATAAAAAACACTGTAATTACTGTCGGCTTTCGGTGCCTGTACGGTAATGCCCTTTAGGACGGTATCCAATTCCGAAGTTTTATCCTCTTCACTTTTTGATGCAATAACCGTCCCCTGTTTCGGAATGACAACGTACTGTGTCATATCTTTGATGCATTGATTGGACTGTGAAAATACAAATATATTGTATGTAAAATCCTGATTTTCCGTAATCGCATATGGTCCGTAATCCACTGTGCTGCGTTCAGTCGTTCCGCCATAATTGTCCAGTTTTTCTTCCGATGACGCCAAGATGCTTAATTTTCCGCTCTTATTCCCGGTTTGCAACGGTATTACTGTGGATAAGTCCAACTTTATAAAAGGATAATTTGCCTGTGCTTGCTGTATCGTATCAAGTTCAAGTACACACGATTTATTAGCAATCGAGATATTCTTATAATTATCTCCGCTGACAGCGTTAAAATAAGGTTTGGTATCAATGGAAACTGAAAACGTGCATCCTGCTTTCCCGTAGGAACCGTCACGTGTTTTGAGATCGACATCTTCAAAGGTCAAATTCAAAGTGTTTCCTTCGAGACTTTCGCTCGTGACCTGATATGTTGTCCCGAATCCGTTGTCAAGCACCGCACTTTTCTTCTGATAATCCAAATAATCGTGAAGTTTAAGTGAAACTTTGACCTTTGCACAATCAAGAACCAGCTCCTCCGGATAATCATAATTAAAGTGTTTTGTTTCAAAATCAACCTTGGTCGTAACAACATTGGTCTGTACCAGTTCGTTGGTCAGTGTGTGTTGCGTATTTGAGACTCCTTTGGTGTAGACCGATGACTTATACTCTGCTCCGGTGTGCATCTGTAATTTTCCGTATGCAAAAAGAATATCTTTTTCCAAATCAATTTCATCGGCATTAACAGTACATTGCAGCGCATTGGTAATGATTCCTTCGCTATAATATCTGCCCGGCTGCGGCGGATAACCGTATGTTTCGACAAACGTTGTCGCATCGACACGATATTGTACATAGATTTTAGCACTTTCATTGTTCTTGATTTCTTCTGCATTCAGTAATACGTTATCAATGACCTTTCCTTCCGGAACCGTATAGTTAAAAGCACCTGTACTTGCAATGGTTAGATTCTCGCTTGTCCCATCCGTATAATGAACTGTAATCGTATAGTTTTGATTGGTCTGGGTAATTGCACCGCTCTTCGCAGAAAGCCCCGTAATGTGGATTATTTCTTTATTCGATTTCGTAACTTTCAGTTCTGCTGTTACATGATGTATCGGATCTCCGGCCGCAGTTCCGTCTCCGCTGTTTGTAATCTTCCAGTTACCTCCTACATCAATTGTGCTTTTTTCGGGATAAATATCTGTCACATCATCGATTACCATATTGATATGATTGTTTTTTTGTGCAAGTTGAAAATATATCGGTAGCTTTTGACTTTCCGAATGGCTTCTGACACCAACGTAAGAAAAGTTTACGTCTATTTGATCGGTGTCACAATCCGTAACAACCACTCCGTTTTTAACTTCATATTTTTGCCCAAAGATAATAGTGCTTCCATCCTGTCTCTTTGAATTAGCGGTAACCATCATATTGACCCGCAATCCATTTGTAGGTCCAATCTTTGCATAGGACAGTTCTATTTTGGAAATGGATGTGTTCTCCGGCGATGCCGTTATATCGTTGTTGTAATCGCCGGGTGTTGTGATTTCCTGACTCGTTCCGTCACTGTAATAGACTTTCACCAAATTCGGTTTGACATTATACTTGATCTGATTTGGGGTAACACTGTCCGGAACCGTAATCTCAATTTTTGCTTGTTCCGCACTCCTTACACTTAAATCGCCAAAGTCATTTACATTTGTAATTACCGGAATGTCAATCTGTGATGAGCGATGCTCAATCAGCGGAGTCGCAGCTGATGGCTGACCCATTTTGGCTGTGTCTACCGATAACTGCGGCTTCGTTATTACCTCATTGTAGATTCCTGTGTCAAAACGATATTGATGTCCGAAGTTATCTGTAAAAATATATACAATGGGAGCCGTTGCTTTGTAATTTCTCCCCGGTTCCACACTCGGCATATTTGTTGTGGCGCTCATCACAAGACTGTTGAGGCACTCTTTTGCTTCTGTCGCATAGATTCCATGCGAATGATTGACTGTAAGTATTAATTCTTTATATCCCGCAGGATTATCCACGCAAGACAGTTTATTCGAATTGTATAGTACCAGTTCCAGTGTACTCATCACGGAAGGAAGCGGAATGACTGCCTGTACCGAAGTAAAATAAGGCATATCTTTGGCATTGAAAAATTCGAAACCAATATCATAGTTTGTAAACATTGTTTCATACAAATCCGCGATTTGAATCGGAAGCACCTCAATTATTTGACTCCCGTCCGCCGTGAACGGATAATCGTCACGAACTTTAATGGTATTCTGCGGGTCTAAATACATACTCCTATCAATTCCGTTTTCTTGTGCTTCATATTGGATGGCAAACGGTATCTCTTCTCCCATACCATATAACATACCAAAATCATTTGATGTATTTGCACTGCTAATTGCATTGAAATTCAATGACACCAAAATGTCATAAGAAATGGTACTACTATCGGACAGTTCATTTGATATTCCCATTTTTAGCAATGTGGAACCGTCCTCCTCCCGTACGGATGTCACGATGGAATCAATTTTCTCCAATTCGTCTGCCTTTGCATATTCAATTACTGTCATTCCTTTTGGAATGACAACTGTGGCATAGCGATTGCTATGTTCGGCAATCGGTTGTATGGAAAATGTAACCATAAAGGTATCCGCTCCGGACTGATTCAATTGTGTAATCGGCTGTTTGTCTTCTCCGCGAGCAAATTCCAATT
>CAYMCV010000041.1:17116-20076 GCA_964389005.1 uncultured Lachnospiraceae bacterium | reverse complement strand
TTGATTTCCAAACCAGTTTCTGCGCGATAATATACATAACCGCAAATCCGTTCGTTATGATGGAATGCAGTTCTTTTTCCAAACGCTTGTTCACAATCTCGGGAAGCACCTCACCGTATATTTCATGTGCGCGATCTTCACAAATCTTTGTAAGCATCTCGTCACTGTGTTCAATGACCGGCGGACACTTGTCCGGATGAATCGGATTCACATATTCACAACGTTCGGCAATCAGATTCGTGTTGGTGATAACGACTTCTTCCGCCTTGTCGCTTCCGAGGTATTCAAATTCTGCAAGCATCTCCTCCGTTGTTCTGAAATACAGCGGTGCCTGGTTATCTGCATCCTGAAATCCACGCCCCGCCATGATAATACGTCTGTAAATCTCATCCTCCGGATCCATAAAATGAACATCGCACGTTGCGACAACAGGCTTCGCATATTCTTCACCAAGTGCCACGATTCTGCGATTTAATTCTTTTAAGTCCTCTTCGGTATTCACATTGGAATAGCGATCGGACGACAACATAAAGGCATTGTTCCCAAGCGGTTGAATCTCCAAATAATCATAAAAATGAACGATATTTGCAATAACTGCATCGGAAGCATCGGATAATAGTGCCTGAAATAGTTCTCCAGCCTCACATGCGCTCCCCAAAATCAAGCCTTCGCGGTACTTCATAATCAAACTTTTCGGTAACTTCGGATGACCATGGAAATAATTTAAGTGCGATTCGGAAACCAATCGATAGAGATTGACACGACCGGTTTCATTTTGTGCAAGAATGATTGCATGATAAAAAGGTAATTTACGAATCGCTTCAATACTCCCTGCCGTCATGCGATTTACATCTTCCAAAGTTACAATTTCTCTGTCTTTTAGCATTGTAATAAATTTCAAAAAAATCTTTGCCGTCGCATCTGCATCGTCCACTGCACGATGGTGGTTCTTCATATCAATCTTTAATTTTTTGGCAACGGCATCCAAAGTATGCTTGCTTTGCTCGGTCAGCAGTGCTCTTGACATGGTAACGGTGTCAACCGAGGTAAAATCGGTTTCGATTCCCATACGACGTGCATTTTCGAGGATAAAACTCATATCGAATTGCGCATTGTGGGCAACAAGAATGGCACAACCTATAAAATCAAAAAACTTCGGCAAAACATCCTCAATCACCGGTGCCTCTGCCACCATCGCATCGCTGATTCCGGTCAACTTCTCGATATGAAACGGAATGGGCGAACAAGGATTCACAAAACTTGAGAATCGGTCCGTAATTATGCCATTTTCAATTTTGACAGCTCCGATTTCGATGATTTTCTGTTTGACGGGTGAGAACCCCGTTGTCTCTAAGTCGAATACTATAAATGTATCATTTAATGTCTGTCCCGGCTTACAATTGACGACAGTTTCACGCATATCATCCACCAGATAAGCCTCTACGCCGTAGAGAACTTTGAACTCATCACCTTTATCCAATGTATGAACTGCTTCCGGGAATGCCTGTACCACACCGTGATCTGTGATAGCAAGTGCCGACATGCCCCATTTCTTGGCTCTTTTAATCAAATCCTTTGCATAAGATACGCCATCACTGTCGCTCATCTTCGTATGGCAATGAAGTTCCACACGTTTTTTGAGCGAACAATCCATCCGTGTTGTCGTAAAATCCTTGATTTTTTTGATACCCTCGATGGAACTTAATGTTATTTCTCCGACAAACGTATCAAACTTGGCAATTCCTCTGATCTTTACGAAACATCCCTTTGCCAAATCTGCTTCAACTTCCGGAAACTGCTCCGGCCAAAGAAAAAGTTTCGCAGAAATGGTATCGGTAAAATCTGTAACATCAAATGAATAAATCAATTTGCCGTTTCTTGTCTCTTTACAATCCGTCGTAATAATTTTTCCGTGAATACATACTTCGCCGATTTCATCCGTAATCCCGGAAATCGGCATCGTTTCATTGGAAAAATCTCTTCCCATGATGACATCGGGCGCATCTGTTCTTTTGAGCGGTTTGATTTTATCTCTGTCTTTGTCTTTTTCCTTGTATGAAGACTTTTTTCGTTCCGTCTGTTCCTTTTGATTGCCTCGCTCGATTGCAGGCAGTGTTGTCTTCTCGCCTTCGAGTTTCAAAGTTTCCGACTCGGATTTGTGATATGACGAATCCTGCGTCATATCTTGTGATATCTTAACCTCATCTTCTTCTGATTGGTCACCGAATGCATGTTTTGTAATGGCATTGACCATCAGGGCAGTCTTATGCTCGCGCTCTTTTTTAAAGCGGTCTTTCTCCGCTTCGCGATAAACTATATCAAATTCCAAATTGCATTGACATCTTTCGTTTAAAATACTGTTCAACGCACTTTTTAACTGTTCTTCTCTCTCGTGTGCAATGAGATTCTCCTCAATCTCAATTCGCATGGTTTTTGCATCCGGAAATGAAAAATCGGCATTGTTAAAAATATGATACAGTGAATTGGCTTGCTCTTTTAGTTCTGCTAAAATACTGCTCCTGTAAGCTTCGAGCAATTTTTCCGGTGTATACTGAAATGACAGCCGAAATTTCTCATATATCTTGACTTGCATGGGCGCGTCTTTCAGTTTCTGTTTCTTGATTTCGCGCTCAACCTTCCAAATGTCCTCTTTTTGAATCAAATATTCACTTGTCAGATAAATACGAAGGAAAGTCTTCTGCGGATTCGTTGTCAGTCGCTCCACCGTGACTAACGTAAATAAGTCTTTCAGTTCCTGTGACAGATTAACATCCGCGAAAACCTCAAAAAACAGCATTGACATCGCAACCTCTTTCTCTATACTTCATCATTCCAATGTAACAATTCTTCTCGCAGTGCATTCAGCAATTCTGCTTCCGGTAATTTACGAATAATTTCGCCTTTTTTAATTAAAAGACCTTCTCCTATACCTCCTGCAATTCCCAAATCGGCCTCTTTTG
>CAYMCV010000041.1:0-17106 GCA_964389005.1 uncultured Lachnospiraceae bacterium | reverse complement strand
TATTTGCGCTGTGCCTGCCGCCGACTACTATTACCAAATCGGCCTCTTTTGCTTCTCCGGGACCGTTAACAACACAGCCCATAACGGCAACTTTTAGATCCAAAGGGATATCGGCAACCATATTTTCCACCTGGTTGGCAAGTGAAATCAAGTCAATCTTGGTTCTGCCGCAAGTGGGACAACTGACAATCTCAATACCACCCTTCCGAAGACCAAGCGTCTTAAGAATGAGTTTCGCCGACTTAACTTCTTCAACAGGTGCCCCTGTTAAAGAAACACGAATGGTATCTCCGATGCCTTCGTTTAAGATAATTCCGAGACCGACGGAGGATTTAATGTTACCGGAAAGAAGTGTCCCTGCCTCGGTAATCCCCACATGTAACGGGTATTTGGTCTCCTTCACAAGTAATTCGTGTGCTCTGACGCACATCATGACATTGGACGACTTGATGGAAATCACGAGATTGTCGTAATCCAGTTCTTCAATCATATGTACTTTGTCCAGTGCGCTCTCCACAATGCCTTCTGCCGTCACACCGCCGTACTTTGCAACCAAATCCTTCTCCAAAGAACCGCTGTTGACACCGACGCGAATCGGTATCGATCGTTCTTTTGCGACCGCAACCACGGCTTTCACATTATCGGCTCCTCCGATATTTCCCGGATTGATTCGAATTTTATCTGCTCCGTTCTCCATAGCGGCAATGGCCATTTTATAATCGAAATGAATATCTGCAACCAAGGGAATTGTAATTTGTTTCTTGATTTCTCCTATCGCTTGTGCCGCTTCCATCGTAGGAACCGTACAACGAATGATATCGCAGCCTGCGGCCGTCAACTGTTGAATTTGTGACACTGTTGCAACCACATCCTCTGTTCTTGTATTGGTCATGGATTGAATCAGTACCGGATTTCCGCCTCCGATTACTCGATTTCCTATTCTTACTACTTTTGTCACGTCTCTATACATCTTCATTCCTCCCGCTTACGTGATTCCGGAGTGCCTTTCTTCCGGTCAATATTGTAAACAGAGCCCACCACTACATGTAGTGGCACGGGCTCTGTCTATGTCCTTTTTTTAGTTTATCACAGGACAATTCGGAGTGTCAATGCTATCCGAAATCTTTATCATGTATGTATGAATTTCACCTTTGATGTTGTCAACACATCGAAATCGATGACTGCCCGGCTGTAATAAAACCGAGCCACTGATATTCTGCCACTTCCCATCATTGACGCACATTTGATATAATTCACTTGGCTTCTCAGGTATCGAAATGATTAGTTTCGATGTGCCGGAATATGTATTATCACGAATCAGCACGTGATACGCACTGTCTTCATACTGTGTTTCAAGCCACAAATCTTCCGTCCCCCGATAATGATATGCCGTTAGCGAAGCAAATATCACTGCAAGTAAGATCATAAGTTCAAAAATCTTTGCATCTGTGTAGAAACGTGTTTCCTCCGTCCTGATAATGAAGTTTTTTCTTTCTTCCAGTCGCAATCTGTGTTCCGTGGCAGCACATGGAAAAATCAACAGAATACCGGTTAAAATGTACCATTTCATGTGCGAAAGGCCTTCCCAAAAATAACCTTCCGTTCCAACGGCTAAAAAAATCACCGCTACCATAAGCAGGCATACGTAAATAAATTTAATTCCACGCCCCTTCCAATTCTGCATATGCTTTGCTACACCTCCGTAACCATTCTTGAATTCACGCAATGCCTCACCCAATTCGATGGCATCACGATAGCGCTCATGTGTATCTTCACTGAAGCATCTCCGAAACAGTTTTCGTTCTTTTTTATCCAGTCCGTGCATATCGACGGTAAACGGCGGTAACTGTGGATTATGCCCGGTACGCATATATGAAATCACCTTACCGATTGCATATACATCACATTGTAAATGAAGTTGCTCCCCACGTATCTGTTCAGGAGGTGCATAACCATACGTTCCCTGTATCACTCCCGTCCGTTCCCCCAAACGTTTGCTCGCGCCGAAATCAATCAATTGCAGCGAACCGTCTTCCTTCATAATGATGTTCTCAGGCTTAATATCGCCGCAGACAATCGGAGGCGTCGCCGCATGTAATTGCGCGATGAGTTCCGTTAGTCGCAAACCGATTTGATACGCCTCCTTCCGGGCACGCTCCGGATTTTTTTGAATCCATTCCGCAAGCGTATCTCCCTCCATACACTCCATGATCAAACACAAATTACCCTCATGACAAAACAAATCCGAAACACGAGGAATGCCTTCTTTTTGCAGATCTTTTAGTATCAACGCCTCATGACTGATTGCTTCCTCGGCATATGGAAGTTCCTGTCGCATTGTTTTCATGACCCAATACTTTCGTAATAAAATATCGAACACATCATAAACGATGCCGAAACTTCCCTCACCTCTGACTCCCAGAATTTCATAACGTTCCTTGATCATTTCACCCTTATACATTTTGACCTCCTCCTCTAATATCGAATTCCATCACTTTTTCTGTCTTTCATCCTAATTCTTACAGATGCATACGACAGATGTCTCATTTCTATTACACCGGTTCATTCTACCGCGAATTTCAGATATGTTTCGTTCAAACATCTTCTGATTCCATACGCCATCATGCAACAGTACTTTCTCCGGAAAACGCAGATTGATTTCATCCATGATATTTTTGCTAAAAATCACAAAACATGTTTCGCTTGTGATTCGCCGATGTGTTCCGTTTACGGTTTGTCCAATTTCATGCGTTCTCTTTTTTTTCATTAGTCGCTGTAAGAAGCCCTGCTTTCGAAGCCTTATGACCAAACAAGGATTTTCACCGGTTGAATACACCGAATATTTATTGCGACACATGTAAATGATTGTGATATTGATTCCGCAAGCCTTGCGTACTTTGCCAATTTCTTCCTGTATCCCTGCAATCGTCCTCTGAAAAGAGCGCTCTATCATTGTCGATGATTTATGAAGTTGTAATAATGTCATAAACTCCCCATAGAACCATTCGCTGATTTTTTTTGCCGTATATCCGCTTATAATACAGGCTTTATCGGCATCTCCCACACCCGTAATCACGGCTGCCAGCATCACCGGACCTTGACGCGTCAACACACGATGTACAAGGACGGTTTCGCGATTCGGGTGGGATATTTTACTTTTTTCCCAAGAAACATAGCTCTGAAAGTCGGAAATCACCTTCATGTCATTTCTCCCGTTTAAATAATTAAAGTGTGAATTTTCGCAGTATTGCGAAGAATCTTCTTGCGGGGTTGCCCCCGCAAGAGAATAGGAATCATAGATTAAGCTGAGAAAATCTTAAATATATCGCTAAAAAATACAACCACCATCAATATCATTAAACAGACAAATCCGGTCAAATTAACCGCCGTCTCCAGTTTCGTTGGCAGCGGCTTTCGCCTGATTGCTTCTATAATCAACAGTATCAACCGCCCTCCGTCCAACGCCGGTATCGGTAGCAAATTCATCACACCCAAATTGACGCTGAGCAATACAGAGATGTTAATCATATTGAGCACAACCGTCAGTATTCCGTACGCCTTGGTCTCATCAATGGTCGTATTGATGACCTGTGCAATTCCGACCGGTCCTGCGACATCATTCCACGTCACATTGCCGGTTACCAGCATTTTAAGGCTTTTTCCGGTCGCTATCAGCCAGTACCTAACTTCATACCAACTATATTCGACCACATCGAATCCGCTATATTTTACCGGCATCCCACCGGAAATTCCCATTTTATAACTGCCCGATGTCTCTTCCAGCTTTGGTTGCAATATCGTTTCGTATCTAACCCCGTCTCGTTCATATACCACATTCAACGGTTCGCCTTTATTCATCATGGAAATCAAATAAACTTCTCTATACAAACGTATGCGCTCATTGTTAATGGAAACAATGACGTCTCCCTCGCGCATTCCCGCTTCCTGTGCCGGATATCCGTCGGATACTGCATTGACGACGGCAGGATCGGAACCGCATATGGTAACCAGTATCACGGACAACAAAAATGCCAATAAAATGTTAAAAATCGGTCCCGCCAGTACAGTAGCAATCCTAGCCGCAATCGGCGCATCCGGAAACGCTCCTGTTTTGTTCTTCGTATCGCCGGTTAATATTTCCGTATCGTCATGTTCCGCATTTTCTGCTTCCAGCCCATCTTCGCTCTCAAACATACATGCCCCGCCAATCGGTAACAGGCGAAGTGCATACAGAGTATTTCCCTTATGAAATCCAAAAAGTTTCGGACCCATACCCACGGAAAACTCCACAACATGAATGCCATTGACTTTTGCCAGCAGAAAGTGACCAAACTCATGCGAAACAACGACAATTCCGAATATAACTATAAACGCAATCGCAGTATAAATCCAACTCATGAAATCGTCATCCTCATTTCAATTTACTTTTCATTACCAATTCGTAAGTTTCCTGTTCCGTATGCAGAATCTCCTCAACCGATGGATTCTCGATACAATGATGTGCATCCATACATAACTCTATGAGTTCCGGAATCTGTAAAAATGTAATTTCTTTGTTCAAAAACAAACTGACCGCTTTTTCATTCGCAGCATTATAAACCGTCGGCATACTGCCCCCCAAAGTCGCTGCACGATATGCTAATTTCAAGCCGCGAAAGGTCTCGATATCCGGTTCTGCAAAGGTAATCTGCTGTAACGCAAAGAAGTCAACGCGTTTACCGTTCATCGGTTTTCGATCCGGGTAAAACAACGCATACTGAATCGGCAGTTTCATATCCGGCATCCCGAGTTGCGCCATAATCCCGCCGTCCACATACTGTACCATGGAATGAATGATGCTTTGCGGATGTACGACAACTTGAATTCTGTCTAAGTCAACACCGAACAGCCATTTTGCTTCCATGACCTCAAGGCCTTTATTCACAAGCGTTGCGGAATCAATGGTTATTTTACGTCCCATTGACCAGTTTGGATGTTTTAGCGCATCTTCCATGGTTACACCAATCAGTTCATCATGTGTTCTTCCGCGAAACGGCCCGCCGGATGCCGTTAACAGAATCTTTTCAACACGATTCTTCGGTTCTCCGTTTAATGATTGAAAAATTGCACTGTGTTCACTGTCAACAGGCAGTACGGATACCTTCATTCGCTCCGCAAGAGGCATAATGATATGTCCCGCCGTAACCAAAGTCTCTTTATTGGCCAATGCAATATTTTTACCGGCTTCAATCGCAGCAATGGTCGGGCGTATCCCTATCATTCCCACGATAGCGGTTACCAATACCTCAATCTCAGGTAAGACAGAGATTTCAATCAATCCCTCCATTCCGTATCGTACCTTAACGGAAATATCCTTGATTCTTTCCTTCAAATCAAGTGCCGCTTCCTCGGTCCACATAACCGCATATTTCGGATGAAACTCGCGAATCTGTTGTTCCATCAATGTAACATTATTTCCTGCGGCAAGTGCCACCACCTGAAGTTCCGGATGATCTCTCACAATTTCAAGTGTCTGTGTTCCGATTGAGCCCGTAGAGCCCAAAATAGTTATTTTTTTCATACTTCTCCCAAAAGTAAAAATTAAATTTTAAATAGAAAATGAAATAAAAAGTATACCATCGGAGCCGTGACGATAAAACTGTCGAATCGATCAATGATTCCTCCGTGCCCCGGTATCAGATTACTGTAATCTTTAATATTGTAATTCCTTTTGATTGCAGATGCAGCCAAATCTCCTATTTGCGCAAACACAGCACCGATTGCCGCAATAAGTATAAACAACCAGACACGCGTCATATCCTGTTTTGTCACATATAGATACAAACAACCGAATAAGCCATTGCAAACAGCCGCTCCGACAATACCGCCAATGGAACCTTCAATGGATTTTTTCGGACTTAACTTCGGTGCCAGTTTATGCTTTCCCAACTTACTCCCCACAAGATACGCAAAGGTGTCCGTCAACCACGCTATAATAATTGTAGTCCACGCAAGGCATACCACATGAAACGGTTCTTCCATAATCCTTGTCAGATAAAAAAAGGAAATCATCACAGGTACATAAATCAAAGAAAAAATAGTAAATGCTACCTGCTTCGCTTCATATTTCGGAAATCGCAAGGCATAAGCCAGCATCATAATCAGGAAACCAACAACCAAAACCATGAGTAAATACATGAAGTCACCGACAAAAACCATGACCGCATAATATGCAACGCTTGTGATGATTGCTATCCATTCCAAACCATTCGGGTACTTTTTATCTTTCGCGCGTACGCCGGTCGCTTTTGTAATCTCCGTCATACCGGCGATTGAAATAAGTAGCATAAATATTGCCAATGCCGGTCCGCTCAGCCATACAAACAACAGAAACAGCAGAAAAATCGCGATGCCGCTGATAACTCTTTTTTTTGCCATGCTTTTGATCTCCTAAACTTACTTTTGCGCACTTTCTTCAATTCGACCGAATCTTCTGTCTCTTTGATTATATGCTTCAATTGCCTTTTCTAACTCTGCCTTATCAAATTCGGGCCAGTGTTTCGTTGAAAAGTAGAATTCCGTATATGCCAATTGCCACAAAAGGAAGTTGGATATTCTCTGCTCACCGCTTGTTCTGATCAATAAATCAGGATCTGGAATACCTCCGGTGTCCAGATGTTCGGATATGTATTGTTCTGTAATTTCCTCTGGTTTTAGCATGCCGGACTGAACGTCTTGCGACAGTTGTCGTACCGTGCGCAGAATCTCATCACGTCCGCCGTAATTAATGGCAATTTGGAATGAAAGTCCGGTATTATTCTTCGTCTCTCTTTCCAAATCCGCAATACTTTTCTGTATGTCAGGTGCAAGACCTGTCTTATCTCCGAGTACAATAACACGCATGTTGTTTTTGGCACACTTTTTAAAACTGGTAATCATATAGTTACGCAATAACTGCATCAGTGCTGAGACTTCATCCTCACTTCGCTTCCAGTTCTCCGTAGAAAAAGCATAAACTGTGAAATACTTAATTCCCATGTCATCGGCGATTTCCAACATATCTTCAACATTCTTGCCGCCTTGCACATGCCCCATCTTGCGTGGCAGACCTTTGCTCTTGGCCCAACGCCCATTACCGTCTAATATTACTGCTACATGTTGCGGTATAACCATATTCATCCTCATTCCCGTGCAAGTGCACTAAACTATACTGTCAATACTTCTTTGGACTTCTCCTCAACCATATCGGAAATATCCTTGATATACTTGTCGGTCTGCTTCTGAAGCGCATCTTCGTAACTTTTGATTTCATCTTCGGAAATCTCGGTTTTGGAAAGTTTTTTGAATGCATCATTCCCGTCACGACGAATATTTCGGATAGCCACTTTGGCATCTTCACCTTTTTTCTTAATGTCTTTGACGATTTCTTTTCTTCTTTCCTCGGTCAATTCGGGGAAAACGAGTCGAATGATACTGCCGTCATTGCTGGGCGTGATACCAACATCCGAAGACATAATTGCCTTCTCGATTACTTTGATCAAACTTTTCTCCCACGGCGCAATCTGAATGATTCTTGCTTCCGGAACCGTAATGTTACCAACCTGTTGTAACGGTGTCATCGTTCCGTAATAATCAACCGTAATCTTATCCAACACATGCGGATTCGCTCGTCCCGCACGAATTGTCATATACTCTGCAGCAAGATGCTCGCAGGTCTTTTTCATTTTTTCGTCATAAACCGCAACTTTCTCGTTCATATAATCCTCCTTTTTGCACTGTTTCGTGCCCTCTTGTATATTTTGTTTTAAACGGTAACTTTGGTACCGTTTAATTGTCCGTTGACTGAATTCACTATACTGTTGGGTTGGTTCAAACCGAAAACCCACATCGGCATCCGATTGTCGCGTGCCAAAATAGACGCCGTCATATCGACTACCTGCAGATTCTTGGCAATCACTTCGTCAATGGTCACTTCTGTATACTTGACTGCAGACGGATTTTTATTCGGATCGTCATTGTAGACGCCGTCAATCGCCTTTGCCAAAAGAATCACTTCGGCTTCCGTCTCAATCGCGCGCAACACGACACCGGTATCGGTTGAAAAATACGGATGTCCCGTTCCTCCCGCATAGAATACTACCATTCCTTTTTCAAGGTACTTATTGGCTCTGTCTTTGGAAAAGAGTTTCGTAAAGGAACCACAAGCAAACGGTGTCAGTATTTCCGTCGGCATTCCTTCCGATCTAAAAATCTCCGAAACATAAATGCAGTTCATTATCGTTGCCAGCATTCCGATCTGATCCGCTTTGGTTCTGTCAATATTCTCGCTTGTTCTTCCTCGCCAGAAATTTCCGCCGCCGATGACAATTCCGACCTGTATTCCGGAATCCGTTAATTGCTTCACCTGTAAGGCGACACCGCGAACCGTTTCTTCATCAAAACCGGTCTTTTTATCTCCCGCCAAGGCTTCTCCGCTTAATTTCAGCATAATTCGTTTCATAATATGCCTCCGCTCATCATTATTTATCTTTTCCGATATTGTCAAAAAACGAACTCGGATTGACTTCTGCATAACATTGTGAACACATACCTTCTACGACCGCACCATTGTTGATTTGAACGGAACGGGACTTGATGTTTCCCATGACGATGGCCGATGTATCCAGTATTACGGGACCGTGAACGTCGATATCACCTTTGACAGCACCTGCAATGACTGCACTATTGGCAATGATATTACCGATAACGACGGAGTTCTGACCAATTTTTACGGAACTCTCACTGTTGACTTCACCTGTTATTTTGGCAGATTCTGCATATATTTCCACTGCTTTTGAATCGCCTTGAATCGTTCCCGTAATGTTTAATTTGCCTAAAATGTCTATATTTCCCACAATGCTTCCGATAACATCCATGGAGCCTTCAGAACAAATATCCCCTGTAATTACCATTCCGGCTGTTATAATTGCCGTTTCATCGCTTACATTTTTAGATTTGTTGTCCATTCTTCTTTCCGCTCCTTTTCCCGCTTCTGTTTTCTTTATTGTCTCCGCGATTACTGCTTTTGGATTTAATTCAATCGCTTTATCATTTTCACTTTTCTCGTCTTCATGCCCATCCGGCTTCGAATCAAAAGTTGTTTCCGTTTCATCCGCTTCTTCATCTTCTTCCGATGCATCGGCTTCCTCCGATAACGTGTCGGCTTCCAAGTACTCTTTGAGTTGTTGTTCCAAATCCGTCAACTCCTCTGTGGAAGGTTCCTCATTCTTGACCGTATTTTCGTCTTCTATCGCACTGACTTCTTCGGCAAGTTTGCTCTCCTCTGCCTGCATTTCTTTCTCGACGGTATCTTCCGCAAGTTCGTTGACTGCTTGAGTCAAGTCCTCTTTTAAATCGTTAAAAAAGCCCATAATTAACCTCCATTCTCCTAATCGATAATCGCTTCTGCCGTTACATGCTGTATCGGCTCCGTCCCCTCCGTAATCGATAAAAACACCGTATCGTCACGTTCTTTCAATTTCTCTATGATGACAGGCAAGGCCTCCACCGTTGTTCCTTTGTCGGCAGCATCATGCATTAATACGACCGATAC
This sequence comes from uncultured Lachnospiraceae bacterium, assembly GCA_964389005.1. Lineage (GTDB taxonomy): Bacteria > Bacillota > Clostridia > Lachnospirales > Lachnospiraceae > CAYMCV01. Next base: position 7,535 of record CAYMCV010000041.1, on the reverse strand, counting down.
TTGCTTTCCTTCCGTTCCCGATAACACATTCTTCACAATTTGTGTGGCAGCAAGTCGACTCTGAGAAGCATCTTGGGATGAAACATTCCAATCAAAATATGTAAGTCCGCTTCGGTTCAAATAAGAAAACATCGTCTCCTTATCCTTTGCGATGCTATTGGAACTTCCTCCCGGAAATCGATAAAACCGACTGCCCTGTCCTGTAATCCCAAAAAGAAATGTCTGTAACTTCGCGACATCGCTCTCAAAGGAATCCGTATCTCGATATACTTCATCGTAAGCATGACTGTAAGAATGCAATCCCAATGTATGCCCTTCTGTCACGATTCGTTGGTATTGTTCGTCATGCCCCTCCTTTGCAACCACAAAAAATGTGGCTTTCACCTCATTCTCCGCCAATATATCCAATATGGTGTCTGTATATTTGCTCGGTCCGTCATCAAATGTCAAATAAACTAAATTGCATCCCTGATAGCGCTCCGCATCCGTCAAAAATTCTTCTTCGTTAACTTCCGATGTCATCTCTGTGATAATCTCATTGCTCGGATTGTCAGTCAATATCTGTGCATCGGAAACCTCCCTCTTGTCAACGGGAAATTGTATTGCAGATATATCATTCTCCAGTTTGGATACGGTCTTCTCCAAATCTTTCATTCGAAATAACACGAATAACGATATCAAATTGGGGATTATCAAAAGAATGCACAACAGACATATGATATATTTCTTTATCCTTGCCACGCGCTTTTTACGACGTAACCGGTCTTTATCTTCCGGTCTTTCAGAATTCTCCATGACTGTTCCGCCTTATCCAATCATTCCTAATGATTACAAAAACATCATCTTTGATATTGTAACACATAATCAGAAATAACAAAAGTGGTTTTTTAACCACTTTCTACACACAAAACTCATAGAAAGAGCCCCGCCGGGGAAGGCGAGGCTCTTAGGGGGGATAGGGTAGGAAAACGAATTATCGATATTTTTCTCTTATTAACTTCGGTCCTGATAAAAAGATACCGAAGATACTGATGACGGCAAAGATGACAAATAAAATCGTCCATGCGTCAATCACATAAATGCGACTGATATCTGCCGTAAAAATAAATACCATAACACTTGCGATGAAACCTCCGAGGCATATCCACCAATCCGGATTTTTTTTCATAATTGCATATATGAGACAAAATGCAATTACCGCACACATAGCGATGTTTAGAATCGATATGCTTCTGATTTCAATATCTGCATTCTGGATGCCTGTCAGTACCGCAACGCTCTTGGTTTGTTCATAATCGGTATTAAAATTCTCTCTATTGACACCATTTGAAAATCCGCAAAACAGTAGGCAAGCAATCAGCATCAAGCAAATGATTTTACCTATTCTGTTAATTTTTATCATTCTTTTCTTCATGGCAGCCACCCCTCTTCCTGTTGCTATTATGCCGTGAATCTTTTGTCTAAAATCTTTCCTTGATTTCTGATTTAAGATTATCACATTGTACTTAACAAAAACTTAACAGCGAAAAAGAGAAAAAGAATTGCAAATTATCTGACTTCTTTGTATGATATGTATAAGAGATAGAAATATTACAAAAGTATTGTTATGACAGGGGAGTTCGTTATGTATAAGACAATTATCGTTGATGATGAAGATATTGCCGTTCACAAATTTCGTCATCTTTTAGTCAATGAAAAAAGACTTTCGCTCGTAGAAACCTTTGACACCGCGGAAGCTGCGCTTGATTACGTAAAAAATAACACCATCGACGTTGCATTTCTCGATATTCAGATGCCGGGAACCAGCGGTCAAAAACTTGCCGATATGATTTTGGAACAGGATCCTTGCGTTTCCATTATCTTTCTGACCGCCTATGATTCTTATGCATTGGACGCATTTCGTGCACATGCCATGGGATATTTACTAAAACCGCTTTCCCCGGAAGATCTCGAAAAACAAGTCAATATCCTAGAACAGAGAATTCAACCTCGAGAAGCAAAAATTGCGCCTCAAATAAGCACCTCCAATTGCCGTCTGCAAGTGACTGTATTCGGAGATTTTCAATGCAGAACCGACAAGGAAGGAAGCGAGAATCTTGCATTTCGCACTTCCAAAACAGCCGAACTTTTTCTATTATTACACAACAAACGTGGTCTTGCACTTACAAAGGAATCAATACTGGAATCCCTGTTTCCCGATACGGATGACTATGAAAAAGCAAATAAGCTTTTTTATGTCAGTTGTTCTTATCTTCGCAGTATGTTTTCTCAAAATGAACTACCGCCTTTATTAATTCGCGAAAATGAGAGTTATCGTATTGCTTCCTGTTATATTGACAGCGATTACTTCCTATTTTTAGATGTTGTCGAACATCTGTCTTCCGCTTCTGTAGAACAACTTTTAGCGGCAAATCATGCATACAAAGGTGAATACCTTCCGGCAAGACCTTATGAATGGGCCTGCGAGGCGCGCTCCTATCTTGAGACACAACACAGAAAATTGGTTCTTGAACTTGCCGAACGTTATTGCAAATCCGATAAACACGACGAAGCTTTCCATACACTTGAAGCGTATCTTGCGTTTGATTCCTGCGACGAGGACATTATTACCAGAATGATAAAGATGAAACTTGATGACAATCAATCACAGGCTGCTTACAACATCTATAAGTCTTACGAGAAACGTCTCGCGACGCTTTATGATGATTCTCCTTCCAATGACCTCAAAAAACTTTTTAAAGATAGGAGCCGATAATGCAGGAAAAAATTCTTCTGTCAGATGATATTGATACCGATTGTTTTCAACCGGAGCAAGTCCACGCAATAACTCAAAAAACGCTCCAATCGATAGCAAATGTATGTGAGGTATCACCCGATACCGCAGATACGTTCATTATTGCCATGTCTAATTACATTCGTAGCATGCTAGATATTGATGCGCGTCATACCAAACGAGAAATCACGGCAGAAATCCGTTTGCTGAAGTCCTACCTGATTCTGTTACAAAACGATAACCCGAATCTCGGTTTTTCACTGCACCTTCCCGATATGATTCCACATATATTTATCAAGTATCTATCGCTTATCTCTTTTCTTTATAACATTCTACCATCGGTACTTTCTTCAAGCAGCGATCGTTATCTAGCCTTGATTCATATTTCATTGCACAAAAAAGACGACAATTGGCTACTTTCTGTTGGCGATTGGTCTCTACTGCTTCAAAATCATACGGAAGGCGAATTTTTCTCCGATCAATCCGATTCGACCGACATAATTCATAGCAATATACCTTATGAGCATATCAGACCCCATTTTCTTTTTAATGTTATCAACTTAATTGATGGTTATTGTTATGCCGATACTGCCAAAGCCGGTGCCCTAACACGCATACTAAGCGAATTTCTTGACTGTCTGTTTTGTTATGACAATGAAACCGATACGGCTTCGCTCTCGGATGAAATAAAAATCACCAAACTCTATGCATTATTGGAAGAAGAACGTTTTTCTAATCTAACGGTTGAATTTCTGCTTCCCGACAGCATTCCCGATGTTTCTGTGCCCAAATATATACTCTATGATGCAGTCGACATTGCTATTCGTAAAGGTGTGCGTATATCATTCGATGCGGGAGTCGTTACAGTTTCTCTGACCGAGACTACCGATAATCACTTTTCTCTGCACGTCAGCGATACGGGAAAAGATACAAAGGATTTTCTTTTTATGATTGAAAACTAAGTTTCGCAGTTGTATACTAGTGTGGTAAATGATTTAGAATGGACGAAAAGAGGATGTCGAATGAAACAATTTATGGATGATCAATTCTTATTAGAGACCAAAACCGCAGAGACGTTATATCATGCATGTGCCAAAACACTTCCGATTATTGATTACCACTGCCATATCAACCCCAAAGATATTGCAGAGAATCAGATGTTTGAAAACATCACCACGTTATGGCTTGGCCATGATCACTATAAGTGGCGCCTCATGCGTTCCTTCGGCATCGAAGAAACATATATTACCGGTTGTGCCAATGACAAGGATAAATTCATCAAATGGGCAGAAGTTCTTTCCAAAGCCATCGGTAATCCACTGTATCACTGGAGTCACCTTGAGTTACAGCGCTATTTTTCTTTTTATGAACCGCTGACCGTTCAAAATGCGGAAGCGGTATGGAATCGTTGCAATGAAATGCTAAAGAATCCTTCCATGTGTGCACGTGAACTCATCAAACAATCGAATGTGGAAGTGATTTGTACCACGGACGACCCGATTGACACCCTCATGTATCACAAACAAATTGCGGCTGACAATGAATTCCATGTCCGTGTTTTACCGACATTCAGACCCGATCGAGCCATCAATATGGAAGATGCTTCTTATATTGACTACATTCATCAATTATCGGAGGTTTCCTCCATTCCGATTACAACATTTCATCATCTAAAAAAAGCATTGCAAAACCGCATGGATTACTTTGCCTCTGTCGGGTGCAAATTATCAGACCACGGACTCTCTTACGTCATGTATGCCCCTGCCTCAGAAGCAGTCATTGAACGTATTTTTACTGCCAGAATACAGGGAATATATCCGACGCCTGAAGAAGCATTGCAGTTCAAGACCGCTTTGATGCTATTTGTTTGCAAAGAATATGCAAAAAGAAACTGGGTTCTTCAATTGCACTACGGCTGCAATCGTAATAATAATGAGAAGCAATTTTCCTCTTTGGGTGCCGATACAGGTTTTGACTGCATCAGTACCGATACGCCTTGTACACAATTGATTGCGTTTCTAAATGCGCTGGATGCTGAGGATGCTTTGCCCAAAACCATCCTTTACAGTTTAAATCCCAATGACAATCAAGCCATTGGGACAATCATCGGTTGTTTTCAGGACTCCTCTGCTGTTGCAAAAATACAACACGGAAGTGCATGGTGGTTCAACGATCACAAATTAGGAATTACCGAGCAATTAACTTCTCTGGCATCACTCGGTAATTTGTCCGGGTTTGTCGGTATGCTGACGGATTCGAGAAGTTTACTCTCATATACACGACATGAGTACTTCCGTCGCATTCTCTGTAACCAAATCGGATTATGGGTTGAAAATGGCGAATATCCGAACGATCCCGAATTACTCTTCCAAATCGTATCCGATATTTGTTACTACAATGCCACCCGTTACTTTGACTTCTGATTTTTATCAACATGATTTTGTGGTTGATTGTCTGAGACAACAATATGGGGAACGTGGTATAAATCTTTGACTGCACACCCTGCTCTGCCGCCGCCTGCACAAGCACAGGCACAGGCGCATGCACAAGCGCAACCGCCACCGCCACCGCGCCGACCGCCGGTACGACTCGCGCGAGTTGTCTTGTTACTGTAATAGTGAACTCCCAATCCCTTGTGCGAATCATAATAGTCTTTTGGATTCTTTCGATTGATAAAAATAAAATAGCCAATTATTCCAAGCAAACCACCGCCGCAGAATATGGATAGGAATACGATACCTGACATATTTTCCTCTGCCGCTTTCTTTTTCATCAAATAGTCATCATGAAATTGATACATCTGTTGGTCGTATTCGACCTTAATTGTCATCTGTTGACCTTTTTTTAGATAGAATTCTCGTTTCACAAAGTATCCATATTCATTTATTCCATCAGAAGTCATTCCGTCCTTGGCTTTCCACTTTATTTCCATTTGGTTAATCTTAATCTCGGGAAACCAGCCGGGTGTAAATAAATACAGGTAGGTTTGACTCTCTGTCGTATACAACGAATGTTGATGAATCGAAAAGTCAATTTGCAGAATATCTCCTTTTCGATAGGAACGGTCCAAATCAATTCTGACATAATCACCGCCGTCACCTAAATAACTGATTTTATCAATATTATCACTGAGTGCGGTCATTTCATCCACGCCTTCATTCGGAATTCCGACTTTAATCCATGTCAGCGGTCCTTCCGATGTACTGTCCAATACTTCCCACATGATATGATAGGTAATGTCCAGAGAACCATCGTCTCGGTTATCGACTTCAATTGTATAATTGTGGATATAATCCAATTCATCTGCCAATACATCATTTTTAAATAAAAAAACAATACTTACCAAAAGAACGCAACGAAGCAATATTTTCATTAGTTTATTCATTCTTATTCCCCTTGATTATTGAAGTATTTCTTCTTGAATCGGACAACAGTGCTTCATTTGTGCCGCATATTTACGTTGCTTTTTACAGTTTTTACTCTTCCAAATCTTTTGAAATGAGTCTTTTTGCATATCACCCAAAGGAACGCCACTCAACGCGCTCTGACACGGAACCGCTTTCCCATCCGGTGTCACTGCCATATTGCTTAAGCATGCACCGCACGAAGGTACCATCAATCCGAGTTTACGCAGTTTCTCTTCCTCAATCCACCCAGGCGAAGTAAAACTGATTTCCATTTCATGAGAATTGCAAAATTTGACTGCTTTCTTTAAAGTATCATATAATTCCTCACTTGTCAGTCTCGTCTGCACGGAAGCTGCTTCCTTCGCATTACCGGATACAATCATTCCGGAACATGTTACAAATCGAATTCCGCAATCATGTAAGAATGCAAGCGTTTTATCATAGTCAGAATTCAGACTGCAAAGCGGGGTGTTGATACTGACGGAAAGATTTGCTTTCAATGCATTCTTGATTCCCGCCAATGTCTCTCGGTAATGCATACCGCCAACCAATTCATTATGTACTTTTTCATCATATGAATAAAAGGTGATTTGTACACTGTCAAGTTCCGCTTTACGCAATTGTTTACACTTTTCCTCTGTTAACAGAATTCCGTTTGTATTCAATCTGGTTACAAACCACCTGGCCGCATGGATTAATTCGCACAAATCCGAACGCATCGTCGGCTCACCACCTGTAAACGTCAATTGAGGAATTCCTGCTTTTTTACAATTGTCAATTATGTTCTTCCATGCCTCTGTCGAAAGTTCCTTCGTTTCCGCCAACGGTTGATTTGCCGCATAGCAATGAAGGCATTTCTGATTGCAATTCCATTGATTGTCCTTTTCCATGGCACTGACCATCAAATCCATTCGATGTGGCGCTTTCATATAAGGTGCATAGTCGCCGATGGAAATTTGTCCGATTTCTGCTTCCGGCTCTTTTCCCATGGCAAGGTCTGCAAATGTCTCCGTGAGCACATGCAAATCTTCCCGCAACTGCTCATTTTGAACCTCCGGATATACTTTTCTGACTCGATAAAATGCCTCGGTTATCAGGTCTTCCAACGTCTCCTCCGACATTTCATGTTCGCCGTATGCATTCACACCTGCAATAAATTCCGTCAAAAGAATCGCCCATGATTCATTTATCGGTACATAATCCTGTCCGTTGATAATTACAATGGATGGTTTAATACGAAACCAATTAAATTTGGGCGGTATCATGTGGATACGCACCACTCCCGGGCCTTCCGGATTCCATGTGGTATGAATTACTTTTTTCCAATTTTTAAGTTCATATATTTTTTCTTTTAA
>CAYMCV010000040.1:0-20112 GCA_964389005.1 uncultured Lachnospiraceae bacterium | reverse complement strand
CTCCTCGGCTGAATACTCATATTCTTCCAAGTAATATCGCTCTGCGTTGATTTCGGTATAGTATCTTGAATAAATCGTAATCTTGCTTCTGCTTAGCGATGCCATACTTATAGAAGATAATTCAATATAACTGTTCTCGTAATCAGAAACAATTACAACATTCTCATACGCTGCCGCTCTGTTGCTCTCCGACATGTCTTTGATATAGGTAACATATCCCGAAGTATCTGCAACCAAGGTTTCTTTTTCAATTAACTTCTGTCGCTCGGCAATCTCTTCCTTTAACTGTTCAATCTCAAATTCATGCAATTGCTCATCAAATCTGTGATTTTCTTCTAACTGCTGTATGTTTTTGCCTGCTTGTTCTGCCTGTGTGGTCCCTTGTGCAACAACAGTGGCATATTCCAATTCTTTGTGCTTATATCCGTAGTTTTCCAGTTCTATGGCATAAACTTCATTCTTGTGCTTTATTTGTGCATTCAAATCCGCTATTTCTTCGCGGATTGTTCCGACGCTTGCCGATGCAAGTACTTCACCGGCCTCCACATAATCACCGAGTTGTACATGTATCTTATCCACCGTTGATGAAATCTTCCAAAAATAACACCGATCCATCGGAACCACATCGCCGTACAATAGTTCAATTTTACCTACATCACCGTAATCTACCGGTCGAAACGATTCTCTGACCGCAACCGGATCGTTCAATTCCGGAATCGCTACTTCTTTTTGATTGCAACCGGAAAACATAGATACCATCAAAGTTACAATAATGAACAAACTAACAATTCTTCTTTTACTCATTTTGAACCACCTCATCTCCGTCACTCAAACCCGATTCAATAACTGTCATTCCGTCAATTGTAATACCGATAGTGACTTCCCGTGCCCTTTTAAAACCGTTTTCATCTAAAAGGTAAACAACATAAATATCATCCACTTTATTGACGCAATCCTCCGGGACACAGAGCGCACCGCTTAGCATCGGCTGGATTACATTCATCACCAAAGTTTCTTTACTGCAAAAATCCTGGCCATCGCTGATTGCCTTAAATGTATACGTGTATCTTCCCTTATCTTCGGTCATGGAAACGTATTGCATCAGATAGTAAGTTGCTCCGAAATAAGCTTCATATATCTCCTCCGTATCAAACTCAATCTGTTTTTCGGAAACGGTGGTAAAAATACCGTCACTGTATATCACGGAAATGATGTTTTTGGTCTTACCGACTGTGGATTCTTCCAATCCTTCGGCAATATCCAAAATCACCCCGTCTGCCTCGGCAACGATGTTATAGGAAGCAAGACGCGCCCTCAATTCGCTCACATACATCCGATCCAAATCAATGTTTCTCTTGAGTTGTTCAAGCACGACGTCATTGTTTTCGGTTTGATCAATGGCATTCAGTTGTTCGTAATGCTCATACATAATCTGATTTTTCTCAATTTTGGTCTCATACGCCTTGATTTTATCGGAAATATCGCCGGCCTTACAGGAGATTAATACATCACCGGCCGAAACACGGTCGCCGACACTGACAAATACCTTGTCAACCTCCATATCGTCACGGGAAACGCTGTATGATTTTCTGGAGTATGATTCACAATCCAGTCTCAACTCAATTTCCGGTTTGACATCTCTGCGCTCCACAGGTACGGTCTCATAAATAATCCTGTCATAATGATCCACCGTAACAGGCGGCATCTTGGCATTGCTCCCTTCCGCACACCCCGTCAGTAACAATGACGCTGCGAATAATAGAACGATTCTTTTCTTCATCGGGTACTCCCTTCTTCTCCAATAACTTTTATCTCGACTTTATTCCTTACGGTTCGTCCCACCAAAAGGCTAACGCAAACTGCTTGTTTCTATCCATATGTATGATACTGCCATCAATTGCATTGATTGCCATCAATGCATACTGATTGGTATATGAGTCGTTGTCACTGTAATAATTATGGTTTGACAAATATGCCCATGCCGGTACATAAACGAACTTTCCGTCATATTGAATCGGAATATAAGTAAATGCGATTTCATCGATTGAAGTGACCGGAGAAAATGACTCCAGCAATTCACTGTATGTCTCATAATCATATGTATCTTCAAATTTTTCAATCACTTCCGCCATATGTTTTTGTGCAATCTCATCAATCTGTGCAAAATCCATTAACTGAACATTTTCGGACAAGGTCTTTCCTATCGTGTAACGACTGCCGAACTCGATTCCGACCAGACCTTCATGGTCAATTTTGATACAAATGTATTCCTGTCCGGCATGAAGTCCGCGTCCTTCTTTTAATTCATCATAGAGAATGGCACGTGGATTGTCATAAATAGAATTTTCGTATCCGTTGATATCTCTGGAATACCAGAAATAGTATCCGTCTAAGTAAGGTACATATTCGCTGTCCTGACATCTTCTCTTGGCAACATCATGTTCTTTAAAATCCGCATACCCGATATCATTTAAAATGCTCTCCGCCATAGTTCTGCTATCATCAAGATTACAAATGTTCTCTCCAAATAATTCTTCGTAGAGTGTTGATTCCATGTTACACAAATCGCTGGTTCTGACATAGGGTGTCAACGGACGCAATTTCAAAGTCATTGATTCACCTTCCAAGCCATAGTAGAGTTGAAACACTCTGTCACCAATCGTTCCCTGAATCATTGCAATATCAAAAGACCGTTCTTCCGGCCCATATAATCCATTGATAAAAATTCCCGAGTATTCCACATGAACAATGACTTCTCCCTCTTCGAGGTCACGGACACGTTCTTCATTAAAATCTTCAATGTAATTAACTACTTCATACATTGTCTCACATACACGACCTTCATCCTCCGGATACTCCGAAAGCATTTCCTTGATATAATCCCTCTCTGCAAGCAATTCATCCATAGTACAGATACAATACGGCTTTTTAACCGTGTAACCGCCGTCAAACAATTTGTCTGCCAAATCCAAAAGATATTCGTCTGTTATTTCTGTTTCTGTAATCTCTATTATCGCCGCGTTCTTTAAACCGATTGCTTGCACATCCGCATTGCAATCGATGGAACTCATCCCACTGGCACTGAATACCTCATAATCCATATGCTCCGGAATCTCCGCTTCCGTCACCTGTATCTCCGAATTCTCCGATTGGCCAATCTCCTCGTTCAAACGTTCATAATCCTCAGCAATACTTCCTTCTCCGTTTCCTTTACATCCGGACAGACAGATGACCAATACAAGGGCAATTGCTAAAAATGATTTATACTTCATAGAATTTGCCTCCATTCTGCCGATGGCTGTCATCGGCACCGATGCTCTATGATTTTTCGCATCTATATCATGATTCTGTCTGTATCATAATCCAGAAATGTATCAGAATTGTATCAATTATACAACAATTTCTATAAAAAGAAAAAAAAATTCATGATTTTAGCCAACCCACGGATGTTTTTATCAAAAAATGTATGATATAATGAGCGCAAGCGAGCCTTTCATAGCTATGCGCATGCGCAAAAGAGCCTATAAGACGAAAAACTCACGGAGACGTAGGCCATGCGATATCATGATATTATGAGTGTCAAAAGAGGACTTCTTATGGAGAAAATACTGATTGTAGAAGATGAAAAACCCATCCGCGATCTCATCCGAATGAATTTGTCGGACGCTGGTTACGATTGTACTTGTGCAGTCGATGGCCTTGATGCGGCAAATATCCTTGAAAACGAGCAGTTTGATTTGGTCCTTTTAGATATTATGCTTCCCAAAATCGACGGTTACGAACTGTTTCAATACATCAAATCATTACGCATACCTGTTATCTTCCTAACTGCCAAGTCAGGACTGACGGACCGCGTAAAAGGATTGTCCATGGGCGCTGAAGACTATATTGTCAAGCCTTTTGAAATTGTTGAATTATTGGCACGCATTCATGTGGTACTCCGCAGATTTCACAAAGGTGACTCCACTCTCATCTATGGTCTTCTCAATATCGACTTGGACAATCGCATCGTGCACAAGGGCGATGCATTGATTGAATTAACACCGAAAGAATTTGAACTGTTGGTGCTTTTTGTTCAAAACGTGGATATCACATTGTTTCGCGAACAAATCTACGAATCCGTATGGGGTCAAGAGGAATGCGGCAACACCAGAACGTTGGATTTACATATTCAAAGGCTCCGCAAAAAAGCAGAACTGTTCGATCACCTGAAAACAATTCATAAGGTCGGTTATCGCCTCGAAAGAATTCCATAGTGTAGTACATTACACTCGCACGCGGAGGAAATTCGATGAAATTTCGCTATAAAGTATTGATGATGAATATCCTATTGCTGTCTTTGGCAATCGGCATTTCCTGCATATTTGTTATTGACAAGAACATGAATCTTGCTTTGGACTCGCAAATCAAGAGCGCTGTCGATGAAAATAACATTCTTCAGGCTTCTGTCGAATACCAATTGTTGGGAATGACGGGCAAAGATTCCGATGTTATCATGAAAGAACTGACTGCCATCTGTGAAGATATCATCTCCAATGTCACTTCCGAGCAATCGGATTTATTTGTTCTTTATGACGGCGTTCCGGTGTATTCGAAGCGCTCCACGCCGGGCTTTTTCCCGGATGAACTCTGGCAGAAATCCGAAATTGGCAAGAAGAACTACATTATCATGCAAGAATCTGATCGTTATTCTGTCTACACCACATCTTGCAGTATGATTTCCGGAGCGAAGCTGAACATCATCAGCAAGCATGACATCACAGAGGTTTATACGCTCATGGGAACGCAGATTGCTTATTATCGGTTTTTGCTTCTTATCATTATTTCAACTTGCTCTGTCATTATGTTTTTGCTCAGCTACTTTTTAACCAAACCGCTGGAATCTCTCAATCGTGTATCACACGCTTTTGGAAAAGGCGACTATACATCCCGCGCAACTGTATATTCCAACGATGAAATCGGCATGCTTGCGAATACCTACAATCAAATGGCGCAATCCGTATATGACCACGTTGAAGAACTGGAACAAATCATTAAGAAACAAGACCAATTTGTGTCTGACTTCTCTCATGAGTTAAAAACTCCAATGACATCCATCATCGGTTACGCGGACATGTTACAACGTAAAGAAATGTCACGAGATAACCAGATTCTTGCCGCCTCCTATATCTTTAACGAAGGAAAACGTTTGGAACTGATGTCTCAAAAACTCTTTGATTTGATTTATACCAAACAACATGCCATCAGCCACAATCCGGTTGATTGCGTACGTCTTTTTCATGATGTGGAATTCAGTGTTTCTCCCTCAATGAAGGAAAAGCATTTACGTTTGCATGTATCATGCGACGAATATCAACTCACAGGCGATGCCGATCTGCTCAAATCCGCCTTGATTAATCTGCTTGACAACGCAAGAAAGGCATCAAAACCGGGATCTAAAATACGTTTTATCGGTCAACTTCGTTCGGATGATTTCCTCATTACGGTTCAAGATTTCGGTATCGGCATCGAAGCGGAGCACCTTGCACACATTGCAGATGAATTTTATATGGTTGATAAGTCACGTTCACGCCAGGAAGGCGGTGCCGGTTTGGGACTGTCTCTGTCCGTACTGATTTTTCACAGTCACAATGCTGAACTACATATAGAAAGCACTCCGGGTGTCGGTACCACCATCACGATTTCATTCAAAAAGGAGGTATCTGATGAAAACTAAACGCCTCCCCATGATTGTTTGTGCCATACTATTATTAATCATTATCCTTTGTTGTCTGTTTGTTCCGCAGTATGTACTTGAACATCAATTTGAATCACAGTTGAACGCCCTGCAAACGGCACCTGCCGAATACTATCGTGCTTCGCGTACCACGCTTGCCAAGAAAGCCTCTCAGATGCTTTCGCCCATTGACCGCATCAATTTAACCACGGGAACATTAAAAAGTACCTATGCTGCCGTCGACTATGACGAAAACGCATCCCTTCCAATGAGCGAAGCCGCAGAACTGGCCAAGATGCAAATAGAGCACTATTACCAAAATGGTGTCTATCCTTATTCGCTGAAATCCGATTATGATAACTGGTACACTTACCATATCGACGTTTATAGTTATACAGACCGTGCATTCAATACTTACTCAGCGAATATGCTAAAAATTACATTTGAAAAGTATGACAATTCGCTGACGCACACCATTCTGATGACGGAAGACGGTGCAATCCTTGCCGCAATCGTATCGGAAGCCTATGTGTTTAACACCTCCATCGATTCCTTATATCGGGAAGAATCCGGTGATGTGCTTTTTGCCGACCCTTCGATATACGTATCGTCGATTTTACCTGCAAGCAGTCTTTCTCTGCCGCGTCGAATCGAAACCGTTTATCCCCAATTGCCGTTGGAGTCCATCTTCAAGCAAAACTGTTTCTTTATATCTGCTACCTCGGAAGACGACACGCAAGCCAACTACTATGTCTTTCAGTATACCGCAAGCAACTCCTACGGAATCGGATTGTTGCCGGCACGATTTGTTGATACCATAAAAGTGGATATGTAATAAATGGCTACTTCCTTATACTGTTGGATACCATAAAAGCATGAAGAATATTCTGCAAGCAGGATATTCTTCATGCTTTTTGGTATCTGTATCAATAAAAAAGACAGCCTCGCGACTGTCCTTTTTAGAGAAGGTATTTCTTCTTATGGGGTATAGCAAAAAACTATAATGTATTGGGGGGTTACAAGAAGCATTATAACAAAGCACCCCCAAAAGCGCAATCTTCAGTTTTCACAAATATTACAATTTCTTATTGCTGTTTTTAGTAAAAATGCACAATTCTATGTTCTCTTACTCCGCAAACAAGGTCTCAAATTCTTCTCTCGTAATTCTTTCTCTTGCAATCAGCAAATCGGCGCACTTATGCAGAATATCCATCTTCTCGCGAAGCGTCTCTTCCGCTTTCTGATAACAATCATCCACGATTCTCTGTACTTCCTCATCAATACGTGCCGCAACGCTCTCGCTGTATGCACGGGTATGTGCAAGATCTCTGCCGAGAAATACTTCATCATCATCGCTTGCATAATTAATCATACCCAAGCCCTCAGACATTCCGTACTTGGTCACCATATCACGCGCCACATGTGTCGCGGTTCTGATATCCGAAGAAGCGCCGGTCGTTATATCATCAAAAATGATTGATTCCGCAATTCGGCCTCCCAAGGTAACCATAATTCTCTGAAGCATCCAACCTTTGGTATAAAACATGTTGTCATTTTCCGGCAAAGGCATGGTATAACCGGCAGCACCGTCTCCCGTGGGAATAATCGATACCGTATAGACCGGATCCATATCCGGCAATACATGCAGTAAAATCGCATGCCCCGCCTCATGATATGCCGTAATCTTCTTTTCTTTCTCCGAAACCACATGGCTTTTCTTTTCTGTTCCCATCCCAATCTTGATAAATGCATGATTGATATCAGCCTGTGTAATATACGCACGCGACTCTTTCGCGGCTGTAATTGCAGATTCATTCAGCAAGTTCTCTAAATCCGCTCCCGTAAACCCTGCCGTCGTGCAGGCAACTTTCTTCAAATCCACATCTTCCGCAAGCGGTTTGTTACCGGCATGAACGTTTAATATCTCTTCACGCCCTGTCACATCGGGTCTGCCGATTACAATCTTACGGTCAAAACGTCCCGGACGCAAAATAGCCGGATCCAAAATATCCACACGATTCGTCGCCGCCAAAATAATGATTCCGCTGTTTTCTCCGAAACCGTCCATCTCAACAAGCAACTGATTCAGTGTCTGCTCTCTTTCATCATGTCCGCCACCCATACCGGTGCCTCGTCTGCGGGCAACTGCATCAATTTCATCAATAAAAACGATACACGGAAGCGTCTTCTTGGCAACTTCAAACATATCTCTGACACGAGACGCCCCGACACCGACAAACATTTCCACAAAATCAGAACCCGAAATCGTATAAAAGGGAACATCCGCCTCGCCGGCAATTGCCTTGGCAAGAAGCGTCTTACCCGTTCCCGGAGGTCCCTCTAGGAGTACACCTTTGGGAATTCTTGCTCCTACTTTTGTAAATTTCGTTGGGTCTTTCAAAAACTGAATAATCTCGTCCAGTTCTTCTTTTTCTTCTTTTAGACCTGCAACATCTTTCAACTTCACTTTGGAATGAATTCCGTCACGCATACGACTCTTTCCGAAATCCATCATATGCCCGCCGCTTCCGTCACCGCGCAGGTTCACCAGTGTCAAATACAAACTGAATACAATTACCACAACCACCAGCAACGGCAACATATAGTTGATAAACCAGTTGTCTTTCGGAACCTCTTTGACCAATACATCGATTCCGTAATCCTCGCGTGCAATCCGCTCCACCTCGCGAACGCTTGTAACATTGAGTTCCTGCTGCCCACCGTTCGCAAAATAAACAATCAGTTTACCGCCTTCGGATGCTTCCGTCTGTTCCAAAATTGCATCGGTAATATTCCCCGCCTCGGCATCTGTGCGAAATTGTGCCATCGTGTATGAACTTGCGCCGATGTCACTAATATACGCATACACCAACAATGCAATCAGTAACCCAACAATAAACAGGTATAACAACGTTCCTCTTCTTCTTGTATTATTCTCCACTGAACAACTCTCCTTTAACCGGCTTGCTCCGGTACTTTCTTTTTAACTTTATGATTCTTCAAATTCAACGACTCCGATATATGGAAGATTCCGGTATTTCTGGTCATAATCCAATCCGTATCCGACCACAAAGTAATCGGGAATCTGAAAACCAGTATAATCAACTTCCACTTCCACTTTGCGACGATCAGGCTTGTCAAGCAAGGTACAAAGCGACAGGCTCTCCGGCTTGCGTGTCCATAGCAACTTCATTAAATGACTCAACGTATTCCCTGAATCTATGATATCTTCGACAACCAAAACGTCACGACCCGTAAGGGGTTCATCCAAATCCTTGACAATCTTTATATTTCCGGAAGATTCCGTCCCTGACCCATAACTCGATACCGACATAAAATCCATCGTAACCGGAATGGTAATTCTCTTGGCAAGCTCACACATAAAAAAACAACCGCCCTTCAAAACACAAATCAAATGTATGCTTTTTCCGGCATAATCTTTGCTGATTTGCTCCCCCAGCAAGCGTATTTTT
Organism: uncultured Lachnospiraceae bacterium; assembly: GCA_964389005.1. GTDB lineage: Bacteria > Bacillota > Clostridia > Lachnospirales > Lachnospiraceae > CAYMCV01. The sequence continues at coordinate 10,923 of CAYMCV010000040.1, read as the reverse complement.
GCGTCAACTTCTTCTTCCGTCAGCATAATGCGTACATTCTCAGCCATCTTCTTCCTCTCCTCCTATGTGAATCTTCAAGACACGAAGCGTATCCTCGGTAATCTTGTACGCCGCACTCAAGCGGTATCCCGGAATCCAGACAATACTGCTGCCATCCGTTAAGAGTAACATGTCGTCCCGCAATTCCTTTGGAATCTTCTCATCGATAAAAAAGGACTTCAGCGTTTTTTTCTCCCCACGGCTTCCGATGACAATCTCATCCCCGCTTTGTCGCGTCCGTATTTCCAAACATTTTGTTATTTTATCATAATCAATCCATTTCGTATACTTTTTTTCCGTAATCTCCTGATTTTTTTCCCATATTTCAAGTTCAAATGACCATTCGCTCTGCTTTCCGTCCGTTAACGTCCCCGGAATCGTCGGAAGAATCGTTTGATACAAGCTATCATTCTTTGAATCCAAAGTTGCATTTACCAGGCGAATCCCTTCATAGGTTCTGATTGCCTGCATCCGATACGGCAGCGAAATCCGCTTTCCGACCTGCAAGTCAAAGAGCGATGACAACGCCATAACCTGTGCATTGGTCAAGTCTTTTGCGCTTCCGGCAAGTTGTTCCATACACCGATACAATACGCGTTTCTGAATGACTTCATCTAAAAGTAAAAATCGCTCCGCCGCAATTTCCGGCTCCCCGTCTGTAATTTTTACACAATCCGCATATGCATCCAGCGTCAGTTTCTCCAAGAAGCGCTCTGTTTCACGCATTTCATCGGCGGTATCTGCCAAACGCTCCACAGCCTTCAATGACAGTTCCTTTGTAAGCGCCGGAAGAATCAAGTGCCGAATTCGATTGCGCGTATAGTTCAATTCTGCATTGGTCTCATCTTCCTGCCATTTCATGTGTTGTTGCACCAGGTACGCTTCAATCTCGCTTCTTTCAACGTCAAGTAGCGGTCTGATAATGTGTTCTCTGACCGGCCGCATACCACCCAAACCTTTGAGATTGCTTCCGCGAAACAAATTGAACAACACCGTTTCTGCCTGATCGTTTCTGTTATGTGCGACCGCAATCTTCCCACTATTGTCCGGTATCCGTCTCTGTTCGACTGCATCGCGTCTGATTTCTTCAAAAATGGTATACCTTGCATTTCTGCCGGCTTCCTCAACAGACACGCCGTTTTCTTTCGCAAGCCGCGTCGCATCGATTTCTCTTTTGATAAAAGGAACCGAAAGCGAATGACACAATGTCTCGACATACGCCGCATCGCGTATAGCCGTTGTTCGTATCCCATGATTTACGTGTACACAAATGATATCAAAAGACAATTCCTTTGCAAGAGAGGATAAAATATAAAGCAGGCACACGGAATCTGCGCCGCCGGAAACTCCGACAACCACAATATCCCCGGGTGCCAACATTTGATTACTACATATATAATCTCTTACTTTGTCTCTCATCGGAATCTTTCTGTTACTGCTGTATTTCTGCAGTCTTTTTAGCCATCTGTATCACGTCTATTATATCCACTACAATTATCTGCGTCAAGGATATTTCTGTTTCAGACAGCAGATAACTCCGTGACCAGCACCGTCATATCGTCACGTATTCTACCTTGGTTTTGATGGACAATTATATTTAAGATGTAGTTTGCAAGTTCCGCTGCATTTCGATACTCCGCCAGCGACAAAATTTCCAAGAAGGCATCCTCATCCTCAATCGCATCCGAGATGCCGTCGGTAAACATCACTATTATGTCTCCGTCCTCCAACTGATATTCCGTTTGACCGATTCTCCCTTCCTGCACACCCAACAGTATATTTTCCTCGGAACTGTTTTCTTCGGAATTGCAAAAACCGAGCGGAAACCCTACATTTCTGATTTTTACTATCTTGTCCTTACTTATAATAAAACTGTCAGCGCTCCCGTATTTGACAAAAGAAGCCTTCGCAGTATCCAAATCAACCGTACAGATATCAAGCGTCGGCATGTTCTGCTCACGTCCTTCCGCATAAAAAAGTCCATTCACCATATCCGCGGTTTCACGAGCGGAAAATCCGGTGTCCAGGTACTTCTCCACCCACTCCAAAACCTGCTCACTGTCTTTACAGGCTTCGACTCCCGAACCCGCACCGTCACTGATAATAGACATTCGTTTGGAAGCTGACGGCTCATAAAAGGAATAGTTATCACCGGAAATGGTTTCACCTTCCTTGGTTGCCTTTGCCATGCCCGGTATCAATGTATATTTCGGCGCTGATTCATAAATATAGCAATCCGGTTCGTATGCCACAAAAAAAAGATTTTCCTTGGCAGACAATACAGAAATACCGAGGCTCTCCGACAAGACAAATGCAATATCTTCCGTGGTATAGTCAGCATTTCTCAATCCGCGCATAGTTACATACACTGTAGTCCGAACCTGTTGTGTAATCAGAATTTCCTTAAGAACTATGCCGTGTTTGCGAAGATGTGAAACAAGTGTTTTGAACTGTTTCTTCTTCGGTACACGATAAGTCAAGTTTTCCTCAGCCAATCGACGCATATGATCTGACATTTCGCGCATACGCTCTGCCATTACAATACGATTTTTTGATAATTGCTTTTTATATAGGTACTCACTTCGATCCGCGGAGCGTTCCGACACCTCCTCTGCAGTCTTTGTAAGACTGCCTGCCAATTCCCGATAGCAGTCTGCAGCCATTAACATTTGCTTTCTCCCGTATGACGGTAGCCATACCGCTTCCTTTTCCCTACTCTGAAACCTTTCCCTCATGACCGTCTCCATCCTTCCTAAAAATCTTGCTTCTTGGGGCACCGCTACAAATTGCGACCTTCATTATAGCAAGTCCCAAGCGCAATCTTTGTCAAAAAGAAGGAGCATCCTAAGGAAATTAAAAGACAAAAAATGCGACCGCTTTTCACGATCGCATTTACTCTGCAACAAATAATATCTCACCGTCTTTTACATATCCAAGTTTATCTTTTGCAACTTCTTCCGCATATTTCTTCGTATGCGTGTATTTCTCGAATTCAGCAAGTTCCGTACTGCGCGCCTTCTCATCTTCAATCAGCTCCTCGTAGTACGCCTGCTTCTCTTCAATTGCGTCACGTTCCATTCGCAACTCTATACTCTTGACTCCTACAACCGCCAAAATCATCAAAACCACCATGGATACAAGAACCACGCCCAAACGGTTATGACGTTTTCTGCTGTAGGCAGGTTTCCTTCTCTTGCCCGCCATATGCATTCCCCTATCTCACATTTTCGTCTGTGTCGCCTCTAAAGCGTTTACATAATTCCATTTTAACCAACTTTATGCAAACCGTCAACTTGTTTTTCATAAAAATAAAAGGTTTTTTAATCAATAATAACAATTGTTTAATGCCACTAAATAGCCATTTTATCGGAGCAACCACAATATGTGCTATTTTTATCAACACTTTTACCACATATGATATGGTAGTTGACATAATTTTTACCACATATTGACTAATACTCTCTTTATAAAGGAACATTCCGATTGCGGCCCCGGCAACAAAGAACCAACGTACAACACCCTCATTGACGCGATACAAAACAAGAAATGAAATCGCTGAGGTGATTAGCCAATACACGGCATCCTCAATTGCCACGGTAACTGCGTGATGTGAAAAGACATTGCGCCATATCAATAGAAAATCATAAATGATTGTCATAGCGCATCCCAAAGTCACCGCATCAAAAAACAAACAAATCTCATCATATATTTCCCGGCTCATGCCTACTTAAACAGTCTTGCAATCAAAGACTCTCCCTTACCGTTGTTTTCACGCACATCGGAGTATGTGAGACTGTCAACCTTTCCGTCAATATCAACCTCACCCTTATCAAGCGTCAATCGGGTAACATGCAGTTCATTCCCTTTTATCATGAGCATTCCCTGTTCTGTCTCCAGCAGAATTTCATTTACATCAAATGCCAATACATCAGTTACACCGTTTACCGCGCAGGTACGGCGATTCAAAACCATTAGTTTGTGTGCTCGTTTGCTTCCGGAGTTTAATTCTTCCACTGTCACCGTTCCCTTTCATGTTTCTTCATAACTATATGAATCAAAAAAGAAGAATATACCGATTAGAACGGTACATTCTTCCGAATACTGCCTGATACTCATTTCCTACGGCAAGTATGCAAACATTTCCTTTGCTTCCTCTTTGCGAACAGTTTCCTGCACGCTCAATACTTCGACTTTGACCTCTTTATCGCCAAACCGAATCATTATCTTGTCGCCTGCTTTGACTTCCAAAGATGCCTTCGCAACCTTGCCGTTCACGCTGACTCTGCCGGCATCACATGCCTCATTTGCAATGGTGCGACGCTTAATCAAACGCGATACTTTCAGATATTTGTCTAATCTCATAAAACCTCCGTTATTTTCGGCTTCATCACCCATAGTCTAATTGACAGTTGCCTGAATTCAAAAGCAGTTATCCTCGAAAGGATAACTGCTTCTATTCTGCATATTTGCATGATAATCGATACTTATGCGTTTACAAGATCCTTCAATGCCTTGCCTGCTTTAAACTTAGGAGCCTTGGAAGCACTAATCTTCATAGGAGCACCGGTCTGAGGATTTCTTCCCTCTCTTGCGCCTCTCGTAGCAACTTCAAATGTACCAAATCCAACTAACTGGATTTTCTCACCCTTCTTCAATTCATCTGCTACTACATCTGTAAAAGCCTTCAATGCCTTCTCTGCGTCTTTTTTTGATAAGCCTGCCTGATCAGCAATTGCTGCTACCAATTCTGTCTTGTTCATTTTGAACTCCTCCTCTTACTTGAGTAATTTTTTAGTTTCTGTCGGCTTTCCAACCGTCTATACTATTTATAGTGGTTTTTTACCCCTTTGTCAAGGAAATTTTGGCATTTTTTAGCCATTTTGACCATTCTTTTGCTCGTATTTCTCAATCACGGACTCCACTTCATCCGAAAGCATCTGTTCCGCATAAAACTTATGGTTTGCCGATATTCCGACAACCGACATCAATATCTTGACAATCGCCTCTCTGAATGCCTCCTCGGTATCATTGTCGGAAAGTTCTTGTACCGCAGCGGTAATTGAATCCAGACATGCGCCGTCATTCGGAATTGGCTCATAGAGTTTGTCAACCTTGCGTAATACCTTTATGCCACGCGCCAACGACGGAAGTTCTTTTGGTATCTCCCGTAGCGGAGACTCGATATAGCTCTTTCCTTCTTTTTCCTTTGCTTTGATTGCTTCCCAGTTCTGTTGTACTCCTTGTACGCTATCCTGCTTTGCGTCTCCGAAAACATGTGGATGACGGCGAACCATCTTTTCTGAAACCTCGTTGACCACATCCGCCATGGTAAAATAACCTTCTTCCGCGGCAATTTGGCTGTGCATAACAACCTGTAACAAAATATCACCGAGTTCTTCACGCATATTCTCGAAACTTCCCGTATCCTTCAAAATTCTAATTGACGCAATCAGCTCTGCCGCCTCTTCCGCCATGCAGGGACGCAGACTCTCATGTGTCTGTGCGCGATCCCAAGGGCAACCGTCATCGGCTCGTAGCGCCGCTACAATACCGAGCAAATCTTCGTATCCATATTGTTCCATTCGTATCCTCCGTTTTGTCTACTCAATCGGATCCAACGCAGAGAAAGAATAGTCTGCATCGCCTTTGGTATCGTCTATCTGTAATGCGTACGTTCTGGTTTGATAACCGCTTTTACGCAGTGTAATCATCACTTCACCCGCGGTTTTTTTGAAGCTGACAGGTGTAATTCCCAAGTAGGTACCATCTGCATAAACTTCCACACCGATGGGCGCATTGATATACACCTTGTCCGTCATGCCGATTGCGGTATCGTCAGATGTACTGCCGGTCGATGAGTTTGCAGGTAGATCTGAACCGATAACCGTATCTTGACTTGTCGGTTCACTCGTTTGCTCACTGGTTTTTTCGCTTGTTTTCTCGCTTGTCTTTTCGCTGGTTTTCTCGCTCGTTTTGCTCTCTTCTTCGGTCAATGTCAACGCAATACTTGCCGACGGTGAACCCACCTTGATATAGCGCATCAGTGTCTCGTAGCCGTCTGCGCGCGCAATCAACTGGTGAATTCCGTATTCCAATTCTATCGGTAACGTTACATCCGTCTTCTCCCCGTCCACATACACCTGCGCCTCTGCGGGATCGGTAACAAACAAGATGTTTCCGTACTTTTTCTCAACATCGATATCCCCAAGATTCAGGGTGACTTCCTGATTCCTCCCGATTGTCACCTGTTTGATACCGGTCGCGCCGTCATTGGAAACCAGGACTTGATAATTCCCCTCCGGAACTACCAGAAGCATGTCCTCCTCAATTATTCGAATGATTTTTTGCCCAACTTCAATCCAACCGCCGATGAAATAATCATCCTGCTCAAGTCGTAAATAGCCGTGTCCACGCTCCACGCGAATACTGTAAATTGTGTGATCCTTCGCATATATGGTCAACACATCACTCGAATTGATTTCCACCTGTTCAATGGATTCGCCATTCGATGTAATGACAAGAAAGTCGTCGACTACATATGTCTCTTTTCCGAGCATCATACGGGTTCCTTTTTTCTCAAATGCATATTCGGAAATCGACGCATTCTCTCTGTAAACATCTGACAATCGCAACTCCACAAGATATTTTGAGGCTTTTCTGAAACAAATATCTGCAACCTCCGCTGTCTCAAGCTGTCCTACGGCTATGGCACTTTGATATTCATCATAAAAACAGGTAACCCCGTCATATTGAAGCGTATATCGCAATCCCGTTGCTATATTTTGAAACGTTATTTGCTTCATTTCTTCATCTTTATGCACGACGATTGCCGTATCAGCGGAATCATAACTTCCGATTTCCGTCTGAACAAAATCGATATCGGACGACTCCGATTCCGTCTGTTCAGGCGCAGATGTACAAGCAACAATCATCGTCGCCAAGAATACTGTACACGCCATCCGCAGTATGTTATACATTTGTCTTTTCATTCTCTGTGTCATCTTGCGCTCCGCTGTTCTTTAGTCTACAACGTTAAAAATAAAATCGAATCGAATCTTATGATTCGTAATTTCCCCACTGATTGCATCAATACAAATATCTGTTGTATATCTCTGCGCACTCCCGTCCGGATAGGTAATGTGATAAACCCAAACCGGTCGATAACTGTATAAACCTTCATTTACAACAACAATATACTTAAGAGATATTTCTTTGATTGTTAAATGCTGATTTGCTATATAGTTTATTTCGGACGCAATCTCCTGCTGTGCTTTTTCATCAATCTGCTCAAACGGCAATAATTCTTCGTTTTTGCTCGCATTCCCGAAATCATAGTGCGCCAATAAGTCAATCTGTTCCACACCGTACTGATTTACGTAGATGCTAACATACTCCTGTGGAATATCATCATAATAAATCACGCCCATCGTCGGTTGGAATCTTCCCAGAAACGCTGTCGGAATTCCACCGATACTACGTGCGAACGTATATACATAACCATTGGCAAACGTCTTTGCATTCTCATCCGTGGTCATTGTAATAATCGTATTGACCAATTCATAATCTCCGTACCCTAATTCAACAAGGCTTGCATACGCAAGTTCTTCTCCATCCTCTCGATTTAACGTGCAAAAATCAGTCGTTGCCATTCCCATATCCAAGGTACTCGTCACAACTTCTTTTTGGTAACGCGGATAAAAAGTCAATTGTTGAACCGCTCCTCGAAAATCCGCACTCATAACCCATTCTTCACCTTGCTTTGTTCCGGTAAAAGTACAGACAGCTGTATCACTCTCACCGTACACAACCATTCTGCCTCTTTCTTCTCTTTCCAACTCTGCATAATACAGAAATTGACCTTTTATCGGTTCCGCAATACGTGCGGCATCAAAATGTTGTCTATAATAATCCAAATCATGGACTATATCCATAAAAACTTTAGGATAGGTGTTCTTGCCTAAATAAAACTCACCGGTCTCGTCAATCCACTTCTGTGTTTCTTCGATTTCTGCCTGTGTGCAAAGGCAAAATGGTTTTAGGAAGTCAAAGTCCCCTGTATGCCTATGTGCCCATATCATTCATAGTATACCATTCCCCCACGGTTCCCTCAACCCCGAATCGCGTATTCACATCATCCCGGCAAGAATCACACTAGCCACAAGTCCCGAAACTGTGGCAAGCAACGCCCCTGCAAGCGTATAGCGGGTTTTCTTGATGTTTGCCGCAACAAAGTAGACACTCATCGTATAAAAGATGGTCTCGGAACATGCCATCGCAAGCGACACCAAATTTCCGATATATGAGTCAGGTCCGTGTGTTTTAAAAATATCGAGCACAAGGCCGGTCGATGCCGATGAGGAAAACATTTTTACCAATAATACGGGCACTGCCTCTCCCGGAATCCTAATCCACGCAAATATCGGTGACAACAGGTTCGACAAGAACTCCAAAAAGCCGGAGGCACGCAGAATTCCAACCGCAATCATTAAACCGATTAATGTCGGCATAATACGGATAACTGTACGGAATCCTTCCTCGGCACCGTTGGTAAAGCAAGTATAGACATCTTTTTTATGTATTAACCCGTTTACAACAATTCCAAAAATAATGATGGGAATCAGCAGATTGGATATGGTCAGCAGGATTTGCAAGTCGCACCTCCGTGAGATTTGATCTTACAATATATAATAGCGACAATTGTGCTTACAGAAGTCGCAATCAAACCCGGCGCAATAATTGCCGTAGGATTTGCAGATCCAAATTGGCTGCGATATGCAATGATGCTGACAGGAATCAGCTGCAAAGATGATATATTTAGAATTAAAAAATTACACATTGCGTTTGTCGCAATGTCGGCGGTTCTTCCTTGTGCAATACGCAGATTTTCCATTTCTTTCATTGCGCTTAAACCCGCCGGTGTTGCTGCCCAACCGAGTCCCAATAAATTTGCGATTATATTGAGAGAAATGTAGTCGCGTGCTTTGTGATTTTTAGGTATTTCGGGAAAGAAAAAAGATAAAAACGGAGAAATCATTTTCGACAGTTTCTCAACCAGACCGCTTTCGCGCGCAATTTCCATCATGCCGACCCACATAGACATAATACCGGTCATGGAAATACATAATTCAACCGCATCCTGTGCGGAAACAATCGCGGCATCCGCAATCAATGACATCCTTCCGGTCAAGACCGCAAAAACCATTCCGATGATAATCATACCACCCCACAGATAATGAATCATTGCATTACTCCATTCATGCCCTCGCTTCATTTTATATGTGGGGTAGTAAAAATATACCTGTTACTTCACTTTATATCCTGTAATGTTCACGACTGCAAGCAACACGTCCTGCTCATCTGTAATATCCACACGATAATAATTAGTATTACGTCCGTCTTTTATGCATCCCGCTCTCGCGATCAGTCGTTCGCCTTTGGCGGCGGCAAGATAAGTGATGTTGGAACTCAAAGATACCACGCCCGCTTCCTGCCAATTGGATGCAACTGCAAATGCAAAATCCGCCAGTGTAAAATACACCCCGCCCATCACGCCTCCCATGGCGTTTCGGTGCATCTCGGTAATTTTTAAACTACAAACCGCGGCATGGTCGGAAATCTCATCAATAACGGCTCCGCTCTCGGTCGCGTATCGATCTTTTGCAAAAAAATCACGAACTTCTTCTATTGTTTTCATTCCGCATTTCCCTTCGTTTCATTGATTTCCTGTTGGTTCTCCCATATTTTCTCAAAATCTTGAACCGGCATCGGACGTGCAAAATAGAATCCTTGAATCAAATCACAACCGATTTCCTGTAAAAAGTCCACCTGCTCTTTTTTCTCGATTCCTTCGGCAACAATCCGCATATTCAAGTTCTTGGCAAGTTTCACCGTATCTGTTACAATACGTGAACTTCGCTCCTTATCTTCCGTCTCCTTAAAGAACTCTCCGTCTAGTTTGATAACATCAAGCGGCAAATCTTTCAGCGAATTCAAGGAGGAATACCCGGAACCGAAATCATCCATCGATATCTCAAATCCCAGATTCTGAAACTCCTTAATGGTACGAATCAACACATCTTTGGCATCGAAGAAAGCGCTCTCCGTCAATTCGAGTTCAATACAAGAATGTGGCAATCCGTAAGAGTCCACAATCTGTTGCACATCCGTCACCAAATGCGGATCCATCAAATGCACACGGGAAATATTGACGGAAATCGTAATTAACTCCCGACCCGCATCGCACCACCGCTTCTGTAATTCACACACTTCATTCACCATATAATTATCCAATTGAATGATGAAACCATTGCTTTCAAAAAGTGGAATAAAATCACCGGGTGAAATAAATCCCATTTCCGGGCTGACCCAACGAACCAATGCTTCCGCACCGCCGATTCGGGAACCGTCCGAATAGTACTTCGGTTGTAGGTATACTTGGAATTCTTTCTTCTTCAAAGCCGAAACCATCAAATTCTCAAGTTCCTTGTCCCGTAATAACTTTTGGCGTTGCTCATCACTGAAATAAGCAATTCCGGCATCACGATGATGCTTTGCACTCTCCTGTGCAATGGACGTAAATGTATACATTCTGTCAACGCTCATGGTATAATCCATGACCTTATAAGCGCCAATCGTAAACTGCACGGAACGCCCTGAAAACGTTTCTGTCAAGTCGTTACGAATTCCATTGATTCGCTCATCCAATTCCTGCTCCGACTCCCAATAAATCAGAAGTGTGAAGTGGTCGGCACCGCAACGCGTAAAAATCTCTTTTTTTCGCATGTGTTTGTTCAGATACTTCGCCACCTGCGAAAGCAGAATATCACCTTCTCCGTGTCCGTACAAATCATTATAAACATTGAATTTATCGATATCGAACATGAC
>CAYMCV010000039.1:5044-20336 GCA_964389005.1 uncultured Lachnospiraceae bacterium | reverse complement strand
TCAACACAGCCGGTCGGTGTCGCAACTTCAGTCGCATTATTAACGGTAATGCTCGTTGCGGAACGTTTCACGACTTCGCAAATTCTGGTCACATCATTGCCAATGTAAATGGACAATAATTTCTGTTCCATCCTTAAGTTCCCCTTTCATTTCATAATATCATGATGTATTTGACTAAATCGACTATAAGTCGAATTAATTCCAAGTTTTAACCCATTACCAAACTTGCATACCAGAGAACAATTTCTTTACCAAATAGAATTGATAAAAAAATGCCTACAGATAAATACGGTCCAAATGCCAATACGTGATCCTTCTTGCTTACTGCCATGCGAATCGGATGAATAATTGCCCCCAACACGCAACCGATAACCATCGCCAACAATATAAGTTTCCATCCCAGCAAAAGTCCTGCAGCAGCCATTAACTTAATATCACCGCCGCCAATACCTCTTCCCTTGGTAACTAAGTACAATATGTAAAAAAAACCACTGACAATAAAAAATCCGATCAAGTATTCATACCAGTGTGGATAATCGATTGCAAGATGTATGACTCCCAGTACTGTAATCGCGATATTCAATCCGAAGGGTATTTCATATGTCCTGGCATCAATTACGGTAATAACAATTAAGATAGATGCACATAAACAATAGAGAATTGTCTTCCATTCTAACCCATTTGTCCACAAAACCGCTATCCACGCAAGTCCGTTCATCAATTCCACAATTGGATATTGCCATGAAATCTTCTTCTTGCAAGAGCGGCATTTTCCTCCTTGAATTGTAAAACTAATCACAGGAATTAACTCATACCAAGAGAGCACATGCCCACAACTCATACAATGAGAACGTTCCACTGCAATGTCTTCTTTCTTGGGAATTCGGTAAATGCAGACATTTAAGAAACTCCCAATCACGATTCCCATAATAAAAGTGGCTATTGAAATAACTAATAAAAAGTTCGTGCCAAGCCAAAGATACTCCGCCATCCGTTAACTCCCGCGTCCGTCTTGAAACTCGATAATCTATCGCAAAAAGACGCACTCTCCCTATCAAAAGAATTATATCAAATCAACGTGAATTCAGCAAGTAAATTCGTTTTTTTTATGAATTAAATATCCACATTTGTACAATTTATACAATTCATAACGATATATTTTGTCAATTAGTTTAAATTAAAAGTATTTTTATACAAAGTAAAAAGGTGCAGATATTAATCTGCACCTTTTCGTCACATAATAATTAGTCAACGTAAATCGGCTGAGAACCGTTCTTGCCATCTGCATGTGAACCAGGAATGGTTACATGAACGCTATTGGAACCAGCAATAATAACGTTAATTTGGTTAGCATCTTTTGATTTCAACTTATCAGCTAATTCTGTTCTTGCGCAACCAAGAGATTCCTCAACTGCACTTACAAACTCTCCACCTAAGTTAAGACCGGTAATGTTTCCGGTGTAGTTAACGAAAGAATATCCCGTAGAATTAATAACTGTCGGATCCATAATTGCAGTAACTACGGAACTCTTAACAGTGTCGCAGAGCTGTGTATCGGAAGATACGTTGGTCTTCTCGATGTACTTAATAAGCTGCGGTGCCATAACACCAACCAAAATTGCCATAATAGCGATAACGATGATAAGTTCTACAAGTGAAAAGCCTTTGTTGTTCTTCATTTCTTCATTCTCCTTTTGACTGATTAATCTGTGACATTTTGTGACTATTCTGTAACAACAATATTAACAGATAGTTATCAAAACGTCCAGTGTTAATTAAAAAATAAATTTATTTTGTGAACTTTGCCAACATGTTTTCATTCATTTTGTACACTTTGCACATTGTTTATGACAAACTCTCGTACAAGGTGAACATTGGTGATAAGATTGCCAATACCAGAAATCCAACAATAAATGCCATAACAATAATAATTAAGGGCTCCATCATTGCCATCATAGATTCGGTTGCCAATTGAACATCTTCTTCATAATATGTTGCAACGTTTTCAAGCATAGCTTCGATATTACCGGTTTCTTCGCCAATCGTTGTCATATGGATAACCATCGGTGGAAACATATTCGATGTCTTCAGCGGTCTTGAAAGTGGAACACCTCGTGTGACTTGTTCCTTGGCTTCCTTCATTGCATCCCGATAATGTACATTATCCATGCTTCGTGCCGTTATATCCAATGCATCAATCATTGGAACGCCGGCTGCCAATAGTGTGCAGAGTGTACGCCCCAATTTCGCGCAAGCAGATTTCGTCTGTACAGCACCAAGAAATGGAATTTTCAATGCAATTCTATCTATTACCGCTTTACCGCTCACGGAAGCCGCATAGAATTTATATGCTGCAATCAATACTGCCGCACCGATTAGAATTGCCCACCAATAGCCCACGAAAAAGTCGCTAATTCCAACAACCATCTTGGTTAATGCAGGTAAATCTGTATCTAATTCCGCGAACATCCCCATAAACTTCGGAATAACAAATGTCATCATTGCAAAAATAACACCAACCATAACAACAATCAGTACAACAGGATAAATCAATGCTTTCTTCACAGCGCCTTGCAGTTTGGCATCTTTCTCAAATTGAATTGCCATACGACTGAAGGATTTATCCAAACTACCGGATGCTTCACCGGCCTCTACCATGTTACAGAGCATCTCGGGAAATACCCCCGTTCGTCTCCTCATCGCAACCGCCAGCGTATCTCCCTTCGAGATATCCGTATGTACGCCTTTTACCGCTTCTTTCAGCGCTTTGTTCTCCGTTTGTTCTGCCAGCATGTCAAACGCATCTACAATTGTAACGCCGGCACCGATGATGCTGACAAACTGATGACAGAAAATACTGAAATCACGAGGTTTTACCTTCTTCCCGAAAGAAAAGTTCACGCTCTTCTGCATTCCGGTTGCTTCTTCAATGGAAGTAATTACATTCTTCTCCGCCTTCAGTGCCGCAACCGCAGCGTCCTTCGTCTTCGCCTGCATGCGGCCTTTCTTTTCTTTTCCGGACGGAGTAATAACCCGATATTGAAACTCAGCCATATTCCTTTACCCACCTTTACTTTTTCATAATAAATGTTTATATTGAACTTCGCCTCACGGTGAAGTTACCATCGTTACTACACTTCTTCGTCCATATCGTATGCAACACGAATCATCTCTTCCATGGAAGTAATGCCTGCCAGTACGTTCCTCGCACCCGCCATACGAAGTGTGTTCATACCGTCTTCAACAGCCACCTTCTGAATCTCATCCGCAGTAACTTTCTGATGAAGTATTGCTCGAATCTTCGATGTAATCGGCATGATTTCATAGATAGCAATTCGTCCGCGGTATCCATGGTTACATTCATCGCAACCGCAAGGCTCATATATAATCTGATCCTGATCTAACGGAATATGTAACAGTTCCTTTTCACGCGGCGTTGCCTGTTTGCCGACCTTACACTTCGGGCAAAGTCGTCTCACAAGACGCTGTGCAATGATTCCTACAACTGCATCGCCAATAAGGTAAGCTTCAACGCCCATGTCAATCAAACGTGTAATGGAAGCAGAGGTCGAGTTGGTATGCAATGTGGAGATAACCAAGTGACCGGTGATGGATGCCTTAACCGCAATTCCCGCCGTCTCCCCGTCACGAATCTCACCGATCATAATGATATCGGGATCCTGACGCAAGATAGAACGAAGTGCGCTTGCAAATGTCAAGTCTGCCCTAACGTTAACCTGTACCTGATTGACGCCCGGCACATTCGCCTCGACAGGGTCTTCAACAGTGATAATATTCACAGCTTCCTTGTTCAACTCACTCAACACGGTATAGCAAGTGGTTGATTTACCGCTACCGGTCGGCCCCGTTACCAGAATAATACCATGCGGATTATGTGTAATTCCATCCAATCGTTTCTCATCTTCCGGATACAGACCGAGGTGTTTCTTCTCTCTTGTCAAACCGCGCTTCTTGGTAAGACGCATAACCGTCTTCTCACCGTACACCGTTGGTAATATGGATACACGGACATCGTATTCTTCGCCGTCAACATCCAACGTCAAACGACCATCCTGCGGTTTTCTCTTCTCAGAAATATCCAAACCGGATACAATCTTAATTCTGGCTACCATTGCCGATAAGACATTAGTATTATACTGCATGACGTTCTGCAATACACCGTCCACACGATACCTGACGCGAACTTCACGTTCCATCGGTTCAATATGAATATCGGAAGCTCCCATACGCACCGCTTCCTGA
This sequence comes from uncultured Lachnospiraceae bacterium, assembly GCA_964389005.1. GTDB lineage: Bacteria > Bacillota > Clostridia > Lachnospirales > Lachnospiraceae > CAYMCV01. The sequence continues at coordinate 16,073 of CAYMCV010000039.1, read as the reverse complement.
AGCATCGTTCTTACAATCTTAACAATGGGCGCATCACTGATGGCGGAATCCTCATCATCTTCCGCTGCATTGCCATACTCATCTGCATGCTCAGCCTGAAACTGCTCTGCCGCTTCCATTGCCTGTTTCTTACCATATAATTTATCCAACTGGATATTAATCTGAACCGCGCTGCAATAGTATGGCGTAACTTCCATACCGGTTACCAATTGGATATCATCCATAGCACCCAAATCCATCGGATCTGCCATGGCAACCTTAATTGCATTCAGATTGTTCTCGTCATAGCCAAACGGAATCAGACCTTGCTTTCTCATGATATCTTCGCCGACGGTCTTCAATAAATCCTCATTCAGCTTCACATTCTTCAAATCAATGGACTGTATTCCCAACTGTGCACAGATGACACCCGAAAACTGTTCATCCGTAACAAGCCCCATTCCAATCAGAACTTCTCCCAATCGTTGTTTCTTCTCGCGTTGTTCCTCCAACGCTGCTGTCAACTGATCATCTGTTATGTACCCCTTTTGTACAAGCAAATCGCCGACACGAATTCTGTTACCAAATAGTGCCATATCTATAACCTCTTTCCCGAACTCATTCTATACCGGTCCCCTAAAAAATGCATTCTTTCCCCACGGGACATAGATACTCATATATTATGCCACAACGCCCAAAATAAATAAACAGTTTTATTTGCATTTTTCGTCCATTAAAGAATGAATTGTTTAATTTCTACAAATTGAACTGCGTTTATATGGCGATTTTGTACAAGAGAAATTGTTGACTTAACGTCTGGCATAACCGCCGCTAACCTCTGTCACTTTTCCATCAATCTGCAATTTCATCAGTAAAACCGTTAACTCCGCAACTGTAATCTCCGCTCTTTGCGTATAGGAACGCCAAATCTCCTCAAATGTTTTCGGTGTAATATCCAATATTTCTCCCAGAATTCCTTCAATATGACTTCGGCCAAAGAAGGATTCTGTCTCTCCAATTTCTCCGTTTTCCTCCGTATTATTCTTGCTGTGACCATACATATTCTCTAATTCATCTAAAATGTCATCCGCAGACATTGCCACGCCTGCGCCCTGAGAAATCAAATAATTACATCCCTTTGACAATGCATCATTGATACGTCCCGGAACCGCATAAACTTCCTTTCCCTGCTCCAACGCCTGCGTTACCGTGATATATGTGCCGCTCCTGCACTTTGCTTCCACAACAAGAATGATATCAGCCAAGCCACTGATAATGCGATTCCTTGGAGGAAACAATTGTGGCATCGGTTCGGTACCGGGCGGATACTCAGACAATATACCGCCTTGTTTTGCAAGCATATCATAAAGCGTACGGTTCTCCTTGGGATAGCATATGTCAACACCGTTTCCAAGAACCGCAAAAGCATTACCCCCGGCATTGCATGCTCCTCCTTGACTAATGCAGTCAACCCCGTATGCAAGTCCGCTGATAATCTGAACTCCATGTTCCGCGAGCGTCCTTCCGAAATAATCCGCCGTCCTTTTACCGTATTCAGAGCAAGCTCTTGCGCCGATAATGGCAACCGTTGGTAACGTTTCATTCGGTAACTTTCCTTTCACATATAATCCGCGTGGTGCATCCGGTATTACGCGTAATCTTTCCGGGTATTCTCGATTTTGCCGTGCCACGAAGCGAATTCCTAATTGCCTCATCTGCTTGTATGCTTCCTCTGCCCTTTTATAGTCTCTGTAATTCATCAGCATTTCTGCTTGTGTGTTTGTTAAATCTTCATTTAACTTTTCGATAGGTGCCCAAAATACGTTTTCTGCGCTTCCAAAGTGTTCCAATAACTTCGTGACTGTCACATTACCGATGGTTGGTATGTTTGCAAGCCAATAATCATAAATATCCTCTTTATTTTCGCAATACATTACTTATCCTCCCTTCTAAAACATCCAAAATAATTCTACGCCTTTAATACACATTGCTCGCTACCATAATTTATGCACGATAACGAATCGCCTCCAACAAATGGTTCTCATGAATTCTCTCACTCTGCTCCAAATCGGCAATGGTTCTTGCTACCTTTAGAATTCTGTGATACGCCCTGGCACTCAAATCCATATTGATAAAAGCCTTTTCCATCAGTCGTCTCTCCTTACTGCCCAATTCACAGTATTTTGCTATTTCGCCAGGCCGCAAATCGGCATTGAACCGAATGGTACGTTTTCGATATCTATCTTCCTGCATTTCTCTTGCGATAGAAATCCTTTTTTGCATCTCGGCACTGCTAGTCCCGCCATCAGATTTCTCCAATTCTCCGATTTCCACGCGAGGTGCTTCAACACGAATATCGATACGATCCAATATCGGACCGGAGATTCTTCCAACATAGCGCTTGATTTGTTCTTCTGTGCAACTGCATCGATTTCTATCCGGAAAATACCCGCAGGGGCATGGATTCATTGCTGCAACAAGCATGAAATCCGCCGGAAAGGTAACACTTCCATAACTTCTTGATATCTGAACTGTTTTATCTTCCATCGGCTGTCGTAAAGTCTCAATTGCGACATTTGAAAAATGGACAACTTCGTCAAGAAACAGAACACCCCGATGGCAAAGTGAAATCATTCCCGGATGCGGAATTTTACCTCCCCCGGCAAGCGCCTGCTCGCTGATGGTATGATGTGGACTATAGAAAGGACGTTTAACAATCAGAGATTCTTTGGTATGAAGTTTACCTGAGATACTGTAGATTTTAGAAACTTCCAGACTTTCTTCCGGAGATAACGGCGGAAGCACCGATGGGATTCTTTTGGCAATCATGGTTTTACCTGAGCCCGGCGGACCGACCATCAACAGATGATGAAATCCGGCAGCTGCAACTTCAACAGCACGTCGCAATGGCTCTTGGCCGCTGATATCCCCAAAATCAGGTCCCTTTTCTTTTTGCTTAGCACTAAAAAGTTCTTCCAAACTGATGACCGTCGGTGGTATCATTCGGTCTTGTTCTTCTTCCGACAATTTCAAGTACCGAATTGTCTGCTCGAAGCTTGTAACCCCCACCACCTTGGTTCCTTCCACCACCGCACCTTCTTCAGCGTTTTCTATAGGCAGAATGCATCGCTTTATTCCATTTCTTTTTGCTTCCATCAGCATTGGCAACACGCCCGGAACAAACTTCACTTCACCGCCAAGCCCCAATTCGCCGAGAATTATTGTATCCTTTGTCTTCTCCTTGTGAATCATCTCCATTGAAGTTATGATTCCAATTGCAATCGGCAAATCAAATGCCGTTCCGCTTTTGGGAATATTGGCCGGTGACAAATTCACCGTAATCCTTTGTGGCGGCATCGGAATACCCGAATTCTTCAATGCCACTCTGACACGTTCGCGTGCCTCCTTCACCTCGGATGAAAGCATTCCCACCAGTTCAAAACCCGGTATTCCATGCGAAACATCCACCTCAACCTCCGTCAAGTAACTCTCCATACCGCGCAGAGCACCCGAAGTAATCGTACTGAACATACACACACCCTCCTTAAATGAAACTTTGTTAATGATAATTTAATTTGTTACACCGCGTATTGCGATTGGTGAAATCATCGTGTCTGAATGGATTTAAAACGCTATGGACATGAGACTGTAAAATCCCGGAAGCCTTTGCTGAACGGGATTTTGGCATACAGGCTCATAGAAATGTTCTGCGTTTTGGAATGAACGACACGATGATATCACCAATCGCTCAATACACCTCTAAACAAAGTAAACTCATATTTAAAAATAAAGTAAAGTTTTAATTATTTAGCTCTAAAAACACCTAATGAAACATTTGGGTGAACACCCAAGATACTCAGATATCGGCGGTCGCTAGAATGCGGCCGCCGCCATTAACACAATTACTTACTCATTACGCCCTACTGTGGAGCAAACACTCCCTTAAGTCCAAGCTTCTGAATCATTCCATCCGGATCCTGCGCAAACTGAACAACCATTTCCTTGTCAATCTTTCCTTCAAGATACAGTTGTGTCAACGCCTCATCCATCGTAACCATACCCATCTTACGGTTTGTCTGCATAACAGACATCAACTGATGCGACTTACCTTCACGAATCAAGTTACGAACCGCATGGTTGGCATGCATAACTTCGAATGCAGCCACACGACTTCTGCCATCTGCAGTCGGTACCAACTGCTGTGAAATAACCGCTTCCAAAACGTTTGCCAACTGTACACGAATCTGTTGCTGCTGGTACGGCGGGAATACATCAATGATACGGTCAATGGTACTTGCTGCACCGATGGTATGTAACGTAGAAAGAACGAGGTGACCGGTCTCGGCTGCCGTAATTGCTACGGAGATTGTCTCGAAGTCACGCATCTCTCCTACGAGGATGATATCGGGATCTTCACGAAGTGCAGCTCTCAATGCATTCGCATAACTCATGGTATCGAATCCGACCTCACGCTGATTTACCATGGACATCTTATGCAGATGCAGGTACTCAATCGGGTCTTCCAATGTGATGATATGAGCATCACGATTATTGTTTGCTTTGTCAATAATGGAAGCAAGTGTGGTAGATTTACCGGAACCGGTCGGTCCCGTTACCAGAACAAGTCCACGCTTTCTGTTGTACAGTTCCACAACCGAGCCCGGAATACCCAACTGTGCAGGTGTCGGAACCACAGTGTTAACGGCACGAAGTGCCATTGCCACGGAACCCCTCTGACGAAACGCATTAACACGATAACGTCCAAGGTTCGTAACTGCAAAAGACATATCCAGTTCACCCTTCTCCTCGAACATATTACGCTGATGATCCGTCATAATCTGTACTACGATTCCCAATGTATCTTCCGGTTTCAAAATCGGGAAATCCATATTCAATAAGTGTCCGTTTACACGCATCTTGGGCGGCAAACCTGCTGTTAAGTGAATATCGGAAGCTCTCGCATCCATTGCAACCTGTAAAATCTCTTCAATACGCGGCATAATCTCTGTCCCCTTTTCTGGAATTGTACTTCTTTACTCACGGTACAATGTACCCTCAAATCCGTCTTTTAACTTTTGAAGCGCCCTTTTCTCGATGCGGGAAACGTAACTGCGTGAAATCCCCAGAACCCTTCCGACATCCTTCTGTGTCATCTCATCCCTGTTGTATAAGCCGTAACGCATACAGATAATCTCCCGTTCCCGCGGTGTTAAGCGTTCACGTATCATTTGCAGAAGTTTGCTTCTCTTCTCCGCGTTTTCCAATTCCGCGTCGATTTCCGGCTGACCACTCTCCACAATGTCAAGCAAACTGATTTCATTGCCTTCACGGTCGGTTCCGATTGGTTCAAAAAGTGAAACTTCTCTGGAGATCTTCTTTCGCGCACGAAACATCATCAACAATTCATTGTCGATGCAACGCGCAGCATACGTTGCCAGTTTATTACCCTTGGCGGAATCAAATGAGGATACTGCCTTAATCAGTCCGATGGTTCCCACGGAAATCATCTCCTCCATATTCTCATCCACGCTCTGATACTTCTTGGCAATGTGTGCGACCAGCCGCAGATTTCGTTCAACCAGAATGTTTCTGGCCTCCAAAACCGCCTGCGGGTCCTTTGCCTGCTGCATAATATTGATATAAAAGGCTTCTTCATCAGAAGATAACGGCTGTTGGAAAGTTTTCAAAGAAGCCTCCATAAAAGAAGTTTAATTCATTCTATGAAGATTCACTTTTTGAAGTGCCTTTCCCAAGCGATAAGTTGCTTAAAAGGGCAACCGATACTTTCCAACAATTATTATCAGAAGTTAAAACACTGACAAAATATATTATACAAACTCTTTCACTTTCTTGCAAGCATTTTACGTTCATTCGTCGGCTAAAAATTGCCGAAAAACATAATTGCTTACATCTGTACCGTAATCGGTCAGAAAAATCCGTTCTTTTTCGATTCGAAGTAATCCCTGCTCTTCTGATTTTTTTAGGACTTCACCGTATACATCTTCCATATTCACACCGAATCTCTCTTTGAATGCAATGGGTGAAACGCCGCGCATTAGACGCAATCCCAGAAACATGAATTCCTCTGTTTGCTCGCTAACAGACAATGTGTATACTTCGCGCCGCAATGACCCTTCTGTATGCATATATTCTTCCATACGCTCCGTATTGCGAAATCTTACATGCGAAATCATTGAGGATGCCCCCAACCCCAAGCCGAGATACTCCTTGTCTGTCCAATACCCGACATTGTGTCTGCATTCATAACCTTCTTTGGAATAGTTTGATATCTCATATCGGTCATAGCCTTGCGCGGCAAGTATCTGCTTTGTTTGATAATACATCTCTCGTTCCGTGTCTTCATCCGGAAGTTGTAACTTCATATCCGCAAACGGCGTTCCGGGCTCCACAATCAAACTATATGCAGAAATATGCTCCGGAGCCATCTGACATATTACTTTCAAGGTCTCACTATAACGATTCAACGTCTGATTCGGAATTGCCGACATCAAATCAACATTAATATTGTGAAAACCTGCTTCTCTTGCCAACCGATACGTCTCTGCAAAATCTTCAAATGTATGTATACGCCCGAGTTTCCTCAACTCCTCATTACTCGCAGATTGTAGTCCAATACTCAAACGATTGATTCCCGCCAAGCGATACCGAAACAACTTCTCTTGATTAACCGTTCCCGGATTAACCTCTATTGAAATTTCGGCGTCAAAACTAATCGTAAATCTTTCTCTTAGTTTACATAATATCAATTCTATTTGTTCTGAGCTTAAGACAGATGGCGTTCCTCCACCGATATAAATGGTATCAACGCAGAATTCTTCATCATTTTTTGCTTGATTTTTAGCTAAATTGTCGTGACATTCAACCGGAACCGTCATGATTTCCAAGCATAACCGGTTTACATAATTTCCAATACTCTGCGTATCAGACGTGAATGAAAGGAAATCACAATAAAGACATTTCCTGACACAAAACGGAATATGCACATAAATCCCCAGTTTTCTCATGACACCCTTCCATCTACGTTACTTATCATCATCCAGTTTCAATACACTCATAAACGCTTCCTGCGGTATCTCTACATTGCCGACCTGCCGCATCCGCTTCTTTCCTTCTTTTTGCTTTTCCAGCAGTTTCTTCTTTCGAGAGATATCACCGCCGTAACACTTCGCCAACACATCTTTTCGCATGGCCTTAACCGTTTCTCTGGCTATAACCTTATTTCCGATAGCTGCCTGAATGGGAACTTCAAAAAGGTGTCGCGGTATTTCCTCTTTTAACTTTTCACACATTTTCCGGCCACGTTCGTAGGCGGTATCTTTGTGTACGATGAATGAAAGCGCATCCACTTCCTCATGATTCACCAGAATGTCCAATTTAACAAGTTCCGACGTCTCATAACCTTTCAAATCGTAATCAAATGACGCATATCCGCGCGAACGTGATTTTAATGCATCAAAAAAGTCATAGATAATTTCATTCAAAGGCAGTTCATACTTGAGCAGTGCCCGTCGTTCTTCCATATACTCCATTCCAAGATACGCACCTCGGCGTTCCTGACACAATTCCATGATTGATCCAATGAATTCCGTCGTAACCATAATCTCCGAACTGACAATCGGTTCTTCCATATAATCGATTTCGGATGGGTCGGGCAAATTCGTGGGATTGGTCAGTTCAAAAACCTCTCCATTCGTCTTATGTACCTTGTAAATAACACTCGGTGCCGTGGTTACGAGATCAAGATTGTACTCTCGCTCCAGTCGCTCCTGGATGATTTCCAAGTGTAATAACCCCAAGAATCCGCATCGGAAACCGAAGCCCAATGCCACGGAAGTCTCCGGTTCGTAATTGAGCGAAGCATCATTGAGTTGCAATTTCTCCAATGCATCCCGTAAATCAGGGTATTTGGCGCCGTCCGCCGGATAGATACCGCAGTAAACCATGGAATTGACTTTTTTATAGCCCGGCAATGCCATATCACAGGGTCTTTGCGCCTCCGTAATCGTATCTCCGACCATCGTATCTTTGACATTTTTTATGGAAGCGGTCAGATATCCGACCATACCGGCCGTCAGCTCCTCACAGGGAATAAACTGTCCCGCACCGAAATAGCCGACCTCAACGACGTCTGCCGTTGCTCCCGTTGCCATCATGCGCACACCGGTTCCTTTCCGAATGCTGCCCTCCATGATTCGAAAGAATACGATGACACCCTTATAAGAGTCATAAAGCGAATCAAAAATCAATGCTTTGAGCGGCTTGTCCGAACTTCCCTTCGGTGCCGGCACCTTCGATACGATACATTCCAAGACTTCCTCAATACCGATACCGTTCTTCGCTGATATCAACGGCGCATCCTGCGCCTCGATGCCAATCACGTCCTCAATCTCATCAATGACGCGCTGTGGCTCCGCACTCGGCAAATCAATTTTGTTAATCACAGGAAAAACATCCAAGTTGTGGTCCATCGCAAGATAAACATTAGCCAATGTTTGTGCCTCAATCCCCTGCGCTGCATCCACCACCAGAATCGCACCGTCACATGCGGCAAGACTTCTGCTGACTTCATAATTGAAATCCACATGTCCCGGCGTATCGATTAAGTTCAGAATATACTCTTCGCCGTTCTGCGCTTTGTAAACCGTGCGTACTGCCTGTGACTTAATGGTAATTCCGCGTTCACGTTCCAAGTCCATGTTGTCCAATACCTGCGCCTGCATCTCACGCTCGGTCAACAGACCTGTTTTCTCTATGATACGATCCGCAAGTGTGGACTTGCCGTGGTCGATATGTGCGATAATACAAAAATTCCTAATATGATCCTGTTGTATCACTGACATGTTTTTCCTCCGTATGTACATCATTCGGTTTATTATAAATAAAAATGATTCTTCTTACAACCTTTTCTTTTTCGATTTGCTGAATTATTGCGGTTGTAACACCAATGATAAAAGGTGTGCAAAAGGTTCGCAGGCATTCTTAATTTCCTGCACCGTATTGGTCTGTGCCCCCATTTCAACGAGCATCGTCTTCGGTCGATAATGCATGTTGTACCGATATCCTTTGAGATAGATTTTCCTTGTCAGGCCCGGATAATACTCATTTGCGGCAAGTTGCATTTGAAAAGAAAGTGCCAGATTCTCTTTGAGATATGGGTTCTCAAGATAGGAAATCTGCCCCACGGCATTGGTATAACTCAATCCGTTAAAAAACATGATTTGCGCCGTCTGCCTGCCATTCAAATCGGTTACCAGATGTCGTCCTTCCGCCACGCCGTCTCTGTGCAAATCAATCACGACCTCGATTTCAGGATGCTCCGAAAGCAAACTTTCCAGTGCCGGTGCTGCGTAAGAATATGCATAATCTCTGTTTTCCACGTCATATGCACCGGTATGGTGCAATACACGAAATCCGTATTTTTCTTCTAAAAGTTGCTTAAGATAAGCCCCCATTCCGACAACTGTATCCGCACTTTCACCGGGTACGCTGTCCGCAAATGCCTCTGTCGAATGCGTATGGTAAATCAAGATCTGATAACCCTCATTCTCCGAATTTAGTCGCATATCCGTCTCCATGAAGTTCTGTGCGGATATCAGTCTGGCATTCGCAGAAGTTGCTGAATCGACAACATAAAAATTTTCCAACAAAAAAGTATAATCATATAAGTCCTCATTTTTATATATTTGCTTTTTTTCCAAAGCTTCAACGAAGAATTCTACGCTTTCCGTCTCCGGATTTGTTGTAACCGGCGGCTCATTCTGCGCTTTGGAAGCCTCGAGTTCATTTTCAAGTTCCATTGCCTCCTGCAATGTGTCCTCATAATACTCATCGCGACCTTCATTTTCAAGAATCAACGCCTCAGTCAATGTATCCTCAACATACAGAACCATTTCGTCTTTTTGATTCATATACGCATACAGCGGGATTCTCAACAACAAACTCTGTCTGATTCCCTCCGTAAAACCTTCCTCTTCTCCGGCATACCGCACAAACAGAAGTGCCGGTGAATAGATTCCGGTGATTTTCTCGCCGACAGTCTCTTGTATTTCATCCCGAATTCCGCCGACTTTTGGTGCACCCTGTTCAAGAAACATACATAGCGTACAAAAAAGAAACAGTATCACCATTCCACTGACTGCAACCTGCCATTTTGTGTCATTTTTCTTCAAAATCAACTTAATCCTTATCCGTTCAAACAACGGAATCACGTTTTATACTGCAAGTATATGTCCGTTTTCTTCGGTTATTCCATCATCAATGCAATGTTAAGTGCCTCCGAAATCGTATATCCGAGTCGCTTGATGGTCTCATCGATATCCTTCCCCGTAACATACATATTGTTCAGCTCCGACATCCCTTTGATAAAAATTGACGTGTCTTTATCCTCAACAGCATCATTTACAATTGTCGCAGCATCCACAACCGTCGGTACGCCGATGGCAATAACCGGTACGCCAAGACTTTCCAATGTCAATCCGTTTCTGTGATTCCCGACACCGGAACCCGGATGAATCCCGGTGTCCGTTACCTGGATGGTACGCGTCAATCGTTTGGTACTGCGTGCCGCAAGCGCATCGATTACGATTACATAATCCGGATTGGTCTCCTCAACCACACCCTTCACAATCTCTACACTTTCCATGCCGGTTTTGGCCATAACACCCGGAACGATGCTGCTGATTGTATTGATATGATTACAATTATATGCCGCTTTTCCGTACTCCATCAGAATATGGCGCGTAATACACAGATTGTCAACAACATGTGGCCCGAGTGCATCCGCAGTTACCTCGCGGTTTCCGAGTCCGACCACCAATACGGACTGTTCTTTTTTTTCTGTAGGAATGACTGCCTTCAGAGCATTGGCCAACTCCTCTGATATTTCGCGATGATAATCTTCGTCCGGCTCCGTCAGTTCCGGAGCTTCCAGCGTAATATAGGTTCCTTGCGGTTTACCCATTCTTTTCGCTGCATTTTTACTTTCTATATACACCTTTGTGGTCTTAACATTCTTTTCATTATGATAGCT
>CAYMCV010000039.1:0-5034 GCA_964389005.1 uncultured Lachnospiraceae bacterium | reverse complement strand
ATTTCACCTTCCGGCTCGCGCACACTCTCGCGTGCCTCCAAAGCAAGATCGGTTCTGACTTGAAAATTGCCCATACAACACCTCGTGTCATCATTTTATCCTTATTTTTTCTCAAAAATAAGAAAATATGTATTGACAGATTTCTTTCTTTACTCTAAGATATAACCGTATGTTTACATTAGAACGTCCGTGTCCGGCTTTAATGAAACATTTTCAAAAAACGACATTGAAAATGGGAGGTGTAAGTCTTGGCTAACATTAAATCTGCAAAAAAGAGAATTCTCGTATCTCAGACCAGAGCTGACAGAAACAAAGCAATCCGTTCAGGCGTGAAAACTTCTGTTAAGAAAGTATATGCTGCAATCGAAGCAAATGATCAGGAAGCTGCAAAAGCTGCTTTACTTGCTGCAACGAGTACGATTGATAAAGCCACATCCAAAGGCGTTTATCATAAGAACTATGCTTCAAGAAAGATTTCCAGACTGAATATTGCTGTGAATAAAATGAGCGTATAGGAATTAACCTATCATAATTGAAACCTTCGGACCGTCATCCGAAGGTTTTTTATTTGATTAAATCTTTGATTACTTCTCCCGCAAGAATCAGACCTGCCACACCCGGTACAAAGGAAACGCTTCCCGGAGTCCGCTCTCCCGTCGATATCGGTACTTCCGTGGAATACACAACTTTTAACTGCGTAATTCCTCGTGACTTGCACTCTCGGCGAATGATTCTTGCCAACGGACAGATTGATGTCCGATAGATGTCTGCGACTTCGAATGCGGTTGGATCGGTTTTGTTTCCGGTTCCCATACAACAGATAATCGGCGTTCCGCTCTCTTTGCATCGAGAAATCAATTCCATCTTGGCTGTAACGGTATCAACCGCATCAATCACATAGTCATAATCACGCATATGAAGTTGATCCGCTGTCTCCGGAAGATAGAACAAGTTCTGTATCTGCACTTTGCATTCCGGTGCTATCGCCTGCAAACGTTCGCACATCACTTCCGTCTTGGGTTTTCCGATGGTTGTCATATCTGCGACCAACTGTCGATTCAAATTGCTTACCGACACAACATCCTTATCCACAATGGTCAACCGTCCGATGCCGCCTCTTGCCAATGCTTCGATGGCATATCCGCCAACACCACCGATGCCAAAGACCGCAACGTGCGCCTCTGCAAGTTTCTTCAACCCTTGTTCGCCAATTACCATCTTCGTTCTTGAATGTCTCTCTTCCATTATCCTTCCATCCGTTCTACATATCGGAAACCACGCGATTTCGCCCATTCTGCTTACCGATATAGAGTTTTTTATCTGCATTGCTGATTGTAACATCTATGGACGTTCCCGGAATGTATTCCGCGATTCCGAAGGTCATCGTTACACGCAACGCCTCACCGCCGTATCGAACCTCCATCAGGCGAATGCGATGCAACAATTTATTCATCTGTATCAAAGTGTCATTGGCATCCTTTTCTTCAAATACCAACAGGAATTCTTCGCCACCCCATCTGGCAACGGTACCTTGATCTTCCATAAAATCGGTAAAAACAGCCGATAATTGGAGCAATACCTCATCCCCGCATGCATGCCCGTATTGATCGTTGAAGCGTTTGAAAAAATCAATGTCGCCAATAACTACCGTTAGTTTCTTATCTTCTTCCTTTTCCAATTCATCCACATAACGCTGTAAATGCTCCATCATACATCTGCGGTTCTGTAAACCGGTCAGAGAATCAACACTAGCCAGTTTAATCAACTGTTCGTTATATGTCTTCAGTTTCTCCTCCATGGATATACTGTTCTTGGTAAAAATGACTACAACGGTCGCTATTATGGTAAAGAATACAACGGAATTCAGAATTTGAAATGCCACTTCTTCATAAATCATGTTTGCATAAATCGGTTTGATATTCATAGCAATAAAGTACATAACAATCCGAAGGGCAAGAAGCAGAACTGCATATAGGCATTTCACCAGATAATTGGAATAACTGGTGACAAACCCAAGTAACAACAGCACGGCAAAAAAAAGTTGCGCCCCGCATCTCCAGCCATAGAACAAGATAAAAGCGATGCTCCATATCATTCCGTAGGCATGTGTCATAATGACGGAGAATTGCGTCTTCTCATTGTAAGTCATCACAAATCCAAGCAAGAAAATCAATACGCCAATAATGGTCATTGCGGACATAATAATCTGTCCCTTGCCGACAATCAACGCAAAATAGACAAGATAATAACCAATCATTACCACGGACACCGTCCGCAGCATGACAGGAATTGTCTTGGTCTCATTTCGTCCTCTGACATCCTTATTGATAAACCCCATAAAATCTCTTACGTAATTCATACAGAACCTCTAGTCGTGAAGCAAATCCGACTCTTTTGCAAAGTAAATAAAAAACTTCTGCTCCTTTGGTTTGGTGGTGATAAAGTTGGGGAAAGATCGTCCGTCTTCCGCTCCATAGTAAGGTCCGTCGCCCCCTAATGTATAAAGATGATCCGAAATCGGGTCATTGATTCCTCTCATTGCAACCTGGCGTGCACCCCGATAAAACTCAACTGCGGGCGTTACTGCTCCCAATATTAGGCAAATAATTAAAATGATAAATAATAGTCTTTTGTTTTTTAGCTTTGCATATGCCTTGTCTTGTTCACGAAATGATTCCGAATCCGGAACCGGTGCTTTGGGCAATTTCAGCACGCCTTTCTCCTCCATGATAAAACGGGTGCACAATAAATACAAGAAAAATAATGACGGTATGGAAACACGCATCGGAAAATCATCTCCGTAACCGACTTTCAAGAATGGCAATACCAACAGCATTCCGACTGTAACATAGTATAACGGATTCTTTTTGTATTTTCTGAGAATTAGCAATGCGTAGATACCAAATTCAAACATAATGAACATCAAATACGTTGTCAGTCCTGACATATCCGTTCCGTTTGCACTCTCCTGTACCACGGCCGCCTGCGAAGATACGCGAATGGCGCCTCCCGTCAGTGCATCGTTGCACAGCAGATAGGTACCGATGACCGGAAACAGGAAAATGGTTGCTATGAGATTGGAGGGAGATAAAATCTGTTTTATTATTGATTTGGCACTTTTTAGTTTACATAATTCTACGAACTTACAGATTCCAAGTACAATACAATAAACAAATACACCCAAGAACGGCAGCGGTCCGGAGAACAAGCACATCATTCCGAGAAAAATATAGTTCGAAACAGTTTTTTCTCTGAGAATGCACATAAATGCAATCCAAGGAATCACTGATTGGTTAAAAACCCAGAACAGGCAGGTTGTAAATGAACTGTACTGATATTTATCCGCCCACCACTCCAAATGGTATAAATTCGCGCCAAGCGGCTCAATCGAGCCAAGGATATCCATTCCGCTGAAGAATATGAAGAAAAGTATCACAAACAACAATTTCTTCACGGTATCGCAGTGAAAGTATTCTGCCAGCAACAGAAACAATAGGAATATACCGACTGCCGCCCATAGCATGAGCGCAATGTTTCCGGCAAAAAACGCAGTTTCTGCTGAGCCTCCGAACAGAAGCGCCAGTTTCCCAAACAAGGAAGGAAACAGCCAGAATCCGATATAATATACGAGGACACCGCCGTACTGGTCATATACAACCGGCCAGTCGCGCAGAATGATATCTCGGTATATCGCATTACGCCATGGGTAATCTTTGCTTTGCGCCCAGAGCCCGCCGAGTCCGGACTGCCATACCCAAACAAGCGCAATCAAAGCGCCGATGATGAGAAATGAGATTGGGATACGAACGGTCGATTCCTCGAGTTCTGCGTCATTCTTTTTACGGTAAAATGCAAAGAAAAGGCATGCAATGGTTGCGAGTGTAACCACAACAGCCCATATCGGGCGAAGCCAGCCGATGGCGAATACCAACACCGGGAGAGCTATGTAGATGCATGCATATTTTTTGAGTTTTGAATATGATAGTTTCATGAGATTCTCCTTGAATAGTTAATCTAAGTATGCGTGAATCTGATTAAGTGTCATGGTGAGGAGGTCTCCTTGCATGAGGTATGCGGTATCCCACGCAACGATTGTCTCAATCGCCTTGCGACAGTCCCATTTGGGTTCATAGCCAAGCGCTGTACGCACCTTAGAACTATCTAGTTGTAAGAGCGCCGCTTCGTGCGGTGCGTTATGTTCTTCTGCAATCTCATATGTGAATGCAGGAAGGCATCCTTTTTGGATTGCTTCTTTATTCTGACCGTTCCATGCGCTGGAAAAGACCTCTACCATCTCACTGACGGAGAAGGAATTTTCGCTTGGACCGATGTTATAACATCCGCCTAATTTCGGATTGATACATTGTTGCATTGCAAGTGTTATGTAAACCGATAGTGGCTCCATGACATGCTGGAACGGGCGTGTTGCATGTGGATTTCTGAGTAAAACCGTTGTGCCTCTTTCCAGTGCTCGCAAGCAATCCGGTAACAAACGATCCGATGCGAAATCACCGCCGCCGATGACATTACCGGCGCGAACGGTTGACAACACAATCTTTTTATCTCGAAGGAAAGAGTTTACATAACTACTTGTTACCAGCTCGGCACAAGACTTCGAATTGGAGTATGGGTCGAAGCCGTTAAGGGAATCCGTCTCTTGATAACCTTCTTCTTTCCCCACATTTTCATATACTTTATCCGTCGTCACAATCACAACCGAACGCACACTGTCCGTATGTCGAATCGCCTCCAAAACATGTACGGTTCCCATCACATTCGTCTCATATGTTTCAACCGGATGCCGATAAGACTCTCGTACAATCGGTTGTGCCGCCAGATGAAATACGACTTCCGGCTGCTCTTCTGCAAAAACTTCTTTTAGATAATCCAGGTTACGAATATCACCAATAATGGATTTTACACGTTTATCTAGTTTACATAATTCATATAATGACGGAGTTGTCGGCGGTTCCAGCGAATAGCCAACTACATTTGCTCCCAACTCCGTTAACAACAGCGTCAACCAACTTCCCT
>CAYMCV010000038.1:17691-20410 GCA_964389005.1 uncultured Lachnospiraceae bacterium | reverse complement strand
TCCTACAGATGTAAACAATGCTTTTTCCGCGTCAAACTGTACTGCTGCATAGATAACATGTAGCAATACCACACTGAAAAATTCAATTATACTCAGGGTTATGTTTGTCTTAAAAGGAAGCATTTCCTTTCCCCTCTCGAGGTATTTCGATGTCAAGTCGGTAATGATACCAATCGGTCGGTACAATTATCGACTTGACACGTTATGATAGAATTTGGTAATTGTACCAACCGGTCAGTACAATAATCGATTTGGAACCATATACCAATATCATAGCATTCTGTTTGTAGATATTCAAGTCAACGCCGCTGATAACGACGTAATTTTGCAAGGCAATCCGTAAAGATTTCCAATGTGTACTTCAATTCTTCGTATGTCGTAAAATTCGAAAAACTGAATCGAATCGTGGAATCCAAAAGTTCCTTCGGCAAACCGATGGCCTGCAATGTTGCGGAAACCGAAGTCTTCTTTGCAGCACAGGCACTTCCTGCCGAAACATAAATCCCTTTTTCCTCCAGTGCATGTAACAAAACTTCCGCTCTGATACCGCGTACGGAAGCACTGACAATATGTGGCGCACACGCTGTTTGAGAAGGTCCGTTGATTGTAACGCCGGGAAGTTTCATTAGCCCGTTCGTAAAAAACTCTCTCAAGCGATACAACTCTGTCACATCTGCATCCAGTTGTTTGTAGTTTTCTTCAACCGCCGCTGCCAGACCGGCGATACCCGGAACATTTTCCGTTCCCGAGCGTATGTTTCGTTGCTGTCCGCCGCCTACCACCAGCGGACTGATTTTTACCTTCTCGTCAGCATACAGGAAACCGATTCCTTTCGGACCATGGATCTTGTGCCCGCTGACGGCAAGCAAGTCAATTCCCATGCGTTTCGGCAAAATTCTGTATTTGCCGTATGCCTGTACGGCATCCACATGAAACAGCGTATCGGGGTTGCATTTTTTGATCAATTCCCCTGCCTTGGCAATGGGTTGCACCGAGCCGATTTCATTGTTGACATACATAATAGAAACCAATATGGTCTCCTTTGTGATTGCTGCCTGCAAATCCGAAAGAGAAATCACTCCTTCTTTGTTCACGGGCAGATAAGTTACGGTAAAGCCGTGTTCTTCCAGATATTTCATGCTCTGTAACACGGCGGGATGTTCTATGCGGGTGGTAATGAGATGATGCCCCCTGCGATGATTCGCCATAGCCGCGCCGATAATCGCCAGATTGTCGGATTCCGTCCCTCCTGAGGTAAAAATGATTTCTTTGGCAGATACTTTGAGATTCTGCGCAATTATTTCAGTTGCATCACGCATATATTTTTCAGCTTCTACACCTTTACTGTGCATGCTGGAGGGATTTCCGTATGCATCGAGCATCACTTTACTCACTGTTTCGGACACGCGTAAAAAACACTTCGTGGTCGCGGAATTATCCAGATAAATCTCCATTTTATCCCCTGCTTTCTATACATTCTCTATATACCATTATATGATAATACAGGTGCTAAAAGTCACTCTCCAAACGATAGGCAATCCACGAAAGTACCACCAAGCCCGCCGTTTCCGTTCGCAATATGCGTTTTCCAAGTGATATCGGCAATATTCCTGCTTCCGATGCCGCGGTAATCTCCGATGTTTCAAATCCGCCTTCCGGCCCGATAAAAACGGCAATTGACCTGTCTTTTTCCAGCGCATCGAAAAAAGTATGCGTAGCTTCCATTCCTTCTGCCAATTCATAGGGTATGATTCCGACCGCCGTTTGCGACTTTGCATAGGCAATCGCTTCTTTCATCGTCATACAATCGCAGACCTTCGGAATCACCGCTCGTTGGCTTTGTTTTGCCGCCGCTTCACTGATACCCTGCCAGCGCGTCCTTTTAGCAGTTGCTTTCTTTGCATCAAATTTGACGATAGACCGCTTGCATGACACCGGAATAATCTCGTACACGCCGAGTTCCACGGCTTTCTGGACAATCCATTCCATTTTATCTGCCTTCGGCAATCCTTGAAACAAATAAACTTTGGACGGCAATTCCACACCGGATTCTTTGCAAAAAAGAATTTTGCAGCAAACCGTATCTTCTGTATAGCAGTCTATACTACACCTGTATTCCATCTCACTACCGTTGCAACTTACAGATATTTCTTCTCCCGGCTGCAAACGAAGGACATTTTTGATATGATTTACATCTTTGCCCGAAATATGTATTTCTGTCTTGGTAATTGCTTCCGTTTCCACAAAAAAGTGATACATCGCATCTCCATCCTATTTATGTTTATGGCTTGCGGGCGGTAATACTCACCCATTCGCCTTGCCTAGTTACCTCTACAGGTTCCAATCCGGCTTTTTTGACTACGTCTAACACAAATTCTTCTTTTTCTGCAATGATACCGGATGTGATATAGATTCCGCCCGGTTTTAGTTGATTTACAATTACAGGTGTCAAAAGTTCCAACACATTATGAAGTATGTTGGCAACCACAATGTCATAGCATGCACTGCCTGCCCAATCCTGTACGTCCGCGTCTGTTATAATGTTGCCGATTCTGACCTCAAAATCCGCATCCGCTATTTGGTTCGCTTCCATGTTCTCACGGGTCGCTTCAATCGCACACGGATCCAAATCCGTACCTTTTGCACTTTTTGCCCCGAACATCAATGCCAAAATTGCAAGAATACCGCTACCGCAACCGACATCAAGAATCTTCGTATC
>CAYMCV010000038.1:16997-17681 GCA_964389005.1 uncultured Lachnospiraceae bacterium | reverse complement strand
TCACATATCTCTTAATCTGTCGAATGCAAAGTTGCGTAGTTTCATGCATGCCTGTCCCAAATGCCGTACCGGGATCAATATGAAGAATCATCTTGTCACGGTCTTCTTCTTTGACTTCTTCCCACGATGGAATGACAAGTAACTCGTCTATGTAAAATTGATGAAAATATTGTTTCCAATTGTTAATCCAGTCCAAATCTTCCGTTTCGGACAAGGTTATGCTGCCTTCTCCGATATCTGTAAATGCACGCAGACCTTCAAGTTCCTCTTGGGCAATTTGAATCAATTCTTCGATATTGCGATTATCGTCTTCTTCCACAAAAAAACTTAGGTACGCAATCCCGTCATCCTCGCCGCTTTCGGGAAGAATGTCCACAAACATCTGCTTCTTCTCCAACGGTGTGAGCGGAACCTTGTCCTCAATCTGCGCACCTTCCAGCCCGATGTCATAAAATGTACAGATAATGATATCCTCAGCTTCTGTAATTGTTTTTACCGTAATTCTTTTCCATTTCATGGATGAACCGCCTTTCGTTTCACGCCCTGTCCTCTAAATCCTTTTGCAAGATATCAAGATAGGGAACCAAAACCCCGCTCTTTTTGGGAAGTATGTACTCCGGATTCAGTTCCTCGTATCGAAAACTCTTTCTTCCGCCCTCTTTGGCCCTTTCCCAGAAAAGTTCC
>CAYMCV010000038.1:3146-16987 GCA_964389005.1 uncultured Lachnospiraceae bacterium | reverse complement strand
TAAGGCAAATAGTATAAAATGTCTTTGGACGTGTAATAAATAATAAAAAATGCAACGCCACCTTGTTTTTCAAACTCGCTCATAAATGCCACTTGATGTTCATGTATGTTGGCAAGCGAAAAGGTGTCCGTCGCACTTTCCTTTGCATCAAAACATACAGGGATGCCTTGCACCGCTCCGATATAGTCCACCGTGCTTTTCTGATCGAAGTAAGCCAGTGTAATATGTCTGCTTTCCTGATCAATCCGGATGGGTGTAATCGGTGTGGGGATTTTTTGTATTAATGCAAGACCGCTTTCCCTGTAACGTTCATTCGTTCTGTTAATCATATCCTCCAAGGTTGAACCTCGGAGTCCTCTTGAATTCCACGTCGCCATATTTACTTAAAAATACCCTTTTTCTTTTTTCCTTTGCCATCTGTCGGCGGATTAACCTTCAGATTCTTGGTTGCATTCAGGCTGTCTCCGGAGAGTGCATCAAATTGACGCAACGCTTCCTTGGCGTCGGAAGATAACTTATCCGGTACCTGAACAATGAGTGTCACATAGTGATCACCGCGCACATCTTTGTTACGAAGTGTCGGTACGCCTTTACCGCGCAAACGTACGCGTGAATCGGTAACGGTTCCTGCCTTGACTTCATAAATTACTTTGCCGTCGACGGTATCGATAATAATCTCACCGCCCAACGCAGCTACCGCAAATGAAATGGGTACACTGGAATAGATATCGAATTCTTGACGTTGGAAAATCGGATGTCTGGAAACAACTGCCTCTACAAGGATATCGCCACGCGGACCTCCATTGCTGCCCGGTTCGCCTTTTCCCGGAATTCTCTTACATTGACCGTTGTCAATACCCGCAGGAAATTCAACCGCATAACGCTTCTTCATCGTCACGAAACCGCTGCCGCGGCAATCGGAGCATTTCTCACGTACGATTTTACCGCTTCCGCCACATTCCTGACAAGTCTGAACGTTACGTACCGTGCCGAAAAATGTATTGGATGTAATGACAACCTGACCTTTACCCTTACAACTCGGACAGGTTTCCGGACTTGTTCCGGGCTTCGCACCGCTGCCATGACAAGTGGTACACTCTTCCTTGGAATTCACTTCAATCTCTTTCTCAACACCAAATACTGCTTCCTCAAACGTCAGTCGAACACTTTTGCGGATATTGGCGCCCTTCATGGGTCCGCCGCTGCGACTTCTGCGACCGCCGCCAAAAATATCGCCGAATATATCACCGAATATATCGCTGAAATCTGCACCGCTGAAATCATAACTGATCGTATTGTTTCTTCTTATCGGGATCGCTCAATACAGCATACGCCTCCGATGCCTCTTTGAACTTTGCTTCCGCATTGGCATCATTCGGATTCATATCGGGATGATACTTCTTTGCAAGCGCACGATATGCCTTTTTGATTGCGGCCTCGTCTGCATTCTTGTCTACACCGAGGACCTCATAATAATCCCTTTTTTGTTCTGCCATAATATTTTGTCTCCAATCGGTTAAACGTCACGAAAAAAGTACTTTCGTACTTTTTTCGTAACGCAATTCTTGTTCACGCTATTGATAACAACTTATACTTCTCTGAAATCACCGTCAATGATGTCGTCATCCGGCTGTGACTCACTCTGTGTCGCGCCGCCGTCTGCTCCTTCACCTGCAAAACCGCTCATATCCGGGCCTGCCCCGTTTGCACCGCCCTGCATTCCTTCGTACATCTTGGAGAACAGAGACTGTGCCTTCTCCATCATCTTCTCCTGTGCGGCTTTCAATTCCGTTACTTCATCTTCGGTCATCTCACGGTCTTTGCTCTTTTCAAGCAAATCCTTGACATTCTTCAATTCCTCTTCCAATGACTGCTTCTCAGACTCGGAAATCTTATCTCCAACTTCATTCAAAGCTTTCTCGGTCTGGAATACCATAGCGTCCGCATCGTTTCTTGCATCGATTGCTTCTTTGCGTTTCTTATCCTGTGCTTCGTACTCGGCTGCTTCTTTGACCGCTTTGTCAATATCTGAATCTGACATGTTGGAACCTGCCGTAATGGTAATGTGCTGTTCTTTTCCGGTACCAAGGTCTTTTGCCGAAACATTTACGATACCGTTCGCATCAATGTCAAATGTAACTTCAATCTGCGGCATACCACGTCTTGCGGGAGGAATTCCGTCCAAACGGAACTGTCCCAAAGACTTGTTGTCCTTTGCAAACTGTCTCTCACCCTGTACAACATTGATATCTACAGCTGTCTGATTGTCTGCTGCCGTTGAGAAAACCTGACTCTTCTTTACCGGAATGGTTGTATTTCTCTCGATTAACTTCGTTGCAACGCCGCCCATCGTTTCAATTGCAAGTGACAACGGTGTAACATCAAGAAGAAGGATTTCACCCGCACCGGCATCTCCGGCAAGTTTACCGCCCTGAATGGATGCACCGAGTGCAACACACTCATCCGGATTCAATGATTTGCTGGGTTCATGACCTGTTAATTGTTTTACCTTATCCTGTACTGCAGGAATACGTGTGGAACCGCCGACCAACAATACTTTGCCGAGCTCACTTGCCGAAATTCCCGCATCTTTCAATGCACGTTGTACCGGTCCCGCAGTTCTCTCAACAAGTTCATGTGTCAACTCATCGAATTTTGCTCTCGTTAAGTTCATATCAAAGTGCTTCGGACCTTCTGCCGTTGCTGTGATAAACGGAAGGTTGATGTTGGTTGTAACCGCACTTGACAATTCCTTCTTTGCTTTTTCTGCTGCTTCTTTCAGTCTCTGAAGTGCCATCTTGTCATTGGAAAGATCGACACCTTCCTGTTTCTTGAATTCCGCAAGCATATAGTCAGTAATCTTCTGGTCGAAATCATCGCCGCCCAAACGGTTATCGCCTGCGGTTGCCCGTACTTCGATGATACCGTCGCCAATTTCGATAACGGAAACGTCAAATGTACCGCCGCCTAAGTCGTATACCATAATGATCTGTTCTTTTTCATTATCAAGTCCGTATGCAAGTGCAGCCGCGGTCGGCTCGTTGATGATACGTTTGACGTCCAATCCTGCAATCTTTCCTGCATCCTTGGTTGCCTGTCTTTGTGCATCGTTAAAATATGCAGGAACCGTGATAACAGCTTCATTTACTTTCTCACCGAGATAACTCTCCGCGTCACTTTTTAACTTCTGAAGAATCATCGCAGAGATTTGCTGCGGTGAATATTTCTTGTCTTCGATGGTTCTGCCGCGATCCGTACCCATATCACGTTTGATGGATGAAACTGTCTTCTCGGCATTTGTTACTGCCTGACGTTTGGCGGGTTCACCCACAAGTCTTTCGCCGTTCTTTGTAAAAGCCACAACCGAAGGTGTGGTTCTCATGCCTTCCGTATTGGAAATGACGGTGGGCTGACCACCTTCCATAACCGCTACACAACTGTTTGTTGTTCCTAAATCGATACCTATAATTTTGCCCATTGTTTTATCCTCCTGATTCATGGATTAATTTGTTGATTGTCATCTGTTTCTATATCAATTCCTCGCTGCGACCAAAAGGAGTTCTTGCGACTCCCTCGGGAAGGGCTTGCTTAGTTCACGACGGCCACCATGCTGTGCCGTACCACCGTATCGCGATAGGTATAACCTTTTTGCAGTTCCTGCGCCACGATACCGCTTTCAAATTCCTCACTTTCCACCTGCATTACCGCATTGTGAAAGTTCGGATCAAATTCGCATCCGACAGCTTCAATCGGCTTCACTTCCAACTTCTCAAGTTCCGTCATCAGCTGCTTATATATCATCGTCATACCCTCTTCAAACGGGGTGATCTGTCCATCCTCGTTGATTGCGCCGAGTCCGCGTTCAAAATTGTCGACCACCGGCAGTATCTTCTCAATGACACTCTTGGCTCCGGTCTCAAACATCTGGCTTTTCTCTTTATCGGTACGTTTTCTGTAATTATCAAATTCTGCCAATTGACGCTTTACCTTATCTTCCAGTTCGTCAATTTTCTCCTGCTTCGGATCTGCTTTCTTTTTCTTCACTTTTTCGTTCTCCGCACTCTCTTCCGCATTGTTAACCGCTTCTTCGCATGATTCCTCGGTTGCCGAATCTTCCTGTGTTTCCGCTTCCTGTGCTTCTACGGACTCTGCATCTTCCGTCGGCACTTTGTTGTCCTCAAAATTCTCCTGAACCTGTGAATTCATTGTTTTACCGGCGTTTGTCGATTTATTCTTCTTCTTTGATTTCTCTGCCAATTCACTCATCCTCTCTATTAAATAATTCGCCCAATTGACCTTTTAGATTCTTAAGCGTTCCTACGACTTTGTCGTAATCCATTCGCTTCGGACCGATAATACCTATCGTTCCCTTCATGCCCTCTCCAAATTCATAAGTAGCAGTGACAATACTGCAATCTTTCATTGTCGAAATGGGTGCTTCCTCTCCGATGTAGACCTTTATCTCCTGCTTGTCATCGGAGGATAGCGAGTTCACAACCAGTTCGGACAGCAATTGTTTCTCCTCAAAGGTATTGATTAACTCGCTTGCTTTCTGCTGGTCTGCCAATTCCGGATACTTAAAAATATTATTGGCTCCGCTGGTATAAATTTCCAAATCCTCTTCTTCTTTGATTGTCTCCGCCACGGCATCAATCACATCGCCAATGATGGAACCATACACACCCGCTTGTTGCTTCAACCCGGCTATCATGCCGAGATTGATTTCTTCGATTGAAAGACCGTTCAAATGTGTGTTCAGCAGTATGTTCAACTTCAACATTGTTTCATCGTCCAGCGCTTCTTCGACAGAAATCATACTGTTCTTGATAACATTCCCTTCGACCACGATAACCGCCAGCAACTGGTTCTCATCCACTCGGGAAAGTTGCAAAAACTTCAAACGATTCTTCGTTGAACGCGGTGCCGACACCATCGTTGCGTAGTTCGTATTGACTGCCAACACTTTGGCAACCTGCTTCAGAAGATGATCCATCTTCTCTTCCTTCTGTAACAACATCTCCTTTAATTCTTCCACCTGACGCTCATTTTCCAGCATCATCGTGTCTACATAAAGTCGATATCCTTTATCGGAAGGAATGCGCCCGGCTGATGTGTGGGGCTGAACAATGTATCCGAGTTCTTCCAAATCTGCCATCTCATTCCGAATGGTTGCCGAACTTAAGTTCAAATCCGTATACTTCGAAATGGTTCTGCTTCCGACGGGCTCCCCTGTCTCGAGATAGTTGCGAATAATTGCTTGTAAAATCTTCAACTTACGTTCATCTAATTGCACTTGTTCGCTCCTTTCTTCAAAAACACGGTTCGAAAGTCTTTTTGCTTTGTTAGCACTCTCCGCGTTTGAGTGCTAATGTTTACAATTCATAAGATAACACTACTCAAACATAATGTCAACAATATTTGCAAAATAATTTTTAGGATGAGGTTGATTCCGATTTTATCACGAACTTAACGAAGCATAAAATCAGAATTGGGAAGAAGATAACCAGATTGTATGCGTAACGAATTGCAATCATCGGCCCAAAAAACAACGTTGCATAGTAAAAAATCGGCAACGACATTGCGTTGAGCGATGCATATTTCTTACGATACAATGCGGCAAGAAGATAGAATCCAAGAGCCCAAAAATAAACGGCAGGGCGAAACAGCATTGCCAAGACGGGTACTTTCTTATAATTTTGATAAAAGAAAAGATAATCGTAATACTTTGTCGCAATCGGAAAATAATTCGCCTTCGTTAATTCCTCGCCCACACCGATTAACATATGGTAAGAAGCGATATCACCGCCGAGTTCGTAACCTGTCGCTTGTGTGTACCAGTATCCCATCGTATTTGACAGAAACGACTCTATGTACTCGTCCGGATAACGAAGTCCAATTTTGAACCACAGTTTTAGGAAATTTCCGAAATTTGAGCGCAGTAATGCCTCGTTGGCTTCATTTTTAATCGGATCGGAACAAAAAGGATTGTATCCCGGGATATTACCCTCCGGAATATAGAGTGTGATTTCGCTAAAAAGCGCCGGGTCGAGGTTATCCTTTTCATAACAGGCAACGCGCGCCATCTGCTGGAGCGGAACGCTTAAAGCCTCACGACGACTGCCACCGTCATATGCATTGACTGCCGAAATCACGGCACGATTTACAAGATTGGAAGTTAAAATCATCACGGCAATCAATAACAGGAATCCGCCGGCATACAGATAGGAAGTTTTTTTGCTCCCGCCTTTCTGTGCGGCATAACTCTTTCCAACCGTAATACACATAAAAATTGCCGATGGCAACAATGCCAAAAGCGCATTCTTCCGGAATAGAATCACAAGACAGCCGGATACGAACAGCAAAATCCACTGTGCGACGGACAATTTCTCGCGCTCGCACACCAGTCGAAACAACACCAGAGAGAAAATCAAATAGAAAGCCGCAAACAGAACGTCCTTTGTCGCAGATATGGAAAATACCGCATGTATGGGAACAATCGCGTAGAACACAAACGCAAGAATCAGTATCAGTTTGTAACGTTTCGCGGAAGTAGTACGAATGTGAGCGCGTATATAAACCATTGCACCCGCAAACGAAGCTGACAGAATCAACATTTGAATCAATGTATAAAAGGAAAAGCCCAAAGATGCCGAGCCCAGTTTTTGACCAAGTAAATACATCTTTCCCATCAGAAGCGTATGTAACAGCGGATGGTGAACCTTATAAGCATTCAAAACGACTTCTGACATCTGGTATGGCGCATCAAACACGAAATTACCCGGCCACTGGCATAAGAAGATAGGAAGAAAGCTGATAAAAAAGGCAAGCCACATCAAAAAAAAGAAGGCTATCGTCGGCATCTTTCGCTCCGGTCGATATGTTTCTTTCTTCTCGGATGCATAACGTTCGGCAATATGATCGACCATTTTTAGCAAAAAAGCCATCAACGGTGTTGTTAGGATAGAAACACACAGCACCCACAAAATCAACAAGAAGAACTGTCCGATATTTTCAAACATGTAGTTTTGGTAGAACAAAAACATTCCGCAGACATATGCAGCCGACAACATGATCCCCCCGACGGAAGAAAAAATGCAAAGCCGCCGATTGTAGTTCTTAAAATAGAAACTCAACAGAAGCGGTGTTACAATGACGGGAATCAAGCCTGCGAAACTGTTCGTGAGTGCATTCAATTCACCGGATATCTCACATACGCGGGCAAGTCCGAGCATGCACAGTATGGTCAGTATCGTTATTGTCGTATAACGAATTGCAGCTTTTTGCATAATTTTTATCATAGACACCTCCGTTGGTCGCGCTTTGGTCATTTTACCGCTTGTCAATGGGAAAATCAAGATAAGACTGCCGTGAGATCAATTTACTTCATATAAATAGAGTCGATACCAACTGTTTTCGTTCTCATACGGTTGTTCGCGCAACAGTGTCACGCCCGCCTGCTCGGGATGTATGAGGTAGGATGCGGAAATAAGGTATTTGCATCCCATTTCCTTCAGCTGGTTTGCGTTTAATTCCAGGCTTTGCGTCACGGGTGTCCAACGTCGCTCAAACGTATAATAATCCATGCTCTCCGCCGAGGTAATGTAGCAACGATTCCCCCAATTGTCGAAGTTCAAGCGCAGATACTCGCTTTTATCCAGTTCCGGAGCTATGATTTCGCGAAACTGATGTTTGTAATTGCATGAGTAGTTATTTGAGTATGCGTCCAGACAGTAAAAACCGTTATATGCCGCGGCCGACGGATAAATGCCGAAGCTCACCACACGGTACTCCTCCTGCGGTAGTCCGATGTCTTTAGCAATTTCCCGAAATAAATCTCCGGCAAAAAATTGCTCCCAGGTAATTGCATGATATTCGTCTCCTTTGAGCATCTTCATGACGGTTGTCTTTGTATCGCTTTGATACACGCCAAACAACATCAATGCACACATACCTATCGCGACTATTGTTTTAATTATCACACCGATTTTCTTTGCGAATGCATCCCACAAGAGACTGACTGCAATTCCAAGCAACGCATACCACATCACAGGCATCATCCACGCAATTCGTTCCGCATTAAACTCATGAAAGACGCCGACGGCGCGATTCCGAATTTCGACCATCCATGACGACTGATAGAGCCCGCATAGCACGGAAATTGTGAGCAATGTACCAAACAGAATTCCCATGTACCTAAGAAGCTTGCTTGCTTTTTCGGATTTATTATGTCTAAAAAGCGTAATCGCAACGGCAATGATACCAATCGGAATGATAAAAATCTGGTTGCTTTCGGCATAATTCACCCCAAACAAAAACACGTCCATGATGTGTTTACCACATGGAAGTGCCTGCAAAACCACTTCACTTTTATGGCTGATATCCTGCGTTTTGTCCGCGAAAAGCTGTACGATCAACGAAATGTTTGTGATTGCATACGTTCCCGTTAAGCACATCGTTGCAATCAGAATACGCCACTTGCTTTGGTTACGCTTACAAAATTCGTAAATACAAAGTATGACTGCCGCCATGACGCAGGAAAATCCCACCAATGCCAGCGATGAGCCAAGCGCGTATAGAGCGAGAAGTATGTAGTTTGTAATTGCACGATTTTTGTTGCGATGCAAACAAAGAAGCGCGTACCATAACATCGGCTGTCCTATGATACAAAATCCGTAAACCGGATAAAAAGGTAAAAGCGCAAACGCGAGTGCCGTTAAATAGGCCACCGTTTTTCCTCCGGTCAGTTCTTTGATTAAGAGGTACATGAAAACATATCCGACAAGCATCGACACAACTTTCGTAATCATGAAAGCAGTAAATGCCGGAAACAAGCGGTACAACGGTATAAATAGAACCGCAGGAGAAACCATGCCTGCCTTCGGAATTCCATTCATCAATTCCGGATAGGTTGTCTGTGTCGAAAACAAATGTTTCGCATTCAATATGTAAGTAATGATTTCGCCGTCCAACTGGTCATGATAGGTAATTACGGAACCTTCCCCCATGATAAAAAAGGGGATACAGGTAGCAAAGACAATTATCATTCCCAACCATAAAAACAAAGTCTCTTTTCGTTTCGTTCTCAATTCGACTCCCATCGCGATACGCCTTCTATCATAAATTTACATTCGTCAGTTGCTAAGCAACTTCTCTATTTCCTCTGTTGTAATAACATCCAATAATGAGGCTTCAACAGACTTATTCTCATCCATTGTAAACATGTCGAGTTCATCTCCTTGATACACCATCGGATTCACATATTCCATGCCTTCGTCTGTTTTAAACTTTTCAATAATGATTAACTCCAAGTAACCGTCACTGTCAAAATCACCGACAGAAATCCCCTCCACGGAAACGAAATTTTCTTGCGCAAGATCATAACAAATCGTTTTGGCAGGAATACGCACAATCGGTCTTGTATCATCAATGACATAAAAAGTTGCATCGCAGTAATTCCCAATCGGTGCATATGCAACCAAACTTGCCGTACTGCCATCCGAAAGTATAATCGGTTCGTCTATGCCATCAATTCTGTTCTCATCCATCACGTATTTTCGAGCGGTTGTCTCATAACCGTCGCCCTGTTTGTGAAGTACGGCTTCCATCTCAATCGCGTAATAGAACATCTCACCTGTTTCAAACTCGTTAATCTCCCGCAAGCGAATCGTATAGGTATCATTGTTGGAATAACCGCTCACACACTCTACCGGAGAAATGTAGTCGTCAGCGCTTACTTCATCAATTGATAGTTGCAGCCGATTCTCCCTGATATTAAAGTATTCCGTAAACCGATTCAGTTCTTCCTGCGTCAAGACAACATCCACTCCTTGAGACGACTCTGTCGACTCGTCGGGCAAAATCACCGTATCCGACGTTTCTTGTAATTCTTCTTGTGTTTCTTCTTTTAATTCTTCTTGCGTTTCCTCTTGCATTTCCAAATTCTTTTTTAGCGATTCCTCTTCTGCGGATTCGGAACAAGCCGCCAAAAAAATGCACATTACAAGTGTTCCCAAAGCAAATAAACGTTTCTTCTTCATCTCATGCATCCCCTTTACACAACTTCTGATGGACCGTTACGAAACAACTATATCGGTTTTTTTATGAAACGTCAATGGCAGAATCAATATCAATTAACTGCTTGACGCAAGGAAAGAACAGTGCTATATTCATTTTAGGTAATATATTACCTTTTATGGAGGTGCTATGAATTCTTCGGATGTAATTGAAATGATGGATGCGAAACATGCATTGTTTGGACTGTTGTTTGCTTTTCAGAATCGATTGCAAGCGACCGGCGATACGTTTTATGAAGGTATCACGAGCAAACAGTTTTTCTTGCTGGTCAGTCTGGATTTGTTTGCGACGCAGCCTCCCACCGCGCAGGAACTGGCAGATGCCATGGGATGCTCGCACCAAAATGTCAAGCAAATCCTGAATAAATTGGAGCAAAAGGGCATGGTACAGATTCTTGTCGATGAGAATGATCGAAGGAAACTACGAATTTCTGCTACCGAATATGCAAGACAATTTGCCGCACCATACCATGAGCAAGAAGTTCTTTTTATGGACCGATTGTATGACGGAATTTCTGAGTCGCAAGCCTTGGAAACATTTAAAACACTGGCTAAAATGGAACAGAATTTAAAGAAAATACGAGGTGAATAAAATGAGTACAGTTGTAATCTATAATTCCAAAACAGGATTTACCAAGCGATATGCCGACCTGATTCAAGAGGCAACGGGTGCCGATTGCTTCTCTCTCGCGGATGCGAAGAAAAAGGATCTTACCACATATGACAACATTATTTTCGGTAGTTGGAGTTGTGCCGGCGGCATGCAGAAGTTGAACTGGTTCAAGGAACAACTTCCGAAATTGGAAGGGAAAAATTTGCTTGTCTATCTTGTGGGAGCAAGTCCGATTTACAATCCGGATGTTGCGGAGGGGATGAAGAATATTTTTGCCGATTCGTGTTGGGATGTTGTAAAGCGATTTTACTGCCCCGGAGGACTAAATTATGAGAAAATGTCCGGTCCTTCCAAGTTCATGATGAAAGCATTTGCTAAATCCATTCAATCTAAAAAAGACAAAACTGACAAAGATGAAATCATGGCAAATATGCTTATATCTTCTTACGATATTTCCGATCCCAAATATCTTGTTCCACTCTTGGAGGCACTTGTGTAAGTACAGACTTCGTCCCCAGATGAAATTGCAAGGTAGACAATTGTGTTGTAAAACGATTGCCTGCCTTTTAATTATGGTTGGCGTTTATTAACGAGTGCAAAAAGTTCGCGCTTACTATGAATGTCAAGTTTCATATAAATACTTTTACGATATCCCTTTTCGGTGTTCAAAGTGATATTCATCATTTTGGCTGCAGATGTTTCTGTATGGCCGTCTAATATCAGTTCTGCCAAAATGCGCTCTTGTTGCGACAGCACCTCCAATTGATGCGGTAACACCTCTTGCTTATGTGTCGCTTCTTGCTTTTCTCTATCAAGCGGTTTCTTACCTGATTTACTCCACATACGAAGGAAATATGGTTCCATGAAGAAATAAACAAGAAGCAATGCCACCGATACAACAGCATATATTCCATACAGCAACGGAAGATTATCTCTAAGTATTTCCAACAAACCGGCATGAATGCCTGCCAATACAAGACCCATTGCGGCCCCGATTACGCCAATCAATTTAGTTTGATATACGCGAAAGGAAACTGCCGCAAAAAATAACCACATATTTGCAAGTACCACAACAAATCCAAGAAGAATACAGGCAACGATTTGTAATCCGCGAACGTGCAGTGATAAATAAGCCAATACAAAGCCGAATACGGAAATAGCAAAAAAACCACCATATACACGGACAGAACCGAAATTCTTTCTTCTGTAAATCAGATACATCATCACAGCCATGACTGCTGCCGACAAATAAAGCACACTGATACCCCCGCGTACATTTTCCGCAAAAGAAGATGCAAGGCAAATCAGAAATGTAGCAAAACCGCTAATCAACCATACACCTATAAACAGTATCCAGGGTGTTTTTGTACGGTTCTTTTTATCTATATATGTAACTTCAATTTGTGAGGGAATGATGAAGTAAAACACCGTTTGCGCACCAACAAGCACCACCGAAAGAATTGTGAACACCTTCGCATCCACGATGATTCGTTCATTTTGCAGAACAGCAATGAATATGCCTCCGATAATCATACTAAGAATACCATCACGCCAAGTTGTATCAATGGTAAAATGCTGCGCGGCAATAGAACACATTACGCCGATAGAGAATACGCACACAAAGGTTGATAGATAGAACATCGCAGTGATGACAACAGGCGGAAACGGAAAAAGCATACCAATCGTTGCAATCAATGCCGCCGACATTGCAACGCGCTCCATTATGATAACTTTACGCGGAAAGAGGCTTATCAGAAGAATAGATACAAGATAACCGCTGACAATGACAGGCATGGTGTAATTGGGCTCCAACAGAATCGGCGTGCGACCGAATAAGGACATGGTTGTTCCCGAATAATACATAATTCCCATTTGCCACACAATAAACGGCGTCGAAAATAAAAGCAGTAAAGCACTCCCAATTTGATATTGTCGATTCGCTGTTTTCTGAATCTGTGGTTTCATCACACTGTTTTCGCGGCGGCTACTCATAGGGGAGTAACCGTCGCAACCTCTCTTATTCTATATTTCGATTCATATCCGAAATTCAATAGGATGTATGTTTCCCATTGATTCAAAGGTCTGTCAACAGGTAATGTATCACCTATAAATAAAGTATCTTCGTCACTGAATCGTATGGTTCCGGTCGAAGTTCGTTGGTCCAGAGCGGGCCCAATAGGTTATACTGCGTTACCTCAAATTCATAGGTAATCTCATCACCCTCGCGCTCAATATATTTTAACGTTGCTCCGTTCTCCGGGTCAACCCAAAATTTCTTATATACACCATACCCGTCATCAGCGATTTCGTATACATAGCACTCTCGATAGCAGACGGTCTCCATTCCGACGTAATACTTCGCAATGTTAAGAGCATAACTGTTATATATGGCATCTTCATAAAAAGTATCCAGATAACTCGTCAACTCATAGATCAGTTCTTCTTCCGACACACTGCCGCTCTCGCAACCGTCACTGTTATCAATTGCCCAGCCATCCTCGTATCGGCAATAATGTGTTCGCGTCTCTGCACTTGTATGTAAAAACTCGCCGTCTCCGTCAAGTGTATACGAATAATTCCCATCCAACAGTGCGAAAGAATATGTACCTTCTGTAGCTGCACTACCCTGAACCATAACATCCATGTAAATGGATGTTGGCGGGCTAAAAAAGGCCTCCTTAACACTGTCTCCGTCTTGCGGTGGTACGGTTCCCGTTGATGGCAGCGATGCCTCTCCAACCGCAAAGGTTACAGACGCAAGTTCTTCGCCTGCCTCCTCCTCTGCGTAGACGCGTACGTCAAATAATCCTTCATTGCTCGGAGCCCACATATAAAAAGGAATTTCGCTAAAATCAGAGAGATACCTATATTCTTCATTTGTTCCTTCCTCGCGCACGCTGTCAGAGGTCTCATGCGGTGTATCGGTAGCAACAATCACGATAATTGCACTCTCTTGATTCAATTGCGACAATTCGAGGGTAACCTCTATGCGTTCCCCCGCTTCATAGTGTGTCTTATCAATAGATAAATTTGCCTGATTCTCAATTTCGGTAGATAAAACATCTTCGTTCTGTGAATTCTCATTCTGTGAATTCTCTTCCTGTACCGTCAAACTCTGATCTTCCATCTCTGATCTTCCGTCTTCCAACTCCGCA
>CAYMCV010000038.1:0-3136 GCA_964389005.1 uncultured Lachnospiraceae bacterium | reverse complement strand
TTCGTTAAACTCTTGCGGAAGCTCGCAGCCTGCCAACATACAAATCGCTGCAAAAAGCAAAATAGTGGACAACCATTTCTTCATTCTTAATTCCTCCCTTTGTTAATGATACGAGTCATCAAGTTCTTAAAAGCATGTGTACTTGTGACTATTGACATCCGTATCATATCAAATATAGGAATAATTACATCCACCCGAATCGGGGGGAATTCGCTATTTCACCTGTAAACAAACGTCTCTCTTTACATCAATCTCATCCGATCATGTATCAACTTGCAATAGCAAATTATTCTATATCTATCTCGTCCGCCAACTGCTCCATTCGAATCTTATATTCCATCAAGCGCAGAAGATACTGCGGTACTCTCCTGTTCCCCAACTCCCAGTCTGTTTCCGTCATATAAGGAATCTCAAAATATGCGCAAAACTCTTTGCGATTCATTCCTGTACTTTCTCTTAATTTTCTTAATTCCTCTTTTGCTTCCATAAGTCTCCTTTTATGCAATGCATGACTTTATTATAGCTCTGCCGCCACTTATGTCAATACTTTTTTACATTATTTTCCAAAATTATAACGATTGAGAAAACTTTGAATCCTATGTAAAATCAAACAGTCAAAGGCAGATTGGATAAAACCTTATACAACGCCACAAATAAAAATGCCCCGGAATCAACCGGGGCAAAATAATTAGCATCCAAGAATACTGCGAAGATAGTTGAATAACTCGGAACAGCTATTGAAATTAAAACACATAGTTTCGTCCTCCTTATTTTCTATTTGTTTTGATTGTGTATTAGCTAAGCACAAATGAATTGTAACAATTTTGTAACATTTAAACAATAGTAGAAAATTGGTTTCAAAGGAATATGTTGGAGAACGCCTTGACACAGTAAATCAACAGCAGATGTGCGGGGTAAAATATGTAGAAAAAGTACTTCGAAAACTTCGGATATCTGCCCTTTTTACCATTGTAGAAAAATGTAATCAGAATCATTGCCAACGTCGTCGGAAGAATGAGTCCCCAACTTGTAAAAAGTGCTTTGAATCCGCCCTGCGTGGCGACAGTGTAGCCGAGCATGGTCAGTTCGAACACACCAAATCGGAATACGGGTTTTTCTCTGAATATATGAAATGAAAGTGTGATTAAAAGCCCTGCAATTCCCCATTCCACCTTGAACACATGGCTCGCCGCACAACAGATTGCAATCAGCAAAATTCTGAGCCATAATGACTTCTTACTCTCCCAAATAATTAGTACCAAAAGTCCCAAAAACAATTCCATAATCACATTCCAGCTTGTAAAAAACGCGATCACGTCAAACTTAGTCTGCGCCAGCAAAATAAACGGTACCTGTGTAATGATTGCAAAAATCAGCAGCCTGATTGCGTAGTCTTTTTTAGATTTGGTATAATGAAAACCCTCCGCTATAAAGAAGAAGAATATGGGAGGCGCAATGTATTGCAAATAAACCAGTACCGTAGCCACACTCTTGGGCATACCGAAAAACGCCAATTCCTTAATCGTAAAGACAAGAAAATGACCTATGAACATTGCTGTCAGCGCAATGTACTTGAGCAAATCACGATTCAGTATTTTGGTAATATTTGTCCTCTTTTCCATCAGATCTCCCGCTCGCATATAAATCCTCTTTTATGGGCATGTTCTCTCTGCCATACGGCTAGATCTTGACAGAAATTGTTCGCCTGCGGCTACCGAATGTTCGAAGAAGAAGATTGACTTTCTTTTCGATGGGAAAGGTTTCAAAGCCTTTCTTGCCCCACGATTCTATTCCTCTATCAGTATATTCAGCAAACGATAAAGGATACGCATTAGGAGGCTCCGCATTCAGACTCTCGTATGCATTTAATAGGTTATTTACATCTGTTCTTTTCATTAAATTTATTCAAAAAAGACTAGCCCGAAGGCTAGTCATATAATACAATGTTACCAATAGCCTAATAGTGACGACAATACATGTCGCTTACCTAGATAACGGCACTGACATAGGACTTACTGTTGGTAACATTATAATATCATATGCATGTGTTCCTGTCAATATTCCATGTTCAATTTTTACAAAGGAAACTCAAAAATAAATTTCAACAAATCGTTCTCTTTAAGCTTGGTAAATAAGCCTTCATACTGTCCGGTTTTTAGCTCTGAATAGAATAAATTTGCGAATACATCAGCAATCTGAATATACTTATTATCTGAAGAATCAAAATATGTGACATGAAATTCTTCATCTGTCAAACCAGTTAATGTCAACTCCGTATTGAGATAGTTTTCAAGAAAATATTTTGTCTCTGTTTTTTCATTACGCTCATCCAATTGTAAATTACACTCTTCTTTTGGTAAGTAGCCCTTTTTCAAAAAGTATTCTAGCGCCAGCTTTAATGTGTAATTAAATGTTCTAGCCGTATTGGAGCAAAATTGATTTGAAAGTCTTTTGTTATCCAGCTTTATATAGAAAATCTCAAAATGTTTCTTTTGGCAAAAGAACTCCACAAATCGTGTCTTCATATCTTTGTCAAATTGTGCGCCCTTAAGTTCTTGGAATTTATCATTTACGAACATGCGATTACCATGTTTTATTTCCTTTCCCTTCGCATTTATTTTGGGCTTATCTAACTCTTTTAACCTGTCAAAATTTGAGGAAACAAATCTTTTATATGCACGATCCAATGCTTTTTTATCTGTTACATATATCATTGCGATAATGAAATTTTTGTTGTTTGGCGAATGATTATTTATTGAGCCTGACTCATCTATGTAAATATTCATATCCTGTATCCTTTCGACTTTATCAGATATAATTATACACGAATCATCCAAAAATGTATATCGCCATTATTAAACCTCTTATCAATGCTGTGATAATCGCCTAGCAAATGCCAACAACCTCTGGAACTGTTTCTCATTCTGCTCGGCGATTCCTTCTAGCATAATAGTATCAACCTCATCATTCAGCACGTGTATCTTTCTATGGCAGTTAGGGCATATAGCAACTACATTATCCATAGCATCTCTTCCACCATCAGCCAATCGTTGCACGTGATGTTCTTCTAAATATGGTTTTTTAAACTGTACCCCATGTCAAGGACACGATAGGTATAAAATGTTTACCCAATTTC
>CAYMCV010000037.1:0-20900 GCA_964389005.1 uncultured Lachnospiraceae bacterium | reverse complement strand
GATTTTCTGTGTATTTTCTATCGCCTGTTGTGCATATGGGAACAACAGACGCATTGGATGCGCTCCCGCGCGAATTCGAATCAGCCGCACTGACAGAGAATCGAACCGTACGATTGGCTGTACTTGCGGCGTCTTCCTTCGTAACCGATGCCATTATTGCATACAGAAAGGTTTGCCCGGAGGCGATTTTTCATGTTTTACAAAGTCCGCTGAATGAACAGTATGATATCGAAATTACAACAATACCACACGTAACACAGAAGACAGAATTGGTGGATTCTTGCTGTGTTCGTACGGAGGAAATCTTTTTGGCGGTACCGAATACGGGAAAGTATGACAAATTAGAGTCGATTGCATTGAAAGATATGAAAGAGGAAGGGTTTATCTCATTGTCCGGTGCCAAACAGTTACGTACGATTTGCGACGGCTTCTGTAAAAGCGTCGGTTTCACACCGAATATTGTGTTTGACAGCGACAGCCCGTCTGCGGTTAAAAACATGATAGCCGCGAACTTAGGTGTCGGTTTCTGGCCGGAATTTACGTGGGGAGAGGTTTTGAATCCGAATGTACGTCTGCTTCCGATTATCCAACCGAGTTGCAAAAGAGACCTTGTTTTTCGGCGTGTCGATTGTGACAATTCGAAAGCATACGTTACGGATTTCTTTGAATTCTTATGTTCGTATCATCATTTTCTGTAATAAGCGATGACTTTCTTAACCGCATAAATGACATCTTCAACATCCGCGTCTGTCAGCGAATAGTAGAGTGGAATACTCATAATCGCTTCATAGAGTTTCTCCGCGTTCGGGCAAATACCTTTTTGATAGCCGAGTTTCTCATAATACGAATGATAATAAACCGGCATATAGTGAACTTGCGGGCAAGTTCGCTCCGCATACAGCGCGTCAAAAAACTCACGACGCGTACAGTTTAGCAAATCCAGATTCAATTGAATGATATACAGATGTCTTGTTGTATCCGATTCCGGAATTTCCTGCTGTAAGATGAGTTCCGGCACATCGGAAAAAACCGTATTGTAACGTGCAACAATTTCTGAGCGGCGTTTCTTGAAAGCACTCAGTTTATGAAGTTGACTCTCAATCAAAGCCGACTGAAAATCGGTAATGCGATAATTGTAACCGAGCTCCACCTGTTCGTTGTACCAGAGCGCATCGGTCTTGTTGACCATCTCATCGATGTTTCGTGTGATTCCGTGAGAACGCAGACGAAGCAGCTTGCGATAAAGTGCCTCATCGTTGGTGGTTACGGCACCGCCTTCGCCGCCGGTCACGGTTTTGACCGGATGGAAACTAAATGTGGTTAAGTCCGCAAGACTTCCCACCGGCGCTCCTTTATATGTTGTTCCTATGGAATGTGCCGCATCTTCAATCAATTTCAAGTGGTGTTCTTTGCAAATCGCACGGATTTCATCCATTTCCACAGCCTGACCGGTAAAGTCAACCGCAACAACCGCCTTGGTAGCAGGCGTGATATTCTCAAGAATCGAAGCGGGAGAGATATTGTAAGTCAATGGGTTGATATCGGCAAAAACCGGTTTGGCACCGCAGTAAAGCGCACAGTTCGCGGAAGCCGCAAAAGTTATCGGTGTCGTAATCACCTCATCACCTGTCGAGATACCGAGTGCGAGGCAAGATAGATGCAAAGCAGCGGTTCCGTTGCTGACTGCGACCGCATATTTGGCACCCGTGACTTCGCAAAGTTTCTTCTCTAAAGAAACCGCATGCGGGCCGCAGGTGATATAATCACTGCGCAATACATTGGCAACAGCCTCGATATCGTCTTCACCTATACATTGTCTTCCGTAATAAATCGGCTTTTCACGTACCGGAGTACCGCCAAAGATTGCCAATTGTTCCATATATTTTACCAAACCTTTCTGTGTAACCGAACCTTTTGGGGCGGTTATTTTTTTATCTAAAAATTATGATTCTGCTATAGTGTAAAAAGTGTCTCATGCAGACACTTTATTATAGATGATAATGTGTTTTCTTTCAATCCTTAATTATGTTCCTCGTAGCGTAAGAAAAGTGAAATCGTAAGAACAGATTACTCTTGCATAACCGTGTGGAACTCATTTTTGAGGTATTGTGCGCGAAAATGGGTGGGTGTGGTGTTACGATAACGTTGGAAACAGCGATTAAACGTCGACAGACTTCCAAAGCCGGATTGCAGCGCGACGTCTGTAATCGTTAACGAGGGCTCGGCAAGCAGTTGTGTCGCAAGATTCAGTTTGGCCTGCGCTAAAAACTCAACATATGAGGTTCCGGTAAATTCCCGAAACAACCTTGAGAAGTGAAATCTACTGAAACCCGCATACAAAGCAGCCTCGTCCAGCGTCGGATTTTCGGCACAATGTTGCGTGATATAGGCGCAAACGCCCATCATCTTCGGTGAAAGTTGCGATTGGTGTACAATTCGCTTGGAAATTTCATCTACGGATGTAGAATTCGATGTTACAAGTTCTTCCGCTGTGATATCAGAAGAAAGATATGCACCGATTTCAGAAAACATGCGGTAAAAAACAGAGCATATTGCGACATCTGTAAAATCATCCTGCCGATTTCGATATAACTCGCACATTTCGTTTTGGTACCTGTATATGTTCTGCGCAAGCACAGGGTGTGAATCATATCGCAAATGTGCAAACTGGCGGAACAAATAGCGATATTTGCGAAAGGAAGGGAGATTCATGAGCAGCGAGTAATTAAACTGTAACAGCATAAAAGAATTCTCGCGGTCTTCATTATGAACCAAGGCATGCAGTTCACAGGGGTGGATAAAAAGGACATCCCCCTTTTTCATGTGAAAGGTTTGATTATCGATGCGATATTGCAGACTGTCATTTTTGGCAATAATCATTTCTGCAAAATTGTGCCAATGCAGCGGAAAGGTCTGAATATGATTTTCATCGCTGAATGAAAAAGGATAATCATTGGCAAATCTGATATTTTCAAATGTATTCATCTCCGGCATCGTACACCTCCGTTATGCAAAAATTGCGAATGAATCGAGCTTCTTTTATTGATAATAACATAGAAAATCTTGATTTGCACGGATTATAGCGCATTATTTTGTTACATTTTTGCCAAAATGCATTCAATAAAAGCAAAAAATGCACAGCGTTCAGCAAGGAATAGTTAGAAGTGTCGCCTTATGCGTGGTAAGGTTTGCATCACAAGGAAAGAAAGGCGGTGAGCGCATGGCGAAAGAACGTACCTACAATATGACCAAAGGAAATGAAGTCAAATTGTTGCTTAAATTCTCGATTCCGATGTTAATCGGCAATCTGTTTCAGCAGGTTTACAACATGGTGGATTCTATTGTTGTGGGACAAAAAGTCGGCGCGGATGCACTGGCGGCCGTCGGCACTTCCGGCTCCCTGCATTTCCTGTTTTTCTCACTGTGTATGGGACTTGGCTCCGGTGTCGGGATTCTGGCATCGCAGTATTTTGGTGCCGAACAGGAGGCAAATGTCAAGAAAACCGTCGGAAATGCTATTTACTTAATCGGAATCAGCGGAATATTAATGAGTATTTGCGGTGTCATTTTTGCAAGAGAAGCATTGCTTTTGTTAAATACTCCTGAGAAGATCCTTGAAGATGCCGTATCATATATGCGCATTGTTTGCTTCGGGTTGTTAAGCGTCGCTGTATACAATGGCGTATCTTCGGTGCTTCGTGCACTCGGAGATTCCAAAACACCGCTGATTTTCCTCATTGTATCAAGTATCATCAATGCGGGGTTGGATTTGCTCTTTGTCTGTGTTTGGAATATGGGAGTCGAGGGCGCAGCATACGCAACCTTGATTTCACAGGTAATTTGTGCAGTCAGTTGCTGTATTTACGCGGTTCACAAAAACTCATATTTCCGTTTGAAACGCAGTGATTGCAAAATCGATCGTATGATTATCGGTAAAAGTGTCAAAATGGGATTCCCGATTGCGGCACAGGCGGCATTGATCGCCATCTCCTGTGTTGCACTGCAAGGTGCGGTCAACAAATTCGGCGAAGGCGTGATGGCTGCTTATACTGCAACGAATCGAATCGAGCAGCTGGTACAGCAACCGTTTGGTTCTTTAGGCACCGCAGTTTCAACGTTCACCGGTCAAAATATCGGGGCAGGCGAGCGCGAGCGTGTGAAAAAAGGTTATCAAAAGAGCGTGATTATGGTCGCAATTTTTAGCCTATTGATGCTTGTCGTGATTCAACTGTTCGGTACGCCGATTATGCGACTGTTTCTGGATTCGAAAGAGACGGGCGTCATTGAATTCGGCACCAAAGCATTGAGAATCACGAGCATGTTCTATTTTGGACTTGGAATGATTTATGTGACAAGAGGAATGCTGAACGGCATCGGGGATGCATCGTTTGCAATGATGGCCGGCTTGGTGGAGGTCATCGGCAGGGTGGTGTTCTCATTGGTACTGGTTGCAATCCCCTTCATCGGCGTATGGGGAATCTGGGGGACGAACGGTCTGACATGGGCGATGACGGCATTGTTCTGTTACACCCGCTATCGGCAGGGCAAGTGGAAGAAGATATCGCTGATTTCTGTTTCACCGCCGGCTGTACCCAAGAAAATATAATGCTGATTGAGAGAGTTCTGTCAACGGAACTCTCTTTTTTATTTGACATGATATAGTGTGCAAGGTAGAATTGATAAAGTACGATATCTAAAAATTATGAAAGGAAGCGGCAGCATGCAGAAGGGACAGAAAAAAGCACTTACAATTGTAAAAAATATCACCAAATGCTTGCTGTTACTGCTTTCCGTGGCTGCAATCATCAAAACTTGCTTGGTCAGTCTTGATATTGATGAGTCTTACGCCATTGCACAGGCTTATCGCATGGCTGTCGGCGATCGGATGTTTGCGGACATGTGGGAACCGCATCAAATGAGCGCATTCGGTGCGGCAATTTTTATCAAACCGTTTCTGTGGGTGATGCAAGGCAGTACCACGGGGATTGTAATCTATTTACGAGTCATCGGAACGGTGTTGCATTTACTGGTTGGCTGGTGGTTGTATCGAGTGGCAGCGAAGCGTACATCGCCCGATGTCGCATTCATTGCGGCAATGCTTCATTTGAACTTTTTGCCGAAGTGGATACAGGTGCCCGAATTCGAACTCATGCAGTATTGGTTCGTACTGGGCTTATTTCTGACGATGTTGTCATGGAGCGAGACGGCGAACGATGAAAACACGATTCGTTACTTGCCGAAGTGGGTGCGACGCGCGGATTTTTGGGCACTGCTTTCGGGGGTGTTGTTGTTCGCAACGATGATGACGTATCCAACCATGATTCTGCTCTATCCGGTCTATGCGGTGGCTTTTTTTGGCGTACAAAAGGGTTCGATTAACATAAGAAAACGGGTGCGCGGAATGCTCTTATATACCGGATGCACAATTGTAATCGGCATTCTGTTTTTGCTGTATCTGCGTTCTTACATGACGATTCCGGAATTCATGGATAATGTCGGATTCATTTTTATGGATACCTCGCATACGACACAGACGGCGCAGAGTAAACTGTCAGATTATGGGAAAGAACTTCTTACCATTACAGAGACGATGCTACCGATTGTCGGCATTGCACTTGTGGGTACAATTATAGAAGAATGCATATCAAGAGCCATATCAAGGAAGCGGAATCGAAGTCTCGACAAAAAGTTTGATTTTATACGGGCGTGGGTGATTTTTAGCGCTGTTTTGACTGTGGCTTTCGGATTTTGGCATCTGTTTGGATTACTGTTTGGCGATCAAAATCAGTTTTTCATGTATTGGCGCTACGCTTGCGTAACAATCTGTGGTATAATAGGAGTAGTCGTATGCAAAGATAAGAATCGTGACTGTTTTTGGTACGGGATTCTTCCTGCAATTATCGGCGTGATTGCATCGGTGATTGTAACCAATATGTCGCTGGAGGTTTCTTTTGCAAGATGCTAC
Source organism: uncultured Lachnospiraceae bacterium (assembly GCA_964389005.1). GTDB lineage: Bacteria > Bacillota > Clostridia > Lachnospirales > Lachnospiraceae > CAYMCV01. Next base: position 14,935 of record CAYMCV010000037.1, on the reverse strand, counting down.
ATCGGCGTGATTGCGACGGTTTTTATCGTTTACAATCTGATAATAGAAAAGATGCCCAAGGACTGCGTTGCCATCGTGATGAGCAAGGTGGCTGGGGTGATGCTGATTCTGGGATTGCTTGTGTGTAAATTACTTTTGATTCGTGTTACCGGATGTCTTCCGGTTACATTGAAGGCGAGAGGAGATTTAATCACGAACGGACCTGCCAAAGGTCTCTTTGTATTGGAGGAACTATCGGAGAGAATCAATACAAACGAGGCAGTTCTTGCGCAATATGTGAGAAGTGGTGACAGGGTACTGTACTTCGGATGTGAGAATCTGTACTATCTGTCCGTCGGGGCGAAGATGTCGACGCCAACGACGCAGGGGACGGCTGTTTTTAACGAAATGTATCCGGCATATTTTGCAGAACATCCGGAGAAAATGCCCAATATCATTATTATAGACAAGACATTCAAAGACAATCCTTATGTGGTGTATTCACCGCAGAACGTAATTGTGGAGACGTGGATTGCTGAGAACTATGAAGATGCGGTTGTGACAGAGACCGAGTATCTGCGAATACTGCGTATGCAGGAAGGGCAGTGAGAGGGTGAGCGAATGAGGAGAATTGGTGTTGCGGTGGTTCTTTTGGCGGTATTTGCATGTATGAGTGCATGCGGCAAAGAACAGGTTCAACTTTCTGTGTGGGGACCGGAGTCTTCGCGTGAATTGGTGGCTGAAATGACGACGACCTTTCAGGAGGCGTATGCGGATCGTGCGGAGATTACGATTACATATGGAGTAGAAGACGAAGACACGCTCAAAGAAACTGTGGTGTCGAATCCGAATGCCGTTGCGGATGTTTTCGTATTTCCCAATGACCAGTTGAGTGAATTGGTTGCCCAAGGGATACTGTTGCCGATTACAAGCAATACCGAGTCAATCATTGCGGCAAATGGCGGTTCATCTTCCGCAGCGGTCAAAAGTGCTTCCGCGGGTGATACATTGTATGCATATCCGATGACGGCGAGCAATGGGTACTTTATGTATTATGATAAGTCATTTTTTACCGAAGAAGATGTCAAAAGTCTGGATCGCATGTTGCAAGTGGCTGACGAACACGATAAAAAATTGTCTATGGAATGGTCCAGCGGCTGGTATTTATATTCCTTTTTTGCCGGTGCGGGAATGGAATTACATATGGATGAGAGTGGGCAGAATGTTTGTAATTTTAATACAACAGAAGGTGCATATACGGGCGTTGATGTGATGAATGCGATGCTTCGGATTGCGGAGCATCCGGGTTTTGTGAATGCAGACAATGATAAGTTTGTCGAAGGCATGTGTGACGGAAGTATCATTGCCGGTGTGAATGGGACATGGAATGCCAAGACGATTGAAGAAGCATTGGGAGAAAATTACGCCGCATGCAAATTACCGACATATACCTTGAAGGACGAGCAGGTACAGATGAAAAGTTTTGCCGGATACAAACTTGTAGGCGTGAATGCCCAAACAGAGAATCCGGAATGGGCAATGCTTTTTGGTGAATGGGTAACAAATTACGACAATCAGGTTCTACGATTTGAAACCATTGGAGAAGGACCGAGCAATACAGCGGCAGGGGAGAGCGAGCAGGTATTAAAAGCACCTGCGATTATGGCACTCTCTCATCAAGCGGAGTTTGCGGTGGTGCAGAACGTCGGAGATGCATATTGGCAACCGATGGTGGTTTTGGGAACCGTCGTGGCATCCGGAAATCCGGATGAAATGGACTTGCAGAAATTACTGGACGATACCGTCAAAGAAATTACAGCGGAACCAAAGTAATCGGGGAATGCATCGAGAAGAAGGTGACGATGAATGCGACATAATACAATGCGAATATTGATAGCGGTTGCCATTGCCGGACTTCTCGGTATTGCGGGAAATGTTTTTTTGGCGTCAAGAATTACTTCCGTCACCGACCAGTACAATGTGGTTGCGGATATTTATCTGACCAACGAAGAGTATGTTGCCGAGCTAAAAGGAGACATTTACTATATACAGTCATTGATTTCCAATCATGTCGTGAATACCGAGGAAGCAAAGTACGATGCATACGAGGCGGAGATTACACGCATGGATGCGGAAATCAGAGCGGAACTCAGGGATTTTTCCGAACGTCTTGAGGAACCGGAGGACGCGGAAATGTTGCATCAGGTTGCAAATAACTACTACGCTTTTTATTCACAGAGTTCGGTGGTTATCAAATTGAGCCGCGAAGGAACCAAACAAAGCGCGGAATACTACGTTTGTAATGAAATGGCAGATTTTATTGTTGAAGCCAATGTCAATTTGGAAAACCTAAATCTATTGATTAAGGATGAGATGCAGGAGGCAAACGATCAACTTCTGAGTAGTTTGCGTTCGTTGAATACCATCAAGTATTACAGCATTGCACTGGTTGTATTGGCATCGGTTCTCGGTTCCGTTATCGTGGCGGTCAATGCAAGAAAGATTTTGGAACGGCAGTCCGATACGGAGCAAAAACACCAACAAGAAGTTATGATGATGCAGCAGCATGTCATTGCAGGACTGGCGAACTTAATTGAAAGTCGCGATGGTGAGACGGGGCTGCATGTCAAAAGAACCAGTGATTACGTTGCAATGATAACGCACCGGCTACGAGAGAAGAGTACCTACAGTGAGATTACGGATGAGTTCGAGGAACTGATTTTTAAGGCCGCGCCACTGCATGATATCGGCAAAATCAAAGTTCCGGATACCATATTGAAGAAGCCCGGTAAGTTGACGGCGGAGGAGTTCGAGATTATCAAGACGCATGCATCGGAAGGCGGGAACATTGTATATGGTATTCTCAAGGGCATAGAGAAGAAGGAATATCTTGACATGGCACATGATGTTGCGACTTACCATCACGAAAAATGGGATGGGAGCGGCTATCCGGAAGGGCTTGCCGGTACGAAGATACCGTTATGTGCCCGTATTATGGCGGTCGCGGATGTGTTTGACGCATTGATATCCAAACGTTGTTATAAAGAAGCATTCCCGTTGGACGAGGCGTATCAAATCATAGCGTCGTCTTCCGGTTCGCATTTCGATCCGGAGATTGTCAACGTTTTTATGGAAATGCGTACAGAGATGGAGTCATATCTCTCAAATTAATTAGATTGTTAGTAATCTGCCGTTTGATGCGGAGATACGGATAGGAGTCGGATATGATAATGCAGATACTGTCAGCCGTATTATGGCTGTTGGTGGTTCCGTTTGCAAGCGGCTTATGGCTCACCGGCAAATTGAATACGAAATTCAAAGTCATCCCCATGGTATTTTTAAATGGATATTTGGTTCAGATAACGATATTTCAAATTCTGTATATTGTAATTCTAAAATACAATGCGAACTTTAATCTTCTGGTTCGGGTTTATGAAATCGTAATTTTGCTTGTTGCGGCGACTTCGGTATTTTTTGGACGAAAATTGTGGAAGGAGATGCAATATCCACACATTTCGATCTGGTGGCTGATACCGACTGCGTTGATTTTGTTTCAAATGATAATGCGCATAATGCAGCGTGTCTATGACGGTGATGATGCGTTTTTTGTTGCGTCTGCGGTCATGATGGAATCAAGCGGCGTTATGGGTTTACAGGATCCATACACCGGGTTGGCAACCGCGGCGGACACCAGACATGCATTGGCTGCAGCACCGGCATGGATTGCTTTTCTCGGGCGCGCATCGGGAATTCATGTTACGGTGATGGCACACATCATTTGGGCAGATGTGGTTTTGGCACTTGTTTACATTAATGCCATTGTCATCGGAAGCATACTTTTAAAAGATAAATCGGAATATCTTCCGTTTTACGCGACAATTGTCGCACTACTGAATATTTTTGGCAACGTATCGCTTTATATGCCGGCGACATTTTTGATGACACGAACATGGCAGGGAAAAGCGATGTATGCCGCCTGGTTTCTTCCGCTGATTTTTTTGTTGTTACTCATGTTGAACATGGAAAAAGAGAAGAAAGTCGGACTTGGCGTATGGCTTTTGAGTTTTTGTGTGATGTTTGGAGCAACGTTTGCGACTTCCGCGGGAATTTTTATGTCCCCAATCTTGTTCGGATTGGGTATCCTGTTGCTCGCCATCGTCAAAAAGCGGCCGATGTGGATTGCCTATGCAGCCCTTTGCTGCCTCGGAAATATCGCCCTCGGCGCGTTGTTCCTCATACAGTAGGAATTGGTTTCGCACGCAGATTTCTGTAAAACGATCGTAATCATAGGAGAATGAATCACATGGTAGGTGCAGAAGGTTCCTTAATCAAGATGATACAATTATACAGCGGCTCCGGTTGGCTGATGCTTGCATTCGCAGCCGCCTTACTCTTTTTGTGGGTCACAGAGAAAGACAAGGGGCACAAAAGCATCCTAATCTACCTCTCGATTCTGACCGTCGCCCTCTTTTTCTTCCCGCTGACACGCTATGTCATGATGGATGTCATGGGAGAAGAAGAAACCTACTACCGCATTCTCTGGTGGCTTCCGTTCGGAATTGTTCTGCCGTATGCGGTGATTCGTTTCATGCAATTACTCAAAAAGAAATGGATGCAAGCCGCTTTCTTCATTTTAGCATCGCTCATTCTGTGTTGGGGCGGAACCCTTGTCTATCGTAACGCCGTTTTTAGCAAAACCGAGAATGTCTATCAGGTGCCGAATTCCGTAAAAGAAATATGTGACTTGATTGTTGTGGAAGGCAGAGAAGTCATGGCGGTTTTTCCGGACGAACTGATACCTTATGTACGGCAGTATACGTCGAACGTGGTCATGCCATACGGCTATGCCAATATCGTGGTGCGCTGGAATCTGACGGATGATTTGCGGGAGATTGTTACGAAGGAGCAAATCGATACGGCAAGCCTTGTTATCAAACTTAGAGAACGCGGTTGCCACTACTTCGTTGTCGCAAATGGAAAATCAATGACTAAGCGTTTGGAAGAGTACGATTATACATGTATTGCGAATGTGGACGGCTACGATGTCTATCTTGACAACACGGCATATCTTGGGCTTTGGGATGAATAAATCAGTTGCCCGATATACCACAATGTGGTATAATGCACTAGATTAAAAACAAAGATTACACGAAGAGAGGAATAGAATGAGAACGTATCTGGTAACCGGCGGTGCCGGGTTCATCGGCTCCAACTATATTCACTATATGTTTGAAAAGTACGGGGATGAGATTCGCATCATTAATGTCGATGCATTAACGTATGCGGGAAATCTTGAGAACCTCAAGGAAGTTGAATCGAGAGATAATTATACATTTGTCAAAGCAGATATCTGCGATCGAGATGCCATCGCGGCTATCTTTGATAAGTACGATATTGACCGCGTGGTTCATTTTGCGGCAGAAAGCCATGTAGATCGCAGCATTCGCAATCCGGAAGTATTTGTCAAGACCAATGTCATGGGTACGGCGGTCATGTTGAATTGCGCCAAGGCGGCATGGCAGGAAAGCGATGGTGGTTTCAAGGAAGGAAAGAAGTTCCTGCATGTTTCTACAGATGAAGTTTACGGTTCACTCGAACAGCCGGACGAGTACTTTTATGAGACGACACCCTATGCGCCGCATTCGCCGTATTCCGCAAGCAAAGCAAGTTCGGACATGCTGGTCAAAGCCTACATGGACACCTATCACTTCCCTGCGAACATCACGAATTGTTCGAATAATTACGGCCCGTATCAGTTCCCGGAGAAACTGATTCCGTTGATTATCAACAATGCGTTGTCAGGAAAGACGCTTCCCGTATACGGCGACGGTAAGAACGTACGCGATTGGCTCTATGTCAGAGACCATGCGAAGGCAATCGACTTGGTTCAGGAAAAAGGAAAATTATTTGAGACATATAATATCGGTGGTCATAATGAGAAAGAGAATATCGAGATTGTTCATATCATTATCGATACGCTGCGTGAGATGTTGCCGGATGAAGATCCTCGCAAGGAGAAGATATCACGTGATTTGATTCAGTATGTGACCGACCGTTTGGGACATGACAGAAGATATGCGATTGCCCCTGATAAAATCAAAGCGGATTTGGGTTGGGAGCCGGAAACCATGTTTAAGGACGGTATTCGCTTAACCATACAGTGGTATTTCGAGCACGAAGACTGGATGAAGAATGTAACCAGCGGCGATTATCAGAAATATTACGCGGATATGTATCAATCATAAGACAAGTGTATTCGATGGGGACGGCATATACCGTTCCCATTCCGTGCATTTTTGATATAGGCGCAGGAAGACTTGAAGGAGTCGTATTATCGTAATTTTTAAGCAAATCATGGAGGAACGAAATGAAAGGTATTATTTTGGCAGGCGGCTCGGGAACGAGATTATATCCCTTAACCAAGGCGATTTCGAAACAGATTATGCCGGTTTATGACAAACCGATGATTTATTATCCGCTGTCGATTCTGATGCTTGCGGATATCAGAGAGATTCTGATTATTTCGACACCGCGCGATTTACCGGTGTTCCGTGAACTGTTCGGAGACGGTTCGGCATACGGATTGCATATGGAGTATGCGGTACAGGAAAGCCCGCGTGGCTTGGCAGATGCATTTCTCATCGGCGAGGAATTCATCCAAGATGACAGCGTGGCATTGATTCTCGGAGACAATATTTTTTATGGGCAGAGCTTTTCAAGAGTGCTTCGCAAAGTGGCGGCTGAGAAAGAAGGGGCGACCATATTCGGTTATTATGTGCGCGACCCAAGAGAGTATGGTGTCGTGGAGTTTGATGGGAACGGTATGGCAATTTCGATTGAAGAGAAGCCGGAACATCCCAAGAGTAACTACGCAGTTCCGGGACTGTATTTTTATGATAATGATGTTGTCGAAATAGCGAAAAATGTCAAACCGTCAGCGAGGGGAGAAATCGAAATTACAAGTATCAACAACGAGTATTTGCGTCGCGGGACATTACATGTGGAGACTTTGGGACGCGGATTTGCATGGCTTGACACCGGCAATCACGATGCGCTTCTGGATGCTTCGGATTTCGTTTCGGCGTTTCAGAAAAGACAGGGATTGTACATTTCCTGCATCGAAGAGATTGCATATAAGAGAGGCTTTATTTCAAAAGAACAGTTACTGCTCCTTGCAGAACCTCTGATGAAGACCGAGTACGGAAAGTATCTCGTGGATGTTGCGAACGGATTATAGAGAGGGGTTATCCGCATGGACAAAAGAATCAGAAACACTGCATTCGTCTGTTGCGCTCTTTCGTTGCTCATCATTATGGGAACGGTACTATTATTGAATTTGAGGGCAAATCCGAATGCATTTTCCGGGCGGGAGAAAGAAACGGCGACACCGCAGTCGGAAGATTTGATATCTCAGATAGAACCTGACAGAACCGAATTTCTTTCGGATCAAACGTTTCTGGATGAATATCAACCGTTTGCCGGAGAAGTACGCAAACAAAACGGCAAACCCAAGGCATTACTGCTGGCAACTTCTGTGCAGGGCGACTTACGTGTGCTTGTCATTGACGAAAACGGTCATCTGATTACCGGAGAATCCTTTGTTTTGAATGTCAAGGGAACCGGTGAGTATAAGGATTTGGATCGGGACGGCTCCATCTATATTGCAGGACTGAAAGCCGGCGATTACTACGTGGCACTTCAGGAAACAGAGGATTATCTGGTTCCGGAAAGTGATATCAAGGTTACCGTCAAGGAACAGATTGCGTATGAAGCCATTGCGGATATCACATATTTAATTAAAACAGAGGCTGAGATTCGCGCCGAGGAAGAAGATACGGCGGTGCGGGATGCCATGGAAGATATGGATCAATCGGAAATTACCGCACTTAGGCGTGACGATCCGAATGCGGTTCTGGGCATTGATGTATCGAAATGGAACGGAGAGATTGACTGGGAGAGAGTAAAGAACGCGGGTGTGAACTATGCAATTATCCGCTTGGGGTACCGCGGTTCCAAAACAGGAGCACTGGTGGAAGATCCGTATTTCAGAAAGAATATGGAGAATGCAATCGCCGCAGGCGTCGAAGTCGGCGTGTACTTTTTTACACAGGCAATCACTGAAACGGAGGCCGTAGAAGAGGCGAGTATGGTTTTATCATTGCTTGAGGGCTACGAGTTATCGCAACCGGTATTCATAGATTCGGAGAGTTCGGGCGGCAGAGCGGACGGATTGGATGTTGCGACACGAACAGCGGTTTGCAAGGCTTTTTGCGAGACTGTGCGCTCGATGGGTTATCAAAGCGGTGTCTATGCAAGTCGTAATTGGTTTTATCACAAATTATCCGTAGCGGAGTTGAATTCATACACAATTTGGCTTGCGGAATACAGAGAAACGCCTGCCTACACGGGCAGATATGATATGTGGCAATACACGTCTTCGGGAGAAGTCGACGGTATCGACGGACGCGTGGATCTTGACTTACAGCCACGAAAATACGATGAAAATTAAGATTCGAGGTAGAGAAAATGGGAAAAATCAAAGTGGAATCATGTGCTATCGAAGGACTGAAAATCATTACACCTGCGGTTTACGGAGATGAACGCGGTTATTTCATGGAAACCTATCAATATGAGGACTTCAAGGCAGCGGGCATCGATCAGGTATTCGTACAGGACAACCAGTCTTCATCCAAAAAAGGCGTGTTACGCGGCTTACATTTCCAGATACAGTATCCGCAAGATAAACTCGTTCGTGTCATCAGTGGCGAGGTTTTTGACGTGGCGGTTGATTTGCGTGAGAATTCTCCGACATACGGACAGTGGTTTGGTGCAGTTCTTTCCGCGGAGAACAAAAGACAATTCTTTATTCCGAAGAATTTTGCACATGGTTTCTTGGTGCTTTCCGAAACGGCGGAATTCTGCTATAAGTGTTCAGACTATTATCATCCAAACGATGAAGGCGGCCTGTTTTGGCGCGATGAGGCAATCGGTATTGACTGGCCGATACCTGAGGGAATGGAATTAATCATTTCCGAGAAGGATACAAAGTGGGGTTCGATTACGGGATTAAAGGACGGATTTAAAAATGTCTAAAAAGAAAGAAAGAAAAGCACTTTCCATATCGAAACCGGTCGGAATATCGATGATACTCGGTGTTTCTTTGATTTTTATGCTTATCATTGCTTTTCATCACAATCCGCTTGCGATTCAAAGTGAAGAGAAAATCAAGAAAATCATTGCGTGTCTGATTATTGTGGTTTCCGATATTGTTGCGTTACGACTCTATGATAAGATTACGGTTTTACCGAAAGAACTCTGGCAGAATCGTAAACTGATATGGAAGTTGGCGCAGAATGATTTTCGAACGAGATATGCAGGCTCAAGTATGGGGCGCGTGTGGGCGTTTGTACAACCTGTAGTTACGGTTGTAGTATACTATTTTGTGTTTGATGTTGTATTCAATTCAAGAGCGCAATTGGTGGCAAGCGGAATCAAAGTCCCTTATGTATTGTGGTTGACAGCCGGGTTGGTTCCTTGGTTCTATTTCTCGGAAGCGCTTGGCAGCGGAACTTCCGCACTGCTCGAATACAATTATCTGGTAAAGAAAGTGGTCTTCAAAATCAGTATCTTGCCGATTATCAAAGTCATTGCCGCGACGTTCATTCATGTATTTTTTGCGGCGGTACTTCTTATATTGTATTTTATTTACCAAGAACCGTTGTCCTTACATCTGTTACAATTGATTTATTACAGTTTCTGCATGTTTGTATTCGTTCTCGCCATCAGTTATGCGACATGTGCAATTGTAGTTTTCTTTCGAGATTTGTCGCAAATCATCTCCATTGCTCTGCAAATCGGAATGTGGGGAACACCGATTCTGTGGGATATTTCGATGGTTCCGGAACAATTCCGCTTCTTTTTCAAACTCAATCCGGTTTATTACATTGTGAACGGATATCGTTCCGCCTTGTTTGAACATCAATGGTTTTGGGAAGATTTTTATTCAACGATGTACTTCTGGATTGTGACTGCGGTCATATTCGGAGTCAGCAGTTTGATTTTTAAACGGTTAAAAGTGCATTTCGCGGATGTCCTCTGACGGGGCAAATTGATTAGACAGATTACAGTCCGGTACGGAGGTTAGACATGGAAGAACAAAAGGCAATTCAGATAAAAGATGTCAGTAAAATATATAAGTTGTACCCGAAGCCGATTGACCGATTGCGGGATGCGCTGCATTTGAATTTCGGGATAATACCGGCGGAGCATCATGCATTGCGGCATGTCAGTTTCGACATTGCAAAGGGTGAAACGGTCGGTATCATCGGAACCAACGGTTCCGGCAAATCAACCATACTCAAGATCATAACGGGAATCCTGTATCCGACGTCCGGCGAAGTGACCGTGAACGGTCGTATTTCCGCACTGTTGGAACTGGGTGCCGGTTTTAATATGGAGTATACGGGGATTGAGAACATTTATTTAAACGGAACCATGATTGGATTTTCGGAGGAAGAAATCAGCGATAAACTGCAGGATATTCTGGATTTTGCGGATATCGGCGAGTTCGTCAATCAACCGGTGAAGACCTATTCGAGCGGTATGTTTGTACGTCTTGCGTTTGCGGTTGCAATCAATATTGAGCCGGAAATTCTGATTGTGGATGAGGCACTTTCGGTCGGTGATGTTTTCTTCCAAAATAAATGCTATCGCAAATTTGAGGAGTTTAAAAAACTTGGCAAGACCATTCTCTTTGTCAGCCATGATTTAAGCAGCATTTCGAAGTACTGTGACCGCGTCATCCTTTTAAACAAAGGCGAAAAACTCGGCGAGGGTACGTCAAAGGCTATGATAGACGTTTATAAGCAGGTTCTGGTGGGGCAGTATGACGAGGCGGATGCAAATGCAGAAGAACAGGCCCTAAAAATGCGGCGCGAAGGTGTGAACGAGAATCTCTTGGAGTATGGTTCGAAAGATGCGGAAATCACAGAGTACTATCTCACGGATGAATCCGGCAAGCGCAGCAACACGATAATCAAGGGTACAACGTTTACGATTCATATGAAGACCGTGTTTCACCGACGTGTGGAGGCACCGATTTTTGCTTTTACTATAAAAAATGTCAAAGGAACCGAGATTACCGGTACGAATACCATGTTTGAGCGTGCGTTCATGGAAGGTGTTAACGCCGGGGGCATCAAAGAGATTACTTTTACGCAGGAGATGAATTTGCAGGGCGGCGAGTACCTGTTATCCTATGGCTTGACGGGATACGAGGGGAATGAATTCGTGGCATATCATCGATTGTTTGACGCAGTCAATATAACGGTGGTTTCCGATAAAAATACTGTCGGATTCTATGATATGAATTCCAAAATCACGATTCGCGATTTGTCACCGGCGGGTGAGGCGAACGGAAAAGAGGATGCGGAGGAATAAATGACAGAACAAATCGGTAATGTGATGATAGATGACACATACTATCCCGGCGAGGACTTGTATTGCGATGGTCAAATCGAAGACGAGATTCTGGAAATTGTACGTACCAAAAAGCCGGAAGAATATCGCAAAGTGATAGAAGAGCGGGCAAATTGGCCGATTTTTTATCACTTGTCTTCGTTGCGTGAAAATATCGTGAATTGGATTCCAATCGAGCGTAATGCCAAAGTACTGGAAATCGGCTCGGGGTGCGGTGCGATTACAGGAGCGCTTTCTCGCAAAGCAGGCAGCGTCACTTGTATCGATTTGTCCAAAAAACGCAGTATGATCAATGCCTATCGTCATCGGGAATGTGACAACATCACCATTCATATCGGGAATTTTACAGATGTCGAACCGTCGTTGCCGTGTGACTTCGATTATATCTTTCTCATCGGCGTTTTTGAATATGGACAGGTCTATATTGATTCCGCAACGCCGTATGAGGATTTCCTAAAAATCATCTTCAAACATCTGCAAAAAGGCGGGAGACTGGTGATTGCAATTGAAAACCGTTTCGGGATGAAGTACTTTGCGGGCTGTAAAGAGGACCACACCGGTCGCTTTTTTGACGGAATCGAGAATTATCCACAGGGCGGAAGTGCGCGGACATTTACCAAAAATGCACTGGAAAAATTGTTAAACGGTTGCGGTATCGGTGATTATGCTTTTTACTATCCCTATCCGGACTACAAATTTCCCACAACAATCTTCTCGGATACAGTTTTACCGAAGACAGGAGAGTTGCATCATAACATCTGTAATTATGACAGAGACCGACTACTGTTGTTTGACGAACAAAAAGCATTTGATGCGGTGCTCGAAGAAGGCATGTTCCCGATGTACGCGAATTCTTTCTGCGTTATCACGGGACCTGCACCCAAGGTGAAGTATTCGAAGTTCTCCAATGACCGAGCAAGTCAATATGCAATTCGGACAGATATTTGTGAGGATGCTACTGGGAAACGAGCGGTATATAAGTATCCGGTGACCGAAGAAGCCGCCGCACATGTGAAAAACATTGCCAAATTCTATTTACAATTATCAGATAAATATGACAATCACGCCATTTCTTTCAATCGTTGCGAAGATATGGGGGATTGTGTCAAACTGGAATATCTCTATGGCGAGACACTGGAGGAGAAATTTGATTCCTTGCTAAGGAAAAATGATAAAAAAGCGTTCCTTACACTTTTTAGACAGTTCTGTGATATCTTTTCCTATCGGGCGGAACAGCCGGTGACGGATTGGGATGCAATCTTTCAGAATGTGATTCTGCCGACAGAAGAAGGCAAAGAGTGGACAATCATCGATTATGAATGGACGTTTGAGAGACCGACAGATGTCAAGGCACTGGCGGCGCGTGCCGTATACTGCTATCTATTGGGAAATCCGCAGCGCGAGATTGCGCTTCAATGGATACTGTCCGAGGCGGGAGAATTGATTGATTGGGACATGGAAAAAACAGCGGATGAGGAAAAGGGATTTCAGGAGTTCGTGGAACAAGGCGCGATGGCGGCTTGCGATATCCGCAATGCCATCGGACACCGCGTATTGTCAATCGAGGCGATGGAGGTGTTACTCAACAGAAGTCATGCACTGATTCAGATTTATACGGATACCGGCAAAGGTTTTTCGGAAGCAGAGTCATTTTTTATCGAAGATGCGGTAACACGGGATGAAGTGACGACGTTCTCTTTGTTTTAGAGATGCTGGCGCCATTGCCGCATCGCTTCCGGCGGAAGAACATCGGGCGGAGTTGATAACTCACTGAATTCATCGGTGAACGGACTACTGCCTTTTTGCAGAGTTCCTACTCGTTCCCAGAAGTCGGGATCAGGCTGTTCACCGTTATAGTACAATTCGCCGAGAGCCTGGGCTGTCATTGGCCGGCCGAAGCGTTGTTCCAGAGCGGCGACCGCTTGACTCGCTTCCTTAACTCCCCGCCAGGCGAGAAAAAGCTGGCCGGCGTAATTGCTTCCGAGCAGGAGCCACAGAACGGCCACACCGCGCCCGAAGATTTGCCGGTATGGCAGCTCTGCCGCCCGGGCCCAGAGCCGGGCTGTAAGCAGATACCCCAGGAGGAGCAGGAGAAGCCCGGCGGCCAGGAACCAGGGCCAGCCTGAACCTCTGACGTGTAAGAACTCTAGTATCGAGACATAGCAGGACGGCAGGGGCTGACCTATTCCAAAGAAATCGTAAAAAGCCACCAGTGCCCTGGTCAAATGGTTCCACGTTATGTCACACACCAGCAGACCCAGGCTCCAGAGCAGGGCATGCCCTAACCAGAGCTGCCAGCCGATCCCGGGCAGCAGCAACACGGGGAAAATCCAGCAGAAAAAGACTATGAAAACGGTGATGACACCACGCAACTCAGCAATAACGCCGGCGGTGATAAGACAGATCGCAAACAAGGCAAGAAAAGAACATTTTCTGATCGGATGCGGCGATTTACAGCAGATCAAACCATAAAAACGCAGGATAAGAAACAGGGGATAGAGCAGCATGGTTACCGCAACCAGCGCGAATGTCACGATTGCGGGTGAACTCAAATCAGAGAACATGGGCGGCCATATCACGCCGAAGGCCCCGAGAGTCCAAAGGAAGTGGAAAAGCGAGAGCAGAAGCCAGGTGCCGATTCCAGCCAGGGTCAGCCCGAAAAACGCGCCTTGTGCAGGAGAGTCCCAGTAAAAGACTCTTTGCAGCAGTTCTTTTATGCGGCTCTTCATTCCCAAAGACCTCCCGGCATCCGTTTGCTGCTGACTGGTGCTCACGACACATTTTTTAACAACGAAAAGACACGAAAATTTATAGGGGTTGTTGCGTTGAAGCATGAGCCTGCTCTGGCAAAATCCTCATCTGGCAAGGCCGGCTTAACGGAGTTGCATCGCGTTTTGATTCCATTACTTGGAAGCGCAGGGAGCATGTATTTGGCTTTGCTTAGGGGGAGCTGTCAAGCAAGCGGTTCAGGCGATTACGGATTTCGTCGAGATGGGGGAAATTCTCTTTGTTCTCCCAGCATCGTTGCATCGGAAAGGGCTTGTCGGGATTGGATTTCAGAACAACGACGAGTCGTCGCGAGGGATTTTTGAGAGAACAACCTTGCTGCAGGTCAAAGCGTTCGATTTCATGAAAGTTAAGGTATCCGGAACGGCGTTTGAAAAGGAGATGCTGTTTCCAGCGGGCTGTCCGGGTGTGCAGATCAAAGGTCCAATGCGTTTTTTCAAACGATAAAATCGTTCCGGCAATCAGCAGCAGAACTGTCATCGGTGTAATGATATACAGCAACATGGGATCGTCTTTGCCCTGAACACAGATCGTTTGGTACAGTCCGTAAAGAACATAGGAAGAGAAAAATAACATAAAGACAAAGACTTTCCACCGGTTGATTACCAACTCCAGATGATTGATGCGTTCGGTGAATTTTAACATGTTGCGCTACTACTCCCTGTCAAAGCAACAACCATATAAAAATTTT
>CAYMCV010000036.1:8949-21353 GCA_964389005.1 uncultured Lachnospiraceae bacterium | reverse complement strand
TGCGTAATTCCATCGGCTATCCTCGCTTAAATGTCAAAATCGGTGCAACCCATGCAGGTATTACGGTCGGAGAGGATGGCGCAACCCATCAGTGTAACGAAGATGTTGCGTTGATGCGTACGATTCCCGGAATGACGGTCATTGTTCCTTCGGATGATGTGGAGGCACGTGCTGCAGTTCGTGCCGCTTTGGAAATGAACGGTCCTGTATATTTAAGATTCGGACGTGCAGCAGTTCCTGTCATCAATGACAACGAAGCATATCACTTTGAAATCGGAAAGGGCGTACAACTGAAAGAAGGAAACGATGTTTCCATCATTGCATCGGGTATCTGTGTCGACAGCGCACTTCAGGCTGCAAAACTTCTTGAAGCAGACGGAATTCAGGCGGATGTCATCAACATTCATACAATCAAACCTTTGGATGAGGAGATTGTGTTAAAAACCGCAAAGAAAACCGGAAAAGTATTTGTTGCGGAAGAGCATTCCGTTATTGGCGGTCTTGGCAGTGCCGTATGCGATTTGCTCTCTGAGAAAGCACCGACCAAGGTGGTCAAAATTGGCATGATGGATCGCTACGGTGAGTCCGGAACAGCCGGAGAACTGGTTAAGAAGTACGGTTTGGATGGACAAGGTATCTACGAGAAGATTAAAGCGGCTCTGTAACGATGCCGAGAAGATGGCAAACTTCCGTAAACAGAAGAATGTCATATATCATGAGTATATGTTGTAGCATAGAAGAAGCCGAAATCGTTGATTTCGGCTTCTGTGTCATTGAAATTCCGCATTTACAGAATAAAAACAGTCATGAATGTGAAAATTATGAGAAACAAGTCATCGGTTACTTGCTTTTAACATGCAAATTCTTTATGATAACTGCATGGGTGCAGAAAATGTCGTTGTATTGCCGACTCATTTTGTGCGCTATTATGGTAAGGAGACAGAAACAGGATGAAAAAAAAGAACGGAATGAAAGAAGAGAACAAGGCAGAAAAAGAAAGAAAAATCAAAGAACAATTACGTAAGAATAAGTATCTTGCAAAATTGGAGTTTTTTTGGGATTACTATAAATGGTTTGTGATTATACCGGTATTGGTGGTAATCATTGTTTTATCATTTGTTTTTTCTTATTTATATGAACAAAGAGATTTATCACTCAATATTGCGCTGATGAATACCAGTGATGTAAATGAAGCAATCTATGCATTCAAAAACGACTATGCGACATATCGGAATATTGACACAAATGAACTTCCGATTGAGGTTAATTACAATTTTTTACATCCTAAGGTAATGGATGAGGCCGCAGCGGCAGATACGACAACGGTAGCAAGCATTCAGAAGTACCAGGCGATGCTGCTGAATTCCAAATTGGATGTGACCATTACCACATCGTGGGTTGTGGAGGCATATGGAGAAGCAGACGCTTGGTGCGACTTGCGGGAAGTTATGGACGCGTCATTTTTAGAAGCGGAGAAAGATAACATTTTCTATTGTAAGAACAGTAAGGGTGTTGAGATACCGATGGGTATTCGCGTCGATGATTGTGCGCTTCTTGGAGAATTCTATGAGGAAGGAACGCCGATCGTAACCGTTTCCGCATACAGCGTAAGAAAAGAAGAAGCAGCACATTTTATAGAGTGGTTAAGCGAGGACAACGCAGATTAAAGTGCGTTGTCTTCGTCATTGATACATTTGTTAAAAATACGACGGTAAAAAATTGTGAAGATATAAGCGAGCGTGGAAAAGCCGAAGAAAAACATACAACTTAAGACGATAATAAGCATTTTGCCGGACAGTGTCGCGATGCCGGCCAAAAGCGCATGTACAATGATGACGAACAGCGTTGTTGGGAAATTTCCGAGGCTTAACAAAGCGGCATTCTTCAGAAGAATTTTATTTGAATTTTCAAAGACAGCAATTTGCGGAAACACGAAAATCAATACCGAAGTCATAAGGAGCAGTACTACAAGAATGGGGTATTGCAGGAAACGGTAAGAGGGAGTCAATACATTCCATATAATATAGAGGTCGGCTATAAAAAAGATATACAATAATAAAGAAGGTAACCAAAAAAAGGTTGATTGTTTGAAACTCTCGCGAAAAGCTTGAAAAAAGCTACGCGCAATCATCGGTTCCTCGTGGCGAAGCAACTTGAATGTCACACGATACATGGCGGTAAAAGAGGCTCCTATGGTAAAAAGCGGGATACAGCAAAGCAGGAATAGAAGGTTTAAAAGCAATAAATCACAAAAAGTAGACAAGGTACGCATGGCAATACTGTCCGGAGAAAAGAAATTACGCATTGGATAATCCTCCATATGATATCGATATTTTTTATTTCAAGTAAAGTATACTAGAATATTGCTAAAAAGTGGTGTATAAAATGTGAAAAAGCAATAATAGACAAAAATGGAGCAACAATTGTAAAGTAATCAACCAATAATGTGATATAATCAATTTGTTATTACAAATCACGACTTTTGGCTGCAAAAATAATTTGCAAATGTACAAAAGTCACAATTGTTAAGGAGGAAGAAAGATGAAAAAGTTATTGGCTTGCGCTTTAGGCGTATGCATGCTTGCTACTACCTTAGTTGGTTGTACGAGCACACCCGCTACCTCAGACACACCGAGTGATAGCACTGTAGTTGCCGATCCTGCAGATCCTGCAGATCCGGCAGATCCTGCAGATCCTGCAACTCCGGCTGCAGGTGGAACAATTAACCTTTGGGCTTTCACAGACGAAATTCCGGGAATGGTTGAGAAGTATCTTGCAGATCATCCTGATTTCGGTTATGACGTAAAGACCACGGTTATCGCTACAACAGACGGTGCTTATCAGCCCGCTTTGGACCAGGCTCTTACAGCTGGTGGCGCTGACGCTCCGGATATGTACGCAGCAGAAGCAGCATTCATTCTTAAATATTCTCAGGGAGATATGGCTCAGTACGCAGCTCCTTACGAAGATTTAGGTATTGACGTTGCAGCTAAGATTAAAGAAGCTGACATTGCTACTTACTCAGTAGAAATCGGAACCAACCCGGACGGAAAAGTTGTTGCATTAGGATATCAGGCAACAGGCGGTGCTTTCATTTATCGTCGTTCCGTAGCTAAAGACACATGGGGAACAGATGAACCTGCAACCGTATCCGAGAAAATCGGTGGTGGATCAGGATCATGGGATAAGTTCTGGTCAGCAGCAGAAGAATTAAAAGCAAAAGGCTATGGTATCGTTTCAGGTGATGGCGATATGTGGCATGCAATCGAGAACAGTTCTGATTCAGGCTGGGTTGTAGATGGCAAACTTAATATTGATGCTAAGCGTGAAGGCTTCCTTGATGCTTCCAAGAAGTTAGCAGACAATAAGTTCCACAATGATACTCAGGACTGGCAGGATGCTTGGTTCGCAGATATGAAGGGTGAAGGAACTCAGCAGATCTTAGGATTCTTTGGACCGGCTTGGTTGATTAACTACACATTGGCTCCTAACTGTGGTGGTGAAGCAGTTGGTGAAGGAACATATGGTGATTGGGCAGTTTGCGAATCTCCTATCGGATTCTTCTGGGGCGGCACATGGATTCTTGCAAGCAAGACTTGTACAGAAGACGCAGCTAAGGCTGCAGCTGTTGCTGAAATCATCGAGTGGATCACATTGGATTGCACAGAAGATGGACTTCAGTACAAATGGGCTAACGGAACTTTGAACGGCGAAGGCGGAACAAAGGACTGTGTTGCAAGTGGAACAGTTATGGCTATGTCTGATGGATCTCTTGATTTCTTAGGCGGACAGAACATGTTTGATATCTTTGTACCGGCTAACGCTAATGCAAAGGGTGACAACTTGACTCAGTACGATGAGACAATCAACAGCAGATGGAGAGAGCAGGTTCGTGAGTACTCCATGGGTAACAAGTCTCGTGAAGATGCTATCAAAGACTTCAAGCAGGCAGTTGCTGATAACCTTGATATCGTTGTAGAGTAATCTTTATTCTATGAACAATTATTAGTTATTTGTAGAAGCAGGGCGGACTACAAAACGTCCACCTTGCTTCTATCATTTTATACGGGAGTTGTACCTGTTTAATACAATCACACAATTTTGGTGCTCCGAGATGGCTGACTTCAAAAATCGATCGTGTGATTAAACTATATTATCAAGGTGGAGGTTGACAGCATGAAGCGCAAAGGGTCATCATTTGGGTATGCCAAATACGGGTATATTTTCAGTATACCATTCGTAGTTGCGTTCTTATTATTTTCCCTATATCCGATTTTATATACAATCGTAATCGGGTTTACCGATTTAAAAGGTGTTGGCGTTACAGATTTCCATTTCTTAGTTGACGAACCTTTT
Source organism: uncultured Lachnospiraceae bacterium (assembly GCA_964389005.1). Lineage (GTDB taxonomy): Bacteria > Bacillota > Clostridia > Lachnospirales > Lachnospiraceae > CAYMCV01. The sequence continues at coordinate 16,997 of CAYMCV010000036.1, read as the reverse complement.
AGAAATTTCAAAACAGTATTGACTAATCCGTCTTTCCAAACGGCGTTTAAGAATACAGTTTTTATGTGGTTATGTAACTTCGTTCCACAGCTTGGCTTGGCATTGTTGTTAACCGCTTGGTTTACGGACAAAAGAAGTAAGATTAAGGGCGAAGGTCTATTCAAAGTTTTATTCTACATGCCAAACATTATTACAGCAGCAACCGTTGCTATTTTGTTTGCTTCCCTGTTCGCTTATCCGAAGGGACCTGTAAACGATATGTTGATAGCAGCAGGCATTTTTAAAGAACCGGTTTACATGTTGATGAGTAAAGCGGTTGCAAGAGGTGTCGTAATCTTCATTCAGACATGGATGTGGTACGGATATACAACCGTAGTATTGATTTCCGGTGTATTGGGCATCAGTCCTGAGTTGTTCGAAGCGGCAGAGGTTGACGGCGCGAACCGTACACAGACATTTTTCCGTATTACGATTCCGAATATCAAGACAATTCTTTTGTTTACATTGGTAACAAGTTTAATCGGTGGATTGAATATGTTCGATATACCGAAGTTGTTTATCAACAACAGTGGTCCGGACAATGCAACATTAACCACAAACGTATTTATCTACAATCAGGCTTTTGCAGGAAGCTATATGTATAACAGAGCTGCTGCGGCCAGCGTAGTTATGTTTGCAATTATTTGTATCCTTTCCGCGGTTATGTTCTTTATCTTACGTGACAAAGACGAAGCACTTTTACGTAAGCAGGTTAAGGCACAGGAAAAAGAATATAAACTGAAACAAAAACAATTAATGAAATAATAGGAGGGCAATCATGGCTGTAACGAAAGAAAGTGATTCTTATAACAAGGTCAAAGCCTCTTCTGGTAAAGATAAGTTTTCATTAACGGTAGAGGATAAAAACAAAGGCGTCGGTAGTAAAGTTCTCAAAGTATTCATCTATATTGTATGTATAATTTTGGCGATTATTTCAATCCTGCCTTTTTGGATTATGATTGTGAACGCAACGCGTTCCACACCGGAGATTCAATCAAGTGCGATTTCCTTGATACCTTCGGTACATGTAGTAAAGAACTTCCAGATCTTATTGGGTAAGAGTTTTAATCCGTTCCTTGGATTCGCTAACTCACTTATTATATCTGCTTCGGCAACTTTACTGGCTGTATATTTTTCATCATTGACAGCATATGCACAAGTAGCTTATGAGTGGAAGTTTAAACAAGCATTCTTTAGTTTTATCATGGCAGTAATGATGATTCCGGCACAGGTTACTATGATTGGATTCTATCAGATGGTTTATTCCATTCATATGACCAACAATATGTTAATGTTGATTCTGCCGGCGATTGCATCGCCAACCATGGTATTCTTCATGAGACAGTATTTGATTCCGGCATTGTCAATGGAAATTGTTCAATCTGCTCGTATTGATGGCGCGAGAGAATTCTATATCTTTAACAGAATTGTTCTTCCCATTATGAAACCGGCGATTGCTACACAGGCAATTTTCAGCTTTGTAGGCGCTTGGAACAACCTGTTTACACCGTTGGTATTGTTAACGGATCAGAAGAAATACACCATGCCGATTATGGTAAGTTTGCTACGTGGTGATATCTTTAAGACAGAGTTCGGTTCGGTTTATTTGGGATTGACCTTGACAGTATTACCGTTGATTGTTGTTTACTTGATTTTATCCAAGTACATCATTGCCGGTGTTGCTTTGGGTTCGGTAAAAGGATAATTTGTACCAACGTATTCAAACGTTTATTAGACCGCAAAGTGGTTCATATGAATTGCTTTGCGGTTTTTATATGTCATCGAAAGGGTTTACGATTGGGTTTACATCTTTGTGAAACATGGATAGTTTTGGTAAATTCCTTGATATTATGTATAAATTGTAGTAAACTGTTTACGAAATTTATGATTTTACGAGAGTAGAAGGGAGAAAAAATGAAGAAAGGTATATTGTTTAGTTTGATTCCGTTATGCATATCCTTCCTATGTTTTATAATTCTCATTATAAGTGGAATTATTGGCAGTATCAAGGTTGGACCGGAATCAATATTGGAGAAGTACGAGAAAGCAATTAAGAAAGGGAAAATCTCTGAGGTTGAGAAATTGTGTGAACCGGGGACAGCCGGTATGCTGTCGTTTTTTGTCCCGTCAGACCTTCCATATTATGGACAGAACCCCAATTTTATTTATGAGAAGACGGTTGAAAAGAGCAGTGCAGATGAAATAGAAGTTCACGTTGCCGTAATCTATGAGGAAGACGGAGTACAAAACTGCGAATATGAGACACTTGATATGCTTCGCATTGATAACAAGTGGTACATCAATCCATGGTAAGGGGGAATATATTGTGAAAAAGTATTTATTGTTATGTTATATGACATTGTGTTTGTTTATATTGGCGGGATGTGGTGGAAATTTGATATCAACCGTTAATTTGAACGATGATGAAAGCGGTTCGCGTGTCATGACGCTTACTATTTCAAAAGAAGATTTTAGTGAATACGTTAATGGAACGATTGAAGCAGTAGATCAGACGATTGCGTCAAATTGTCCGTCTGTTATGACTTATTTTTTATCAGAAGATGAAACGAGTTATACTGCAACCTTTACAATGAATTTCAGTTCCATACTGGATTATAAGACACAGGTTTCAACAATTATGACTGCGGAACCTGCTGAAATTGAATATCGATTTTGCGATTCTGTATTTTCGGAAGGAATTGTTTATGAAGAAGATTTCTCCGGACCGGACATTATGAGTTGGTTATCGACGTTAATGCAGAACTCAGGATACGTATCCAGTGAAAATGCAAGTTATATCTTTGAAGAAGAATCCTATGCATTGAATTATGGAGGGCAGGAATTTGCATCGGATAGCGGATATCGCGTGAGTGTGTCTAATGTAACATATACGCATATCGAAAGTATCGATATACTGACTGAAGTATTACCTGACAATCATTATAACAGAACAATCAACATCCATATCAGTGACAGTGATATTGCAGATAAAAAGGATGCTATCACAACTTATCTGGATGAAGGTTTGGCAAGCGGTGTAACCGGAGCATGGTCTGCCGATATGGGAATGAATACATATGCGGTTGAGATGAAGAATTTGTCTTTGTCAGAGATGCGGGATGCTATGGCAAAATTCTGTCACTCAGAGAACTCGGAATTTACGAACTTCCCTGAATGGGAGGATGATGCGTTTCAAGAAAGTGCTGTTCTATTCTCGGAAGATGCAAGTTTTATTGAGAGATTGGACATGAGCAATTTCGGGTGTAATTCAGCCGGAGAAGTTAATGTTAACTACTGCATCAAAGACATGGATCAAGACGAGACGCTTTACTACATAGATGAATCATATGATAGCAGCGAAGACGAAGTGGATGTTGAAGAAACGAAGTCGGTAACCGATTGGTTTGCGGATCAGGAAAATGAGTGTATCAGAAGCGATTACTATTATGATTCAGATACATACGAAGGTTATCACGAGTACTATTTATATGATATGACAGTGGAAGATATTGGTATTCGATCAACGGTATTTAATCATTTTTCCGGTGTTGATTATAATGTTAAGATTAAGAACCCCGAAAAGATAGAGAAAAAACTGGTTTTTACTTTTGATGATGATGCAACTGCAGATTTGGTAAAAAACATTGCCGATACATTAAATGAAAAGGTATCAATGGCAGAAGAAAGTGCAGTGCAGAAACTTACAATTACGCCGGAGGACAAAACGCTTACAATTGTAATGCGTGGAACAACTGCTGATATCGAAGAACAGAATCAGTTTTTGACGTCAATTGAAAATGCTAATAATTTTCATTATGCAGAAGAAAGTAAATTTTTAAGTTTTACAAAGAAATGTGTATACAGCGAATCCGTTAATTTGCGTGGTTATGTATTTAGCAGTTCTGATGAAAGATGGAGTATACCGGTGAACTATACATTGGAGTTGGGCGGTAAAGTTGTGATAGATAATCCTGATTTGGTAAAAGAAGGTAATCTGTACACAGCAACATTACAAAACAATGAGTCAACAACGGAATCACTTGTTGTTTCCAAACTGAATGGATCAGGCTTTGCTATGGTATTGGTATTGCTGATTGCCATACTAATGTTGTTTGTTGGTGTGATTATGCTATTGATTGCAATCATTAAGGGCGTGAAGAAGAAAAAGGCAGCGCAACCGATACCGCAATCGGCATCGCAACCGATACCGCAATCGGCAGCGCAACCGATACCGCAACCGGTAGAGCAACCGATACCGCAACCGGTAGAGCAACCGATACCGCAGCCGGTAGAGCAACCGATACCGCAGCCGGTAGAGCCGCAACAATAAAATGATATGAATGAGTGTAGAATGTGATGAAAATTTCGCATTTTACACTCATTTTTGAATGGAAATGCTATTTACTTGATTGATATTTATGTTATACTTTACTGATAGGGACAGACTAAAAGAAAAAGGAAGTTATGAACATGGAACACTATTATCAACCTGAAATCGAGTGTGCATCTCGTGAGCAAATCAGAGCATGGCAGGATGAACGACTCGTAAAGCAGGTCAAACATGCTTATGAACATGTTACATATTATCATGATATGATGGAACGTGCAGGTGTATCTCCGGATGATATTCACTCCGTTGATGACTTGAAGAAATTACCTTTTATCACTAAGGATGATTTACGAGAAGCATATCCCAAGGGATTGCTGGCCGTACCGCAGAAAGATGTGGTACGAATTCAATCCACAAGCGGTACCACAGGACGCCGTGTGGTTGCTTTTTACACACAAAATGACATTAACTTATGGGAAGACTGTTGTGCGCGTGCGATTGTTGCAGCCGGCGGGACCAATGAGGATGTTGTACAAGTGGCATACGGATACGGCTTATTTACCGGTGGCGCCGGTTTACACGGAGGTTCGCATAAGGTTGGTTGTATGACATTACCAATGTCATCGGGAAACACTGAGCGGCAGTTGCAGTTCATGTGCGATTTGGGAACCACCATTTTATGTTGTACGCCTTCTTATGCCGCTTATCTGGCTGAGACGATTGAAGAAAAGGGCTTACAGAATGAAATTCATCTCAAGGCAGGTATCTTTGGTGCAGAGGCATGGACGCAGGAAATGCGTGAAGAAATACAGAACAAACTGAAGCTTAGGGCATACGATATCTATGGATTGACCGAGATCTCCGGCCCCGGCGTTGCGTTTGAGTGCAGTGCACAGACAGGGATGCATATCAATGAAGACCACTTTATTGCAGAAATCATCAATCCCAAGACAGGTGAGGTATTGCCTTACGGAGAAAAAGGAGAATTGGTGTTTACCTGTATCACGAAAGAAGCTTTTCCGTTACTTCGTTACAGAACAAAGGATATCTGCATTTTGCATGAGGAGAAGTGCGCTTGCGGAAGAACACATATTATGATGTCGAAACCAATGGGACGCAGTGATGATATGCTCATTGTGAAAGGTGTCAATGTATTCCCTTCACAGATTGAGACCGTGTTGTTGAATAAGGGATATCCCGCAAATTATCAGATTCTTGTCAGCCGTGAGAATCACAGTGATAAAATCGAAGTGCATGTTGAAATGACACCGGAAATGTTCTCCGATGCAGTCGGTGAAATTTCAAAGAGAGAAAAAGAACTTGTGGATGCAATGAAAGCAATGCTTGGAATTTATGTTAAGGTTCAACTGGTTGGTCCTAAGAGCATTCCGCGTAGTGAAGGAAAAGCAGTCAGAATCATTGATACAAGAAATCTATACTAATCAGACGATGTGAATATGACGATATGCGTCATAGATATTCATATATGGAAGGAGATTCTTATGACAGTGAAGCAGATTTCTGTGTTTTTAGAGAATAAACCAGGACAATTGGCGAAATTTACAGCAGTTCTAAACGCGAATGGAATTGATATGCGTGCGATTTCTGTTGCAGACACGCCGGATTTTGGTATCGTACGAATGATTGTGGACGATACATATAAAACAGCGTGCATTCTCAAAGAAGAGGGGTATATTTTTTCGGTAACGCCTGTACTTGCAGTTGAGATACCGGATACTCCGGGTGGACTGGCGCAGGTATTACAGGTTTTGAACGATAATCAAATTAACTTAGAATACATGTATGCTTTTATAGCAAAGAAAAAGGAACTGGCATACTTGATTTTTAGAGTGGCAGACAATGATGCTGCAATTGATGTTCTCATTAAGAACAACATCAAACTGGTGCGTCAGGAAAAACTGTATCTTCTGTAAAAACGAATCGAAAAAGAGTGCCGCGTATGGTTCTTCATACAAAGCACTCTTTTTTATATGGCTGATTTATTGATTTAGTAATTGAAAGTAATGAACTTTCGCAATGCTGTGAAAGTGAAATAAATTTGCCGGTTTAATGCAAAGACGGGAACAATATGATATAATTAGTTATCTTTCGGAAAAGATGAAGCGAAGTTTATATGAATCATGTAAAGGGGATAAAAGATGTATTATGAATCAAAAGAGAAACTACAGGAAGGAACTCTAGATCAACTCATTGAGCGAAGCGGTACGGTTGTTGTTTGGTGGGATGGAGAAGGCAAGTGTTTTTATCGGGGACAACAATTTTTAGAGTTATCGTTAAGTGATGTACCGGCGACAGAAATATTTGAGGATTGTGAGGTTGGTAATGCTGTATGGGTTGAGGATATTGATTCTTTTGTAACAGCGTGTAAAGAAGCGTATCAGGGGAATGTAGGTTACGATTTTTTGGCGCGGCTTGCGAAAAAGGACGGAACATATATCTGGTGTCAGTTACAGTTGACCATATATAAAGATGCGAAAGGCTCAGATAATCGTGGCATCTGTTTTATTATCAACAGAGAAGAGATGGAGAGCATACGCGAGCGAAAAGATGAAATTTTGCAGAGAAGTAAAGCACTTCTGGCAATGATGCCGTGTGGAATCGTCATTTTAGAGGCGACAAAGATATCAGACCTTAGAATCACATTTGTCTCAGATGAGATTAAGAATCTCTATGGGTATTCTCCGAAGGATATGAAACAATTGATTGGTCTGCGTGCACAGGAAATGTTTTATGCACAGGACTGGAAAGAAAACTTCAAGACAATGGTGGAGATTACCGGTAAAAATACTACATTTGAGAGTACGATGCGCATTAGAAACAGCAAGGGAGAGTATGTATGGACGGCGATTCGCGCGAGAAGAGTCGGTGAGAGTCTGCAGAAATTTACGGTTTGCGTCATTTTATTTGGGGTTTCCAAGGAAAAAGAAAGAGAATTATTGTTGCAAGACCAGAATGAAAATTTGAGCAGTGCGGTGTATGATACCAAAGTAACTGTGTGGAAAGAGGATATTATCGGGCATTGTGTAATCAGGGAGAGTATCATCGGTGATGCTTGGGAGCGCAAGGGCGTATATGATAACTTGCCCAAGTCGCTACTTTTGAACAAAGTGGTACAGGAAAAGAGTAAAGTTGATTTGCTGGTGTTATACAGTCGTCTCAAAACCGGAGAGCAAGAGATTTCAGCAGAAATTTGGTTTTCTGATGCAAAAAAGCAGGAGTGGTGTGAGAAGATTACATATCGCATCAATTATGATGATGATGGGAATCCGCTGTATGCCGTTGGCTCCAGCCAAGACATCACTTATGAAAAAAAGATGGAACAACAACTGCAGCAAGAAGTGCTGTATCGCTCAACGATTCAAAAATCCGTTTTGGTCAGTGCGGTTTTGAATCTATCACAGAATCGCGTTTTGTCGATTGAGTCAAAGCATCCTTTTCTGGTGAACCAGTTAAATCTACCAACCGTCGATGAATTCCTTTCTAAAGAAACGGATTTGACATTATTGGTGAAAGACAGAAGTTCAATTCGAGAACTCTTTGATAGGGACTATTTACTTTCTCAGTTTTCGCAGGGAACGCATACCCTCCATATCACGAGAGAGAGCTACATTTTGGAGAAAACACCGTTGTGGAACGAAGTTACCATTACACTTTCGGG
>CAYMCV010000036.1:4405-8939 GCA_964389005.1 uncultured Lachnospiraceae bacterium | reverse complement strand
GAAACAGTTAGCGGAGATGTTTTTGCCGTTTATTTTGCAGATGATATTTCTATATCCGAAGCGTAACGTCGATTAAAAGAAGCGCAAGGAGGAGAATTGATTTGAAGTTTATACATTGTGCAGATATTCATTTGGATTCCAAAATGGAAACCAATTTAACCAGGGAACAGGCAAAAGAACGCCGAAATGAAATGTTGGAGACGTTCTCAGATATGGTTTCCTATGCGAGTACGCATCAAATTCGCGGAATCATCATTGCCGGCGACTTATTTGATACGCCGGAAGTGGAACAAGTCAAAATCAAACGACGTGTGGCAGAAATTATTCGAAATCATCCGGAGATGGATTTTCTTTACTTACGCGGAAATCATGATCGTGCAGGATTCTTGTCGGACAAGTCGGAACGACCGGAAAATCTGCGTTTATTTTCCGACACATGGACGACCTACAACTATGGGAACATCGCCATTACGGGGCGCGAACTGACGCGAGGCGCAGGTGTTCGCGTATATGATGAATTGTTGCTTCGCAAAGATGATGTGAATATTGTAGTTTTACACGGTCAGGATAGTCAATATGAGAATCGCGACAATGCAGAAGTCATACCGGTTCGCGCACTGTCGGGCCGATACATTGATTATCTCGCACTCGGGCACATTCATAGTTATAAATGCGAACGACTGGATAAAAGAGGCGTATATTGTTATTCCGGTTGTCCCGAGGGAAGGGGTTTTGATGAATGCGGGGAAAAAGGTTTTATAGAGATTACAATTGACGAACAAACCGTCTGTCATGAATTTCACCCATTCGCAAAACGAACGTTACATGAAGTCAACGTTATATTGGATGAATGTGAGCGTGAAAGCGAGATTTTAACAGCAATTTTGGAACAAATTGACAAGATACCGAAGAAAGATTTGGTCAAAGTGATTTTATGTGGTGAGGTAGCTCCTGATGTCGAAATCGACATCCCATACTACTTACGTAAATTGGAAGGACGGTTCTATTTTGTTAAAATGACTGATGAGACGAGGGTAAAAATCACCTATGCGGATTATACCAACGAGATTTCGCTCAAAGGTGAATTTGTCAGAGGCGTATGGAACTCATCTTTGCCGGAGGGGCAAAAAGAAAAGGTGATTTTAACCGGTATCAAGGCATTGATGGGAAGGGAGATGAATCTATGAGACTGATTGGCTGCTATATCCAGAATTTCGGGCGTCTCAGTGCATTTTCATATGATTTCTCCGAAGGATTGAATATATTGAAAGCGGAAAACGGCTGGGGGAAAACTACTTTTGCCGTATTCTTAAAAAGCATGCTTTACGGTATGGAAAAAGGCGGAACCAAGGCAACCAAGGATTTACGGGAGCGCAATCGATATATGCCGTGGCAGGGCGGTGTTTACGGCGGTAATTTGACCTTTGAAGTAAATGGCAAGACTTATCGCGTGGAGCGTTCCTTCGGAGAAAAGGAAAAAGATGATACGTATGCCCTATTTTCAGTTGACACAGGACTTCCGAGTAACGATTTAAGCGAACCATTGGGTGAGAGCCTGTTTGCACTCGACAGGGAGTCATTTGAACGTAGTATTTTCATACGAGTGGATGATATGCCGGCAGGCGGATATTTAACAGACAATGTCAACGCCAAACTAAATCATCTGATTGAGAATGCTGACGACATCAATAATTATGAGGAAGCGTGCAAAAGGCTTACTGAAACCAAAAAAAATTTGCAAAAAAAGGACAAAGATCATCAACAAGCATATCAGAATTTGAAAGATAGCTTAGATGTTTGTAATAGCAAGGCAGAGGCGATGGTCTTGCATGAGAATCAAATCAGTGAATTGAGAACGCAAAAAAGCATCTGTGAGGAACAGCGTCACGTAATTACGGAAGAAATCAAAAAAGCGGGACTCTATGAGCGGAAGCAGGAGTACCGTAGATTGACTGCAAATGTCAACAAGACCGAAGAAGAGTTGGCGGCGCTGCGAAAATTCTTTCCAAAAGAAGTGCCCGATGCCGATGCAATCAGAGCACAAGAGATTCTGCTACAGAACATTGTCGACCGCCAAAAGGAGTTGATGGCGAAGCATTTATGTGATGCAGAATATAAGGAATGGGAGCGCATATCGACGCAGATGGATGAGGAAACGGCGACACAGATTCCCGAACGTATGCGTGTAATTGAAGACAAAATTGTGCAACACGGTAACAATCTGGTTCGCATTGCACAGTTAAGTGAGGAGATAGAGGAGAAAAAGGAGCTTTATTCGTTGCAGAGCCTTTTTTCGAAGAAACTTCCGACGAAAGAAGAATGGAATGAACAAAGCGCATGTATGTCAGAACTGCGTTTGATTACTGCAAAGAAGCGAGATTTGCGTGGCCAATTAGAAGTAATTACAAGCGCAGATAATCAATCTGCGAAGCAGGCGGATCAAAAGAAAATATCATTGTTTTCATTCATTCTTTTGGTGATTTGCGGAGGTGTGGCAGCTGCCGGTGCGGTGCTGTTAACCTTTATGTCACAGTGGTATGGGGCATGGATGGCAATCGGTGGATTGATTGCGGAAGCAATCGTTCTATTAACAATTGGGAAGAAAAAATCGAAAAAATCCGAAATGAGCGAACACATTGACGCAGCGATGTCATTACGTGAAGAATTATCCATGATGGAGCAGCGCGAACAGAAACTGGAAGCAAATTGTCTGCAATTTTTAGCAGATTTTGTAGAAGTGGATACGCAGACAGATTTATCACGTGAGTTGGCGATATTGGAGACCAAAGCGGATACTTACTTGAAATTACGAAAACGTGAAGAAGAACGAGTTCTTCAGACTGATGCTTTGCGAGCGACCAATCTAGAATTGGCGAAGGAATTAGAAGAATTCTTTACACCCTTCACAGGAATACTTCCCGAATCCGAAGACTTTGCTCAGCGCGCACAAAAACTGCGGGAGGAAGCGGAACAGTACCGCTTGCTTTGCAGTCGAAAAAGGGAAGAAGAACGAACAGAAGAACTGATTGAAAATGCGAAGAAGCAGGTTCAGACTTTCTTACAGGAGTATGGATTTGGCGATTGTTCGAATGCCGGCGCGTGCATACGACAAATGTACGAGAACAGACAGGCATATGAAACAGCACAGAAATTGGCGGAACATGCAAGAAATGATGTTCTGATATTCACACAGAGTAACGATACGAATGCGATTCTTGCGATGGAAGAGACTGTGCGTCCCGTAGCGGAATTACAGGCGGACAGTGACCGATTTACTAGGGAAATCGAGCATCTGACGGAGACAATATTAAGTGATGAGAAGATGCTTGATGAATTGAGTGAGTATGTAGAAAAGAAGCCGGAAATTGAGCGCGAAATGGAACGGCTGAAGAACGAACAGACCGTGATTCTCAGTCAAATCACGTTGCTGGATGAGACCATGCGTTTCTTGAGTGAAGCAAAGGAGCGTATTTCTATGCGTTACTTGGCGGGAATGAAGAAGTATTTTGCGTCCTATATTGCCGAAATGAATGGGGAAGAAATGAAGGAATTGCAACTGGATTTGAATCTTTCGGTTGAAGTTTCCGCATATGGAAAGACATGGCGCAGCGACTATTTAAGCAGCGGATTTCAAGATTTCATTTCGGTCTGCATGAAGCTTGCGCTGGTGGATGCCATGTTTGAATCAGAGACGCCGTTCGTCATTTTGGATGACCCATTTGTGAATTTGGATGAGATAAAAATGGAAAATGCGAAGCGGCTGTTAAAAAGAATTGCAAAAAAGCACCAGGTTCTGTACTTTGTTTGTCACGAAAGCAGAAGCAGTATGGTGTGTTTGAGGTAGAGAATAATGAAAAACCAGAGTATCAAAATGAAAATAACAGCCGTACTGCTTTTGATCGTTTGTATCTGTGGCTCTTGTGTTGAGGCACCAAAAGCGGTTGCGACATCACAATCGGCGGGGAGTGAAGATGCGAACCAAAGCGTAGATGATGCAATCAATTTGCTTGATGACGGCAAACAGCTTATGAGCGATGGAACTATGGAAGAATCGGACGACGAGTTACAGACTTCGGAGATGATGGCGGAGGAGATATCGGAAGAAAGGTCTGAGATTTCGTTGGTTATGGTCGGAGACATGTTGATGCACATGCGGGTTACACAGAGTGGGGAACAAAATGACGGCACTTATAACTATGATCATTTTTTTCAACACGTGAAGGAAGACATCAGCGAAGCAGATCTTGCGCTTGTCAATCAGGAAATTATCTTGGGTGGCGAGGAACTGGGCTTTTCCGGCTATCCGATTTTTAACACGGCCTATGAAGTCGCAGATGCATTGGATACCGCGGGTTTTGATGTAGTTTTACACGCAACGAATCATGCGATGGATAAGGGGAAAAAGGGCTTGATGAACTGCATGGGGTACTGGGAAGAGAACTATCCGAATGTCGAGGTATTGGGAATTCACGATACAGAAGAAGACAGTCAGGATATCTTTGACTTCGCCCAGCTCGGGATGTTCTTCGGCTCG
>CAYMCV010000036.1:0-4395 GCA_964389005.1 uncultured Lachnospiraceae bacterium | reverse complement strand
GACAGTCAGGATATCTTTGTATATGAGCAAGACGGAATGAAAGTTGCGATTTTGAACTATACGTATGGACTAAATGGTATGCCAATGCCATCCGATATGCCGTATGCGGTTGATTTGTTACAGGAAGATCAAGTTCGAGATGATATTACTGCCGCACGTGAAGAAGCCGATTTTATCATTGTCTGTCCTCATTGGGGGACGGAGTACAAAACGGTTGCGTCCACGGAACAAAAACGATGGACACAGATTTTTTTGGAGGAAGGTGTCGACCTTGTCATCGGGACGCATCCGCATGTGATTGAACCGATTACTTGGGTGGAAGATGAAGCAGGAAATCAAATGCTGGTTTATTACTCGTTGGGAAATTTCATCAATTCAACCGCAAGTGAAGGGAAGGGCGTTGCAAAACGCGTGGTTGGTGGTATGGCAAAGGTTAATTTGTGTCGTAATGCCGAAGGTGAGGTAGTAATTGCGGAATACGGCGTGGAACCGCTGGTTACACAGATTATCGCGGGACAAGGTTTGATTACGACATACAAACTAAGTGATTATACAGAAGCGTTGGCAAAAGAAAATGAAATCAGACGTCGCGATTCTTCATTTTCGTACGAATTCTGTATTGATTTGTGCGATGAGGTTTTTGGCGAACTTGCAGACGGTGAGATGAAAACGGTGCTATCAGAATAGTAGTTTTCTGCGTAGTTTTTCTTTTAGATTCTCGTTCTTATTGATATAGAGCAGGACAATCGCGAAGAAAGAAAGCGCCAGAAAGGGATAAAGTGACCAGAGCAGAAAATCGCGAACACCGAAACTTAAGTTTAACAGGATTTCGGTTACGATACAGAGGAGACCGCATAACAGCATTCCGACCGAGACAAGTGGTAGGGGTGCTATTTTGGTATAACGGGATAAAAGACCCAAAATAATGGAAAACAAAGCAAAAATCAGAACAAGTGGCAGAGCAAACTTGAAGAACCATACACCGCCGGATTGATATTCGATGTAGTAAAGATATAGTAATGTGGCAAGGGTATCCAGCGCAATACTGATAACAGCATTTCCGCGCTTCGGAAACAGCGGTACCACGAAAAAGACATAGAGTAGGATAATGGCACCGATTGCATAACCGGCCCAGGTGATTTCACCACGGATATTCAGATTGCAAAAAATCAACAGGGGTATCGGTAAAAAGAAAACCAAACTAAGTAATTCCAACAGATTACGACGGCTACGTTTGCGCCTATACATGGTATCTTCCGGAAAAATACGATTCTCAGCGGTGGTTTGTTTCACAATACATTCAGGTAGGATTACGGGTGTCTCACAAAGGGGGCACTTTTTAACTTCATCTTGCAGTTCAACTCCACAATTAACACAGTAGGGCATGACAATCCTCCATTCCTGCAGAAAAGATGCAGATCGGTCTATTTAGTAAAGGAATTGCGACTATTGCTTTCAATCTTCACATGCAACCCGAATTGACGCAACTTGGTAAAGAAAACACGTTCCAACGTCGGCTCCTTAATATTTCTGATAAAATTGATATATAGATTATCGCCATATGAAATGACGGCACAGTTGTTGGGTTTGGTCGATTGCATTCCGAGAATAAAATCAAAACGCTTTACAAAATCCTTCATTTCCGCAGGAAGCTTCACTGCGCCCAGGTTGGAAATGGAGATGCAGGATTTCTTCTCGCCGGTTGCTTTGAATACCATATTGATAAAAAAGTTCTTAACAAACAGGGGCAGGACTTTGATAATCGGGATTTTCTCAAGATTGACATTACCGGCAAAGCGAGCGTTTAATTGCTTGTCCGTCAGTTCGGCACCCAATTGATGATAAACCAACTTAATGATTTCATCAAATGTAAAATGTCCCAAAGCGGGAGCAACGGAAACGATAATGTACAACACAAAATTACGCAGAGTACTGCTTTCAAAGTGATTACGCAAATTTACGGGAATCAGTACTTTGACCGGTCGACGAAAACGTTGAATCGGTTGCCGCTTTTCTTGAATTTCAAGGAAGGAAGCAAGCATGACGGCGGCCAGAAAGACGGTGAGGCTAACATTGTATGATTTCGCTAACGGTAGAATTTCTTTGAGAGACAGAATTCCCGTAGTAACTGTCAAGAATCCATCTGTTTCGCGCGTTCCGGTCATGCGAAAGGCTGTAGCTTCTTTGTGTTTGCTGGTAACTTTGCTGCTGTATTTCATGAAACTGTCTTCGAGTTCCTGCTCTTTGGGAGGTTCTGTCACATCACATACACCGTTGGTTGCAGGTATGGAAACATGGTATTTTTGTCGTAAATACTCAGCAGCCAATGATTTCAAAAAAACCATGGCACCTGTTCCGTCGGTGATCACATGAAAAATTTCCAATGAAATACGGTTGCTGTAGTATAAAACTCGAAAACAACAATTACGCATATCATCATAATTAATGTCCGCAAAAGGATAAGCGTGATCCGGTATGATTGTCGGCGCATTTGGCAGTTCTTCGAGATAATACCAAAACAGTCCGCGACGAAGCCTAACCGCCATCGAAGGAAAACGATGAATGGTTGAAGCCAAGGCGGATTGCAGAATATCCGGATCTACGGTTTCGGATAGGGATACGGATACACGATATGCACTCAGCCAATTACGCCGCTTGGAAGCGGGGTATACCTTGGCAGCATTGTCAAGTCGCATCCACCGTAGTTCTTTTTGCTTCATCTGTAATCTCCTTTAAAAAGAGCGATATTCGTTCCATGTCTTTTTTAGTTTCTTCCACGCCGTAAAGAATGTAACAGTGCCACATGTGCGGCGTGATAGTTAACTCGCTTTTACAGCCGGAACGGAGTAATTTCTTATGAAACAGACGTGAGTCATCCAACATCACTTCGTCTCCACCCACAAAAATCAGCGTAGAAGGAAAGCCTGTTAAGTTCCCATAGAGTGGCGAGACAATCGGATTATCGACATCACTCGAATATTGTGCCGCATAATAAGCCAAACGTTCTTTGGTCATGCTGGGGTCAACTTCGCGATTGCGCTCGTAAGACTTACCCAATGATTTCAAATCCGTCCAAGGGGAAATCGCAATGATTCCGCCGGGCAAGGGTAATCCCAGTTCTTTTAGTTTCAATGTGAGAGCAAAAGACAAACCGCCCCCCGCCGACTCACCGCAGAGAATAATCTGTTCGGCAGCGTAACCTTTGGTTAAAAGGTAACGGTAGGAGGTAACGGCATCTTCAACAGCTGCAGGATAAGGGAATTCCGGAGCCAGTCGATAAGCGGCACAGAATACCTGAATTCCGTTGAGTGCAGCCAATGTCGTCCCGAAGCCCTTTGCAAAGTCAATATCGCCGGTGACATATCCACCGCCGTGCAGATAGAGAATAACACCGTCCAAAACTTGTGTCTTGGGTGCTACCCATTCACCGATGAAGCCTTTGAAAATCTTAGTGTCGTAACAAACTTTGGAGCGGTGTGCACTGGCTGTCAGGGAACCAAGCTTGGCTTGGTTGGCCCTGGCAGTTTCCAGATTGAAGTCTTTGTTAACCGATTTAAAGAATGCTATTTGCATTCGCATCAGTTTGGTTGATATCGCCATGAAGTTATGGTTCCTTTCTGTTCTTGCATCGAAAACGGTATTTGCTAAAAATGACTTATCAATACTTCGCTTTCGTTATCGCTTACGAAACACAATATGCTTCGGCGAATGGTTTGATTGTTATTTGTATGAGTTAAAACTACCCGGTGCGCCATGAATGAGAGCGATCATTCGGAAATCCGTCGTGGAGAATGAAATGGTGGAAGCATCGGTATCAATGTCTTTGAAAACTTTGGCTTGCCCGTTGGAATCCAAAATGACAACAGCATAATCGGCATACATAGGGAATGTAGCCGGAACACTTAACGTTACGGTAATCGGTGCGCTAAGTGAGGTGATTGAGGTATGCAGACCATCAAATTCCTTTGCAAGATCGGTATCAAGATAAATTGCATCACTTCCCTTGGCAGCTTTGATTGCGGCATCCATAACTTTCCTTGCCGCAGGACCGGCATCAGAGGTTTTCACCTTCAGAATCGGATAGAGACCGTTGGCACGCTCAGCGTCCGTCAAACCCATAGCGGCACGAACCGAAACAATCGGTGTTACGACACCAATGGCATCCACGGGTGAATTTACACAGTCCGCAGACATGGTGGTAAATACGGAACCGTGTTTCGGGTAAGAAACCAAACTCTGTTCTGTAGCAACCGCAAATTTGGAAGGCCCGATTGCTTTGTATTTCTTAAAAGAGCCTTTGGGAGCGGAAACGACAGCCCATATAAAGAAGTTGTTGGCTGTAAATGTGATGGTTCCGCTTTCCTTATCGATATCCGGCAATACACTGAGTGTCGC
>CAYMCV010000035.1:19058-21458 GCA_964389005.1 uncultured Lachnospiraceae bacterium | reverse complement strand
TGTTGATTTTTGCGGTGGTTATTCTGGTGCGCTCATTGATTGCGTGACGGAATTCTCATATCTGTTGCCAAATCGAAGTTTGGCTTCTTCGGTGTGTTTTTTGATAAAATCCGTCTTTGCGTCGGTATACCCGTCCCGGTCAAACTCATATTCCTTCCAAAGAGACAACTTCATCGCCTCGTACTGTTTGGCAACTTCAGGAAACGCATTCAAATAATCTCTAAAATACAGCTCGTCATGGTCGCCTTGGTATCTTAAATGCAGGTGAAATACCGGATCGACGAAGCCGTCCTCTGTATAACCGTAGTTCATGGAAATCCGATTTTTCTCAGAAGACATCACGACAAATCCAAGTCCTTTTATCTCATCTGCCACTGCATCAAGGTCTTCTGTCGGATGGATTTCCACCAATATGTCAACAATGTTTTTGGCCCATATATTACTGACGGAAGTGCTTCCGATGTGATTGATTCCAATAATCTGTCGATGATTGAGTCGCTGTTTCAAACGTTCTTCCATTTCTTCATAATCACGCCGCCATCTCTCCTGATGCGGCGTCAAGGAAATCGGAAACAGCCGCCAGAGCTCCTCCAATGTCATTTCCGACAATTTCTTTCCATTCGTCTTGCTCATCATTGAACCTCTTTATACTCTCTGTTCATGAAGTAACTTCATATATCGAATTTTTTTCGGACTTATCAATATAATCGAATGATTGACACCCTTATAACTTCATATCCATACCGGAACCGCCGATTTCATTGGGACGAATCTCGAAACCCAGTTTTTCATAAAATGGTTCTTTTCCTTTGGCGGCGGTCAATGCGCACTTTATAATCCAGTCTTTTTTCTTCTGCGCACGCATATAATCAATTGCGCTCTGAACCATATGTTTCCCGATGCCCATGCCCTGATACTCCGGCATAACCATTACGTCAGCCAAGTAGCAAATGTAACCTTGGTCCCATATCATTCTGGCTGAACCGGCAATATGTTCTCCATCATAACAACTGATAACATATGCTGAATGCTCCAACCCGCTACGTGCCTGATCTTCGGCCAGTGCACCCCATTTGACAGCATCTCGCAGTGCATTATAGTCTTTTACATCAATGGTATTTCTGTACGTAAATCTCTTATCTTGTGATACTTCTTTTTGGTTCATTTCTGTTCATCTCTCCTCGTAATCTCAATCTTCTCATAAAAGTACTTACTCTATAATCTCATATTCAAAATATGCATATTTCAATTTACTTCCTTCCGATATTTCCGGTGGCAACAATGCCCTGGCAACCGGTTTGAATAGTGTTTCGCTTGTTTTCTTCAACCGATTCCTAAATTATAGCATAGTGCTCTCAAAATGTGTATTATCTCATGAATCATTTGCTGTTGTTTTTGTTCTGCGTCTTTAGGATATTTCATTACAAATTATGGATAAAAAGCAAAAGAGCTATTGACTTCTCGGTCAATTTGCAGTATAAACATAGTAAGAAGGTTGACTGATGAGTCAATTTTTATCTGCGAAGTAATACCTCGCAAACCGACACCATTTTCGACACACCAACGGAGGTTATTATGCAAGCAAATACCACGCATCCATCCACACCATGCAAGCGAGACCTCATGTTGACAGCAGGTATCAAAGAATTTTCACTAAATTCCTACAATGATACCAACACCGATCGCATTGTAACAAGTTGCAACATTTCCAAAGGCCTTTTATTTCATTATTTTGGTTCAAAGAAGGGATTCTATATTGCTTGCCTTGACAGTGCCTTGAACCGGTTAATCCAACCCACGGTAGCAAACGGCGATACTTTTTATGAAATACTTTTTGCACATATGCAAGCAAAGATTGCGATGTGCACGCAATTCCCCCTTGAAACTGCCTTTGTCAACATGGCCTCACGCGAATCGGCCGCCGCTATCGCGGAAGATAAAAAAGAACTTTTCAAGCGTTATGCCATACAAACGAACGCAGAAAGCACCGAAATTATTGGTGCCGCCCTCTCGAAACTAACCCTTCGGGACAGCGCTAAAAATAACGCCGTGCGCGGACTGATGCTTTATTCGTCCGCAGTGATTAACCAATACCTGATTCGCTACCAGACGAATCCGAAGGCATTTTTTGAGCAAGCGGACATAATTCAAGCAGAGTTGAAAGATGATATCGATATGTTTTTATATGGAATTGTTCAACCGGAAATGTAACGATGATTACAGAAGATACGCCCAACAGCAGAATGGAGACGCCTATGAAAAAACCCAGTTATGGAATGTTTCAAGTAATGCGCATGTGTTCCAAGTACACCAAATTGTCAAACGACAAGCGCCGCGATTTGCAAGACGAGCGCCTGCGCACTATGGTGCAATGGGCCAAAGAAAACAGCCCCTATTACG
>CAYMCV010000035.1:16941-19048 GCA_964389005.1 uncultured Lachnospiraceae bacterium | reverse complement strand
CAGAATCTCAAGGAGAACTATACATTGTCCGACTTACCGCCCGTTAACAAAGTGGACCTAATGGCACATTTTAACGAATGGTTAACCGACCGCTCCATTACCCTTGATTACGTGAATGATTTTATGAAGGATCTCGACCATATCGGTCGTAAATTAGATAAAAAATACCTCATTTTTACTACCAGCGGTTCGACCGGCAATCCGTTGGTGGCAGTCTGCGACAATACCACAAACAACGTAATGGGCGCAATTTCAGCAAAGCGTGTTTTTGCCCGCAAAGAAGAAATGAAGCGCTTTATCAAACGCGGCGGCAAAACCATCGGTGTTTTTGCTACGGGTGGTTTTTATCTCGGAAACAGTTCCGTCCGCTCCCGCCTTCTGATGATGCCCTGGAAAAAGCGCCAGATGGCAGTCACAAGTGCTCTTCTCCCGATTGATACAATCGTAAGCGAATTAAACGCTTTTCAGCCTGCGATGCTGGGTGGATACCCGTCCAATCTGGAATTACTGATTGAGAAGCAACAGTCCGGCGAACTCCACATTTCGCCCGTTCTTATCATGACAGGCGGCGAATACTTATCGGACAAACTGCGCGATGCTCTTGCGGATGCATTTCACTGCTATGTACAGACGTCCTATTCCTGTACCGAAGGTGGCACCATGGCCTGTGAATGCACCGAGCGGCACTTTCATGTGAATGATGACTGGCTGATTATTGAGCCTGTCGATAAAAATAATCAGCCCGTACCGGATGGTGTTCAGGCTGACAAAGTTCTTGTGACGAATCTATATAATTTCACGCAACCATTCATCCGCTACGAAGTAACGGACCGCGTGGTAATGCACCATGAACCATGCAAATGCGGCAATCCTTCGCCTTGGCTAACATTAGAAGGAAGAACGGATGATGTTGTCTGCTTCTCGCAAGGCGGTAAAAATATCAAGTTGGCGCCGCTTGCAATCTATGCCGTGTTGAAAGAAGTGCATGAACTCCGACGATTTCAGTTGATTGCGTATACAAATGACCGCGTTGAATTACGTTTGATTAGCAAGGACGATATCACCAAACAAGCGGCCTTTGAGGCGGCAACCGAGGCGCTTCGGAAACATTTTGCACTTCACGGCGTTGAGAATATAACCTATGTATTGTCTGATGAGGAACCCAAGCAGAATGAAGGAAGCGGCAAATTTAAACATATCATTATGATGTGATTTAAAATTCTGTAACACCGATGATTTTGCACCCTTGGTCTTTGTAGTACCCGAGCATCTCCTCGATTTTTCTTTTATCATAACTCGTCACACAATCGGATAAAACCGTAACGTTATATCCTGCTTTGCATAGATTGAAGCAAGTTGATTTTACACAAGCAGTAGCATCTGCACCGGTCATGTAGATTTCGTTTATTTCATTTTTAGTTAAAAAATCCATAAAAGGCTCACATGTCATGGCACTTGCCTTAGTTTTGGTGAAGATATTTTCTGAAACAATTTTTAACTCCGGTACCAGTTCCTCACCATGTGTATCCGGCTTAAACGTTCTTGTTTTTTCAGACACATTGTTGTGTTTGATATAAACAATCGACATACCCTGTGCAATCGCCTTCTCGATTGCCATATTGACGTTGTCGATGATTTCTTTGTAATTCTTGGTAATGTCATTCTGAATATCCATCACGATCAAAGTTTTGTGCTGCATTGTTTTCTCCTCTTCTTCATGTTCATATCTAACGTTGTATTTCTTCCTGCATCGTAATTCGAAAGCAACACCGAGCAGCGCCGTTAAGAATCGTTTCGACTTCCTCAACCGTAAAAACCTGCGTCGGCATAAGTTCTTTGAGTTCACACAGGATGCTCTGCCGCGAGCACTCACACAATCCGGGCGTGTTTATTTGGGCCCGCGTGTGCAAATCACAATTACATGCGAGAAAATTGAGTTCATAGATTTTGCCCGCCTCGATAACTTTTCCGTCAACATTTTCAACTTCATGCAATCGGCTAAAAAACCGATCCAAGTCGCCTTCACATGTCGTAAACAGATCTCGATAGAGATATTTTAGAGCATCTTTTGCACATAGCGCGGCGCAGGGCTGAAATAAACGGCCTC
>CAYMCV010000035.1:0-16931 GCA_964389005.1 uncultured Lachnospiraceae bacterium | reverse complement strand
TTAATTGATCCAATCCTTCGCCAAATCCCTGAAACCATTGATCAAAAAAATCCATTCATTCTTCCTCCGTTTGCAAAAGAAGCCGGATTGTCAAGTAATCACGACTTTATGCTTTATGCTCTTTCATTTTTACCTCCGAAAGTACTACACATTGAATCCAGGATTGCGTCACTCTGAGTGTGCCCGGCTCGTCTCCAAAAACAGTTCTATCATCAGAAGGAAAATAAATACATTCTCCCAGATAAATATTGTCTCACGAAATACACGAAAGCTGGTTACATATGCAATAATAAACAACACCGCAAACAAAATACCCAACACTGCCAAAATTCTTTGACGTACATTGACTGCCTGCGTTAATAGTATTACAAACGACGCTGTCGTAAAAAGCATCAATGCATATGAGAAATAGTTATGGATTGTTGAGGTCAGAGCGATGTCATTATATGGGAATATCGCACACCCCAGGATACATGTCATAACCAGACAGTAGACAATCTTCTTAATAAAGTGAAAATGATTTTTCCATATGTACATGACCATCAACAGATTCATTGCAACAATACAAATGAAGTACATTACAGATGTCCACCGTTGCAACCCGATATACATCGAAACAGTTAAACTAAAATCGAATCGATGAATTCCCGATACCCATGACGCAATCACAATAACGGCAACCGCGATTACATAAATACTGCCCCCCAAGGCCATGTAGCCGCGATTCATTGGCTTATTCTCTTTCATGCTAATTCCCTTCCCTACTCCCACAAAACAAATATGTTCAAGCACTTACTGTTGACATATATCATATATAAAGCCCATGGCTCGCTTGCGCTCATTATATCATGGGCAGAGCCCATGATCGCCATTCGCCGCTCGCCAAAGCTGAGTGAACTCCCCATGGCTCGCTTGCGCTCATTATATCATAGACAACTATATATTCCAATAGAAAAACAGGCCTGTACGATACAGCCCTGTTTTGTTCAACCGATAGCATGTTTGACGTGCCTCTGTCGGACTAATACCGTGCAATGCGCTAAAAGCCCTTGCAAAAGACGATGCGGAATCATATCCGTACTTTACGGCAATATCGATTACCTTCTCGTCACTGCTTTGCAACTCGAATGCCGCATTCATTTTATTCAGCCATTCCATGAGTCATCCTCCCTTTCAATGAGAGTATCGCACATACCCAGACTATAAGTGCAACTTTTTATGCACAATTTGTTATATCTTTCCGATTTTGTTTACATCTTATGAACGCTATCTTCCTCCGTCCCCTCAAGTTGTTTTTTCTTTTTTATGTACCTTTTTAGCAAGTAAAAGGGAAGAAATGTAATGCTGATATCTAAAAGACATAAAAATGCAAGCCACTTAATCGGTGACAGTAATCCTGCAATCAGAAAGCAAACAAAAGCCACTCCCGGCACGCCGGATACATATCTCCCTCTTTTCTTGCTCTCCAGTGGTGCGCCGATATATGTAATCCCCCAGAAAAGCAATCCTAATGCGAACCCAATGATAGGTAATGTCCATTGATTCATTTCTTTCTCCAAATTCTTCTCATGTTTACGCTTGTAGAGTAGCTTACACCGAGAAATTCACTTCTTTACCTGTAAATCTTATAATCCCTTATTTTTACAGGTTGTCTAAATCATGAAATTACTCTCCCCAACCTGTAAATTTGATAATTCCTCATTTTTACAGGTTGTCCAAATCATGAAATTTCTCTCTTCAACCTGTAAATCTAGTCATTTCTTCATTTTTACAGGTAATACGCTCGTCCTCTTGCTTATTTTCAACCTGTAAATTTCGTCATTTCCTTATTCTTACAGGTTGTGCGCTCGTCCTCTTGCCAATTTCCCACCTGTAAATTTCGTCATTTCCTCATTCTTACAGGTTGTGCGCTCGTCCTCTTGCCAATTTCCCACCTGCAAATTTCGTCACTTCTTCATTTTTACAGGTAATACGCTCGTCAACATCCAATTTGGAATGCGGTCAGCTACCAATCAAGCCAAAATGTATGCCTATGCTTCAACTTCCGCCTCTTAACAAACACATTGCCATATAGTACGCAAAAAAGAATAGTATATAACGCTTTCATAAAGACTTATCAGATGAATGGATTATATTTCGTCTCCAAATCATATACCGAAAACTGACCGAGCATTCTGTCGCGTCTGCTCCAGCCCTCGTTATTATGCTCAACCGTAAAGGCCTTTGCATCAAGTGGGCAGGAAATTATCGTATGTATTGAGAACGGCATCCCTGATTCCACCAATAGTTGGCGTTCTTTGTCATACGAGATATCAGACAAGCCAGAACACCATGAGGCTGACACTTCGAAATAAATACGACAATCGAATAGACAAATAAAAGTAATTCGGCTATCGCTGTCCTTCTGAGAGTAGTTCAATAATGGCAAATGGTAGTAGTTAACGACCAACTCCATCACTTGTAAAGCTTCTTTCGCGGTTAAATACCGTTTTTTTCTTCCGGTAGCAAGTTCAACCCGCATCGTATGATAAAAGGTACTATAAATCAACTCTTGGGATGAGAGCCAGTTATAGTAAACCACATCGCACTTCAGATTGGTTGTTTCTTTGGTTTCGCGATCATACACCATGAGCATCGTTGCGTCACCTTTTTTGTGTCTATAAGCAATGTGCTTTCCATTAACACTCAGTCTTACAAAATTGTTTTTGACTCCGCCATGTTTGAACAGAATTTCAAGTTCTCCGCAGGTTAAATCCAACACAGCTATTTTGGTTCCCATATTAAAAAATAACTCATTTTCCTGAATCACCAAATCTCCCATGCAATCTCCGTTGTATATGCAATGGGATTCTCCGGTATTCAGATTACCCAGATAAATATGCGCCTTACCCAGTTTATAATGCTTCGCGAGCTTTCCATCGTTTACGACGGGAGTGTGCTCTTGGGTGTACCATACAGCAAGTTCGTCGCTACAAATAACTTCTTCCAAACTAACATGCTTATCCTTCAATTCTCCATTACCGACGAATCGAATCCCTGCCGTACTGACTCCACCAAGTAAGTAACTGCTGTTGTTTACTTCCACATCCGCATGTGTAGGGAATGTAATCTTTTCTTTATCATTTTGAAAAACGACAAATTGTCTTCTATAACATATTTTTTTCTAGAATTCTCCATGTATATAATCCTTTCTGTTACTATTCCTGTTCAACCTCCATACGCAGTGCCGGAGTTTGATCATTTCTCCGGATTCTTTTAAACAAACCGCCCATAATCCAGATATCCTGCATTTCCTAACATTTCTGTCAATCTACTCATAAACTCTTTTTTTCTGTAATCCGATTCGCTTTGAGTCACTTCCCGGTAAACAATTATTCTATTCCTATCTCTTTCTTTTGGGGTAAAAGAAAAAAGTAGCCAAACAAGGTAATCGCTATCATTAAAACTATCGGTTTCATGAAACATTCTATGAAAACCCCAAAGCCACCGGCCACGAAAGTAATTGATGGATCCAGTATTTGCATTGTCGTTTTTATCGCACGTAAATAAAACAAACCTACCCAAATCGCATAGGAAATTGTGAGCAATATGAAATATGCTTTTCCTTTTTTTGCAGTAATTAATCCAACAATGAATCCTGCAATCAGAAATCCATAGATAAATATGGAGACCAGATAATCCATGGGATTATTGATGATTGCTTGCATTTTTGTCAACAATTCAAATACATGTGCTCCCAATAGTAATCCCATAAAAAGCGAAGCAGTTCTTTTTCCTTTGATAAAAAGAATCTGTATGATAATCGTCACAGCGGCCCATACCAATGGAACGACGCATGCCTTCGTTACTACCCAGGCCAAAAATAACTTATCTTGCAGAGTCCACACTCCTTGCAATGTTATTCCGCATATTCCGATTATCATAAAAATGACATAAAATGCAATATTAATAAATCCAACGACTGCGGTTACTTTTTCTAATGTAGTTTTCATCATTGTCCTCTTTTGATTTTGCTTTTTTTGCTCAAACAAGCGCTCTGCTTCAGTAATTTTTGCTCCCTAAAAAATGAACTTATGTATTGTGGAATTTTGGGCTTTTCGGTATTTCTTTTTAGTCATGGCAAATCAATTCGCCCGGCTAACTGTTGATAAAATTAATCCTACACGTGTACGCTAATTGGTCGTTTCAAAAACATGCATTATTGTATCAAAAACAAAATGAAATGTGAGTGGACGTAAGTTGCTTCCATATATTTCTTTTGCTTTGTTATTATATGAAATTATGGTTTCCCACTGATAACCATCTTGAATATACGGATTAACATATCTACTTCGCCAAAACGGCATAAAAGAAATCGCACAAATAAGCCGAATCTTCGTTTCCTGTGCGGAAGACAGCGCTACTTCAGTATTACTCGTTAAATCTCCATCAAAATTATAGTAACTTAAAACCGCAGAATTCTCTTCAAAATCCAGTTTGTACTCTTCAAGTACTACTCCAAAGCCCGAAGAAGAATACGTTATTGATTTCATTTGAAATGCGACAATCGTACAATAAATAAGACATAGCATGTAAATCAATAATATCATCAAAACAATCTGTGGGATAAGTTTTTTTAACTTAATTTTACGCATGCATTATACCTCATAATAAGCATATTATGGTCAACAAGTTTTATCGCTCTGTTTGTTCAGTAATCGTTTTACTGTCCAATACATGACATATCCTATAAATCCGCCGACAAAATTCATAATGACGTCATCGATATCGACGCTTCGTCCCATAAAGTATTGCAGGGTCTCAATGGACAGCAACCATAATACCTTTCTCCATAAAAATTCGATATATTTTTTATACAAATCGGAGGTTGTTGATTACAAATTGCAAACCATAATGTATTCTTCCTCATTCATATCTACAATATTGAATCCAACCTGCTTATACATTTTTACTGCATAGTTTGCTTGTTGAACAGCAAGAGAAGCTTTTTTATATCCTTTTTCCTTCAAAATTTCGAGCATACGTTTCATCATTTCTGTTCCGATTCCAAGTCCACGATATTCTTTATATAACGATATCGCAAAAGAGGGAGTTTGGTCATCCACATGCCCATAATCGTTCATTATACGAGTCCAAACAGCACCAACAATTTTTCCATCACACTCTGCTAATAATGCGTTATCATCTTTTTTACCAAAATCACTTATATAAATTTGTAGTTCTGGATGATTGATAATCGTTTTAGGTGGCAACGCAACACCTTCTGGAATAAAAATCGCTTCATATAAAAATTCCTCTAATACCTTATATTCATCCGGTTGCATTTCTCTAATTGTATATTTCATTTTTCTCCCTTACAAATCCAAATATTGTCTGCTTCTTATTGATGTGACAAATGAATAAAATCAACGCTATTTTTCCATATAATGCTTCTCTACCTTCAAATAAGCTATGATTATTCCAATGAGTAAAAATATTGTTCCAAGTATAGTAACAATAAAAAAAGGAGAATTCTGTTCAAAAAGCAGAAGCGGTATTCCAAGTATCTCCAGCACTGTACTAAATACAATCCAAATAATTGCTACCGAATGATTGTATGCTACAATATTACACTTTGGAATATCTGGAGCCTTTCCAACATTAAAAAAGCCAACCACTTCATTTGAATTCCAACTACTTATAGCAATTACCATAAAAACAAGTGCTACTATAGACCAAATTGCAAAAGCAATCAAGCTAGTCATCTCCTTCACATTCAAAGTTATCTACCTCTCGCTATTTCTTTTTTCTTCTGCTAAAAATAATACCTATAACCAATGCAATAACTGCAAAAGGAAATATTCTCATAAAGAACCATTCGAAACCATGAATCAATACACCTGCGGCTGCAAGTTCCGGATTACCATAATTCCAATTGAGATAAGAACTGTTCATTACCAATAGTCCTATAAATATACTCACTATTACAACACAACATACAATCAGAATTCCATGTAATACTTTCCTATTCAGTTCTCTCCTTTGAGATAATTGAAGATTTATTACTTCTAGTTTTTCAGAGATTGTTTTTAAGTCATCTGGCTTAACCTCTGGAATGTTTTCTCCTAGCAATGTGCTGACAGGAACTTCAAATACATCTGATAAGGAAATTAGCATTTCTGAATCTGGGACTGATAATCCTCTCTCCCACTTTGACACTGTTTGACGTACAACGTTTAGCTTAACTGCAAGTTCATCCTGCGAAAGCCCTTTTGATTTTCTACTTGTTTTAATATTTTCACTTAACATTATCGAAAACCTCCTTTCGCAATAATCTTAACTTTAGATGAGTCATTGCTGCAAGCAACGCAAATTAACATTGTACCAAATTCATTTGTCTACCTCTCGCTACATCACCTTACCATTCATTTATGGCATATAGAATTGCCAGCCTCATATTTTTCAATAATTCCGTAGAAAGGCTCTCATATTCTTTATCTAGCCCTTTTATATGAGCCATATAGGGCGGACTGTCATTCCATGAACCCATTGCGCCAAAAACATCCGCAATGCTTGCTGCTTCGAATAACTGAAGATTTTGCTGGGGCAAAGGCGGCAATTTCAGGTCATACTTCTTATCCGGATAATCGTCACTACCATCCAAAAGATTGACAGCCATTGTGAAAACATCTGCAAAATATTCACATTCTATTTTTCTAGCTAATTCACTTATAGATAGTAACACTTCTCTAAATGAATCTGTGTTATTTTCAAACCGCGGTTTTTCCGATGGTGGATCAGACCAATTATTCTCTGAATACAGGATATTCCATTGTTTTTTCACATCGTCAAATTGCCAATCTGGCACAAAGTATGTAACCTTTCCATTTTTATGAAAACATAGAATGCAACTTTCGGTCGTATTCGAAAATCCCAACCGACTTCTATCTTTCACAGTATATGGGCAAAGCAACTTTACGTCTAGCACTCCATTTATCTTTATTTGCTCAAACCATTCTGAAACATTTGATGCTATGTATTTCTCAGTTTCCAAAAATCCCTTTTGAGGTAAAAAAGCAAATTTTATACTATTCTCATACTTCGCTGGATAATACTGAATTGCTTCCGACAACTTCATGGCCTTTTTGCTTGCCGCTACAATGGATGCAATTTGATACATTTGACCGTTCATTCATCATTTCTCCTTCAAAAATGTTATCCCGACAAATCGGAGTTTATCTTTTTAACACACATTACTCAACTATATAGGCATACAGTACTATCTTCTTACATGCATCACATTTGTTTGCCAAGATAGACGGAAAGTGACGCTCATAATGAAAAACCACGCTATATTTCTGATAAGTATCTGTTATGAAACGATCTCCGGTGTTCCAAGGTTAAATTCAATCATGTCGTTTTTATCATATTCAACAATTACGGCGATATTAATCATTGGCATGTTTTCATATTCAGCTATTGGCATACCATGTTGGTAATACCCCGGCGACACCTGCAAAATTATCTCATCCCCCAATATAAAAGTAGAAATCATACCTAATTCCAATGATTCAATTCCAGCCGGTGCATTCATATTCTCAATTTCCGTAAGCACTGTGTTTTCTTGCAAATCCAGCAACTGTAGTTTTTGTTCTGATTCAATATATTTATAGCCAATTCGCTCCTCCAAAATTGTGCTATAGTCATTTAATTCAAATACATAATCTTCTAGATGTCCTGTCTCGTATTGCTGAAGTACATGCAATTCTTCAGCAGCTGCACCTGTTCCTGTATAAATTTTTAGGGCTACCTGTAATTGTTTTTCCGTATCATTCCAGTAAACAGATGGTGGAAGCGATCTTGGCGATATATAGTTCCAGTCAAAATAGTTTACATCATCTTCTATTTGAATAGCCACTCCATTTCCATAGATTTCTTCGTCACCATACCCATATAGTTTTATTTGGTATTCTGGAATTTCTCCTATGCACAGTATTTCTGAATGATTTGAGAACTCACCTGTAAATTTCAGGTTTCTAGCTTCTATTTCATCCCACGGTATACTTTTGAATCTCTCCAGAACGTTTATTTCAGTTTGATCACCATCTAAATGCCCTGTTTCAACATAATCCATTGTAAGTTTGTCCGCATCATCAACTGTTTCTTCTGTCACATCTTCTGATTCGCTCTCTATCATGATATCTTGTGATTCTTCTATACTATTCTCTTCCTTACCACATGCGGAAAGCAATAGGCACAAACAAACCGCCAAGAAATAAGTAGTTACTCTAATTTTATTCATTATTGGTCTCCTCTTCCGTTTCTTAAATACATCCTCCGCTTCGATCGGTACATTCCCTTAGGATTCTTTTTGCTCTCTTTTACAACACCTGCCACAGCCGGACTGAACCGCAAATTGTAATAATATTTTTGAATATACTCCACACTTCATAATCTTTTGGCTGACTCTCTATAATGCATGAAAATATGGACATATATTCTCATATGAACCATCTTTCATCCTAAATCCATTAGGAATAACACCTAACTGTGTAAAACCCAATCTCTCATATAAATGTCTTGCATGAGTGTTTGATTCAACAACCGCATTAAACTGCAATATGCCAAATCCATGTTGCTTTCCTTGCAATAGGCAATCCATAACAAGTTTTTCGCCAATGTGCAGGCCTCTTGCCTTTTGGGCTACTGCATAGCTGGCATTACATATATGTCCACATCTTCCAACATTATTGGGATGTAAAATATATAGACCGTATATCTGCTTAGATTCTATATCCACTGCTACACCGCAATAGGTCTGTTCTCCAAAAAAAATCTTTCCTGTTTCGTAGGTGAGACATTCCTCCTGTGGAAATGCAATTCCCTCTTCCACAACTTCGTTCCATATTTGAATCATTTCGAATAAATCTTCTGTTTCATATTCTCTAATAACTATTTTCATCTTCTTCCAGTCCCATAAAGTATTTTTTGAACATCATCATATACCAAACGGTGTAATCCAAGTTGCCATCTTCAGAAAATTATCTTCTTTCCATGCCTCGATATCCTCTTGTGTAGCCGACGTTCCGCCGATTTCTCCGACAAATGATTTGTCTGCATTAAGACCTTCAGATGCAACTTTTTCACTATAAAAATGATCGGTAAAATAAAGACGTTCATAACTGTTGGTCAAACCGCCGCTTGTCAGATATATCCCATTCTCCGCGATTTCATTCATCCAGCGAATCGGCAAATATGTACAATAAAAGTCATCGCCTTCCCTGTGGAAAATCAAGTTCGAATAGCCAATCTCCCGAAACATCATAATCAATTCTTCGTCCCCGTCTCCGGTCAAATCAATCAATAAGAATTTTTCCAATGAACTGAATTGGAACCCCTCTTCTTTTGTTATGATTTCACCGGTCTCATCGAAAGTGGTACTCCCGTAATTTTCCTCATCATATTGACTGCTAAAAACAAATGCTCTTTCTTCTAAAAATAATGGGGCATAATTCTGCAGGATGCGGCTTTGCTCTTCTGTTAAGTCTGCGCTCTCCGTCATTGCGTTCCATATGTTTTGAGCTAAATCTTCCGATTCATTGATATCGTTTTGATTCGTGTCATGACTCTCTTCGATTGTGTCTTCCGTCGTTTCGGTAATGCTTTCGACACCGGTCTCCTGTGATTCGCTATCCGCCGCGTTATCTGATTCAATTACACCTGCTCTCGGAATGATAAAAATGCATAACGCCACGCAAAAACCTATGATTAAATAAATGTAACCACGCAAATTCTTTTTCTTCATCCAATTCCACCTTCGATAAAAATTATCTCCTCTTTGTACCATCAAACTTTAATTACGAAACCGTAATTTCAATCAGATTATCCTCAATGCCCACGATACAACTCTCATAATAGCCGTCGCCGGTTACTCGGGGACCGGATAAAACCTCATATCCCGTAGCCTGTAGTTGTTTTGTGAGGCAATCCACTTTTTCCTTACTTCCGACGCTAAATGCAATATGCGTATAGCCCATTTTTATCTTATCCTTGCCGTTATCGGGAATGCCGGGTTTGGTCATTATTTCGATTCTGGCTCCGTCATCAAAACTGATAAAATAGGAACGAAAATCCGTTTTCGGGTTATGATAGCCGGAATTGGAACGTCCACCCAGATAGTTCACAAAAAAGTCGCGTGCTTTTTCCAAATCTTTTACATACAATGCAATGTGTTCTATTTTCACCGCTTATCCTCCGCCACTAATTATACTCGTGATTCTAAATCAACGGCTGTCCATTGATAATCAGGCGAAATTGCAATCCCAGTTTTTCGGCCGCTTTTCTGCACATAATCATACGATTCATAAAAATTTCAAAATAGTCCATGACGCTTCCGAATTCCGTATCAATCATCATTTCCAATGTAATTTGCGTCTTCTCATCATTAATCAACAGCGTGGAATTCTGAACAGAGTAATTCACGCGGTCATGTCTGTCAAATGTTGCAATATCGTGGTTTCGAACTCTGCTTCTACGAACGTCGGATTTGTCCGCAAGAATCAGTGCCGCAGCAACTGCATTCACCGCCACACCGGTGCCTTCATCGTGATTTCCGATTGCGGTTACTATCGTAGTCATATCGTCCGTTTCCATCTCCAAATGGTCAAGAATACGAAATGCCATAATGGCACCGCTCTGCGAATGGTCGGTTCTGTTCACAAGATTTCCAATATCGTGAAGATAACCTGCGATTTTGACAAGTTCAACCTCATGTTCCGAATATCCCATCGTTTGTAATATATAACCTGCCGTCTCCGAAACCTTTGTCACATGCGCAAACGAATGCTCCGTGTAGCCCAATGCAGACAAACTCTCATCCGCCTTTTTAATGTACATTTTTATATCCTGATTTTTCCTAATTTCTTCGTACGTAATCAATGAATTTCCTCCCTATAATGACTCAATATTGCTGGTATTTTTTTCCTAATTGATTATATGCTTCATAGCTAAAAATCACCTTGCATGACCTTAATTATGATAATACTCACCATCAATAACTACAGTTGCCGCGCCTCCGAACAATACATTATTCCCGTCATATTTTAGCTTCACAGGGTTAAACTCAATGTTGTCGCCACCCTGTTCAATTGTAATGGATTGACCGTCCCATTGATGGTACTTCAAAAGATAATTTGCAAATGCACTGTTCCCCGAGCCGGTTGCAGGGTCTTCAAGATAACCGAATCTGGGTGCAAAAACGCGTGTATGTGCAAAATAATTTTTATCTCGAGTTTCCATACAAAAAACAAGAATAATGTCAATGTCGTTGTCATAGCAGAACTTTTTCAATTCCTGCTCAATCGGGTAAATGGAGATTTCCTTCTTAAGCTGCGCCAAAGGTACAATCAATGTTCTCAGTCCCGCATCAATACAATCAATCTGAAAGTTTTGATTGAAATCGTATACCGAAATACCTATGGCCTGTGCAATCTCATCGGCAGTCGCAGATATGGGAAGATGCTCTGCACGCGGTGCGGTAATATAGATGGCATTTTCCTGTTTGATGGCATTATATACGGTTAGAATCCCTTTGCGGTTGGTTTCAATTTTGATTTCCGGCATCGCGAGCAAATTCGCATCGCCGGCAATTTTATCATACATTGTTGCAATGGTTCCGTGTCCGCAGAAGTCGACCTCGCATTCGGATGAGTAGTAAGTCAACTTTAAAACGCCTTGTTCGGATGGCGCGCAAAAAACCACTTCCGAAACAAAACCGGCGTGTTCTTTCCCGATCTCCAACATTTCCGCATGAGAAACAGCATCCTCTTGCACATCAAGATATGCCGCCGGATTTCCCTTGGATGTTGCAGACGTAAATGCGTTAACTTTCTTGTAATGAAATTTTTTCATTGTGTTATGTTCTCCCCATAATCGTTTCTATATTCTTCGCTTGTAATCTCATACAACAATTCCCCTGCCGATACCCCGGTCTTCGGATAGTACCTGGTTCCGCTGTCGTCTGTAAGCCTCATGTGTAATTTTTTCATGACATTTTCTGATGCGGCATTTCTCACATCGCACTGTGCAATTACCTTCTGAATCGATAAATTGTCAAAAGCATGCGCTACCAGCGCCTGCGCCGCCTCCGTGGCAAATCCTCTGTTTCGATACGCCTTGTGAATCGTCCAACCGATTTCATAAGCAGTTCGTTCGTCGCTACATTCAAGGCTGATACCACCAACAATTTTATCTTCGAACATAATTACATATTCTCGATCCTCAGGATTGTCTTTTTCCCATTCCGATACGGCATGCTCGACAAATCCGATTGTTTCCTCCATTGTCTCATTCGGAAGAAAGATCATCATCGTAATGCCCTTATCGCCTGCATATTCGTGAATATCTCGTGCATCACCCTGTCGAATCGGCCTAATCAGTAATCGTTTCGTTGTTATTTGATTAATTTCATTTTTATCAACCATAATTTACACAATACCATTCTAAAATTTTCTTTTTTACCCTAAAAATGAATCGATTTCAGCCTCCACCTGTTCCGAGTTATCCAGATTCGTACCGTGATGCGCATTCTGTATAATAACCAGTTTGGAACCCTCTATGGCTTCATGAATAAAGCTCTGCTGACGCATTGTCATGGAATCGTGGTCTCCCACCATAATCAGCGTTGGACACTTGATTTTAACAATACCCTCTCTGCTCTCCATACTCGTACAGGCATTCCACACGCGCACAAACTCACTGTGCTTCATTCCGCCGACCACCTGCATGACGTACTTTTTTGTATCCGGATTAAATTTACTCAACGCAACCGCTTCACTCCATGCAATCCATTTCATGGGCAGCAACCTCATGCTAAACCGATTAATCGGAACGCATATTTTCTCATAAAGGTTAAAAGAGTTCGTACAAGGTGCCCCGATTAGAATCAACTTTTTAACTCTCTTGGGTGCGTGGAACGCAAGTTGTATCGCTGTATGTCCTCCAAGAGAAAGACCGCATATGATTACACTGTCAAACTCCAAATGATCGAGAAGTGCCTTCGCATCCTGCCAAAAGCAGTCCGGTGACACCTTGCCGGGAGGAACGGTTGACCTTCCGTGGCCTCTGGCATCCATAGCTATAACTTTGTACTTTTTACTGTAGTGAGCAACCTGTCGATCCCATTCATGTAAATCCCACGAAGCTCCATGCAGGAATACAAACGGTTCTCCGGTTCCGGTTACTTCATAATAAAGCTTTGCACCGTTATTCTCAAAATATGGCATGTTTCCCTCCTTTTATGAGATTTTCTTCACTGTCGATTGATGATGCACATACATTCTGCTCATGTCAGGCTCTCCGTCACCCTGTACCATACAAAAAAACTGCCAGTCGTATCTCTCATAAAAAGAAATGTGCTCCGTCAGCAAATACAGCGTTTCAATCCCGAATTGTTCCATATCATCGCAAACAAATTGCAATAACTTCCCTGCAATTCCTCTGCATCGATATTCCTCCTCAACATATACGGCGCAGACATTTGGTGTCAAATCCTTTCGGTCGTGAAAATCATTCTCAATAACGCCGATTCCACCGATAATCTTTTGATTCTCAAGCGCCACATACCATTGCGGGACACTCCCCTCGTTACGGATGCATGAATCGATGCTTTCTTCGTATGCCTCCACCGGAATGCACCATTTTTCATGAAACCACCTTGCTGCTTCCTTCGCTATTTCTCCGTTTTCACGTATCTTTATGAGTTCCATAGGCTTCTTTCCTCCATACAAAATGATACATTGATACATGGGGACGGGGCAAGTGTATCATTCTACTGCTTTAATGATACACCTGCCCCGTCCCCATGTATCATTATCCTTGCAATCCTCGCGCCTGACGGTCCATATCCTCGATTACAATATCGTAGATTTCTCCGATTGAGGCGCAGTAAGCAAGCACTTCCCACGGCTCGTTTGTATGGAAATGTATCTTGAGCAATTCATCATCGCCGACTGCTAATAAACAATCACCCTTAAAATGTTCCGTGAAATAATCGTTAATAGCATCCTCATCCAATCCTTTTCCTTCAATCAATAACTGTGTGTCATACTTAAATTGCAACATTGCTTTCTCCTCCTGTTGTGGTTTTTGGTACATGGGTACATGGGGACGGGGCAAGTGTATCATTTTACTGTTTTGATACACTTGCCCCGTCCCCATGTACCAATATACCAATAAATTATACTGTTTTAACATTGCCCTGTCCAAGAATTCCTTCGAGTAGCGTAATCAATCCCATATCTGCCTTGACACTTTGCGATCGCGGTAAATTCTTAATCTGTTTCCCCTCCGCGATATACAGACATACACTGTCCTTTCCGTCCGACTCATGTAATAGTTTCGTCACATGTTCGATAAGCGCATCGTACTGCTCCCTGTTCTCGAACTTAAGCCACAGTGTTTTTGGTACCTCATCAAAGGAAAGAATACTGTCGCAAATCATCTTGCCGTCTTTTTCCTCCTCAACCGCGACTCTGCCCGTCACAAAAATCTTGTTATCCTCGACCAATTCCTTGCCGTACTGCTCATATTTCTGCGGAAAAACAATCACTTCTACGGAGCCGACCAGATCTTCAATGGTTAAAAAAGCCATGACTTTATCATTCTTCGTATACTTAATCTTTTTCTCGGCAATGATTCCCCCGATGGTTGCCTTCGTGCCATCAATGACACGCATGGTTCCGTTCTCATCCTCAGCAATAAAATCGGATGTCATATTGGTGATATGCTTACGCCACACCGACTCGTACTCCTCTAACGGATGTCCGCTTACATAAACCCCCAAGACCTCTTTCTCAAATGTCAGACGCATTTCCTTGCTGTATTCTCCCACATCGGGAAGTCGAACGTCGTAATTCTCCTTCTCTTCTTCCGCAACAATATCAAACAGCGACATTTGTCCTGCCATATTGTTCTTTTTATCCTTATGAATGCTTTCCAAAACCTGTACATAGACATTCATAAATTGTTTCCGCGTTCCACCCAAACTGTCAAATGCACCGGCTTTGATAAAATTCTCCACCGCGCGTTTGTTCACGTCGAGTTCTGCGGTCCGAATCGCGAAATCCTTCAATGTCTTGAACGGCCCGTGTGCCGAACGCTCCTCCACAATCGCATCTATGATCGGTCCGCCGACATTTTTGATTGCCGTCAACGCATACCGCACGGCTGCTTTTCCCTCGTTATCAAGAGATACGGAAAACCAACGCTCTCCTTCGTTAATATCCGGCGGTAATAAATGAATTCCCATACTGCGTGCAGATAAAATGTACTCGGACACCTTGGATTGATTGTCCAATACAGATGTCATCAATGCCGCCATGTATTCCACGGGATAATAGTACTTGAGATACGCCGTCTGATAGGAGACAACCGCATAA
This sequence comes from uncultured Lachnospiraceae bacterium, assembly GCA_964389005.1. Lineage (GTDB taxonomy): Bacteria > Bacillota > Clostridia > Lachnospirales > Lachnospiraceae > CAYMCV01. Next base: position 1,515 of record CAYMCV010000035.1, on the reverse strand, counting down.
GCCGCAGCATGTGATTTGTTAAAAGCATACTTTGCAAAATCCGTCATGTCGTTGTAAATTTGCTCACCGACTTCTGCCGGAATCCCATTCCCGACACAACCCGGAATCCCCAATTCTTCATTTCCGTAAACAAAATTGGCACGTTCGCGTTCCATAACGGCAACTTTCTTCTTGCTCATGGCACGGCGTACTTCATCGCTTCGACCGAGGGTATATCCGCCCAAATCACGCACAATCTGCATAACCTGTTCCTGATAAACAATACATCCGTAAGTCGGTGCAAGAATCGGTTCCAACTGCGGACAGGAATACTTGATTTCCTCCGGATGGTTTTTTCCATAGATATACTTCGGTATGAAGTCCATCGGTCCCGGTCGATAGAGTGAAATCCCTGCAATCACGTCTTCCAAACTCTTTGGTTTCAGTTCCTTCATGAAACTCTTCATCCCGCCGCTTTCCAACTGGAATACCCCATCGGTACGTCCGGTTCCAATGTAATTCAAGACAGCAGAATCTGCATAATCTATTGTTGCCGTATCAATTGTTTTTCCTGTTGTCTTAACGACATTGCGAACCGCATTCTGTATGACGGTCAGTGTGCGAAGTCCGAGGAAATCCATTTTTAGCAATCCCAGTTCTTCCAATGTCGTCATCGTAAACTGCGTGGTAATCGAACCGTCACTGCCCCGGCTTAACGGTACAAAATCATCTGCTGCCCTCGGGCAAATCAATACACCGGCGGCATGCATTGACGTGTGACGCGGCAATCCTTCCAAGCGTTTACACATGTCAATCAAAAAATGTACCTGCTCGTCTTTCTCATACAACGTTCGAAATTCCGGGTTCAACTCCAGCGCCCGTTCCAGTGTAATATTCAATTCATTCGGAACCATCTTCGCAATGGAGTCCGCGGTCGCGTAGGGCAAATCCATTACTCTTGCGACATCACGAATCACACCTTTGGCAGCAAGCGTACCGAACGTAACAATCTGTACCACCTTCTCGGCACCGTATTTTCTTCCGACATAGTCAATGACTTCCTGACGTCGTTCGAAGCAAAAATCAATATCGATATCCGGCATGGATACACGTTCCGGATTTAAAAATCGCTCGAACAGAAGCTGATAACGTATCGGGTCAATATCTGTAATTTTTAGACAGTAGGAAACAATACTTCCGGCCGCGCTTCCACGTCCGGGTCCCACCATAATCCCATGTTCTTTGGCGTAATTGATGAAATCCCATACAATTAAAAAGTAGTCCACATAGCCCATCGTTTCTATTGTGGACAATTCATACTGCATTCTCTCCCGCAATTCTGCCGGTTGTTCCGGATATCGCTCCGCAAAACCCTCTTCACACAGTTTGTGCAGATACGCAACCGAATCATAGCCTTCCGGCACGTCATATTGCGGCAGTTTCGTCTCATGAAATACAATATCCACGTGACAACGGTCTGCGATTTTCTGTGTATTTTCTATCGCCTGTTGTGCATATGGGAACAACAGACGCATT
>CAYMCV010000034.1:0-21970 GCA_964389005.1 uncultured Lachnospiraceae bacterium | reverse complement strand
AAAGACGGTTTCTTACTGTAAGGAAAAAGGGCTGATTGTTATCGGGGATGTCAAGCGAGGCGACATTGGTTCCACCTCCGCGGCGTATGCAACCGGTCATTTGGGACAGGTTGATGTCGGGAATAAGCGCTACTGTGCATTTAATGAGGATTTTATCACAGTTAATCCGTATTTCGGTATTGATGGAATCAAGCCGTTTATCGATGTTTGCAAAGAAGAAAAAAAGGGAATCTTTATACTGGTGAAGACGTCGAATCCGAGTAGCGGAGAATTCCAGGATCGTCTGATTGACGGTCGACCGCTGTATGAGTGGGTCGGTGAGAAAGTTGCCGCTTGGGGTGAAGATTGCATGGGCGATGAATATAGTTATGTCGGCGCGGTTGTCGGCGCGACTTACCCAGAGATGGGAAAAAAATTGCGTGAAATTATGCCAAAATCCCTGATATTGGTACCCGGCTACGGCGCACAGGGAGGTACCGGAAAAGATTTGGCACCGTTTTTTAACAAAGACGGTCTGGGCGCAATTATCAATTCTTCCCGCGGAATTATTGCCGCATATCAGAATGAGAAGTATGCACCGTTTGGCAGCCTTCATTTTGCAGATGCATCCAGACAGGCAGTCATTGATATGAAGACAGACATTTGTGAAGCACTGAAAGGAGCCAGATAAAAAGTGGAAAGATACAAAGAAGAATTTATAGAGTTTATGGTCGATTGCAATGTATTGAAATTCGGTGATTTTGTAACCAAAAGTGGGAGAAAGACCCCGTTCTTTGTGAATACCGGCTTTTACCGGACAGGCGCACAATTGAAGAAACTTGGAGAATACTATGCCAAGGCAATTCATGACAAGTTCGGTATGGAATTTGATGTATTGTTCGGACCGGCATACAAAGGAATCCCTCTGACGGTTGCGACTACAATGGCAATCAGCGATTTGTACCAAACAGACATCAGATACTGCTCAAACAGAAAAGAAGTCAAAGACCACGGTGATAAGGGAATTCTGTTGGGTAGTCCGCTTACGGACGGCGACCGCGTGTTGTTGATTGAGGATGTGACAACGGCAGGAACTTCCATCGGAGAGACTTTGCCCATCATCAAAGCGCAAGGAGATGTGAAGGTTCAGGGACTTGTTGTCAGCGTAGACAGAATGGAACGCGGACAGGGCAGCAAGAGCGCATTAACGGAGATCCAAGAGACCTACGGTTTTGAAACCACAGCGATTGTCACAATGGCGGAAGTGGTGGAGCATTTATATCAGAAACCGTATCGGGGACGAATCTATATCGATGATACATTGAAGGCAGCGATTGACGCATACTACGCGCAGTATGGCGTACATGAATGATGAGGATTCTGATCTATGCGACGGAAAGAGCACTATAAATTTACCAACAAAAAATATGCACTCAAAGGCATTATGGCAGTGAATCTGGGGGCAATCTCGATTGCCTTCTTGGTTCTTGCCATAATTTTTGCGTGCAGGGACGGCGGCGTAGCCGCTTTTAACTATGGAATAACCGGATTGCTCGGGACGTTGTTTTCCGTCACCGGTTTGGTACTGGCACTGATGGCCAGATTCGAGAAAGACAAATATTATCTGTTTGCCAATATCGGCATTGGATTGAACGGATTGTATATACTATTGATGAGCGCACTCATCATTTGGGGCGCGCAATAATCAGAACCGACTTGGGAGGTAAAAATGATTTCTGAGAGATATCATCTGGCAATACAACGTATTGCAGAGATCAAACATGAATCCGTTATACAGGAGCCGTTTGGCAATTATTTTTTACATGTTGCGTCCTTTTTGGAAAAAGCGGATGAATTAAAAGCGAAAATATTAAGTCCGACTTATTTTACGGAAACATCGCAAGAAGAACTACGGCTGTCTAATAAAGGGATCTATGAGGAACAGAATCCTGCAATGTATACGAGCAGTTACTTGAATCCTGCGTATGCAAAGGAGAAACTCGGTGAAGAACATGGTGGGTTGCTTTCGTTTCTTTTTACCGAATTGCAGGCGATCATTCCTATGATTTACGAGCAAAATGAAGCAGAAATTGCGATACGGGCAGAACTGTTTTTACAGGTTTACACGACGTTTCTTTATGCCTATGAGGAAGAGAAGGGGGCTCCGGATGCAGAGAGTATCAGGGAAATTCTGTATTGGTATATCAGCGATTATACCGAACCGGAAACGGAAAAGAGAGTACGAGAGCAGTTAGACCCCGAGAGCAAATTTGCCTTTCATATTATTATGGACAGTGATTTGTCGGATTTACGTTACTTATATCGTTTCGGAGAGTATGTGACGGACACGGAGTTGGATGTGGCATCATATTTGTTAACTTTGCCCGAAGAACAGATTCAGCGGATTGCGTCAACGTTTACGGAAGGATTTCGAAAAGGGTTTGCGTTGGCAGGAAAGGATTTGCGCAAGAAAGATACCGTTAATATTCGATATGTGCTCGGCTTCGAGCGTATCATACGTCAGGCGGTTATGGATTTTGAAATTATGGGACTAAAGCCTGTGATTTATCGCGCAGGCAGCAGTATTTTCGATAAAAACAGCCACGGTAAAGTCGGGTATTTTGGCGCGATATGTAATCAGCAATACGAATATGATCATCGAGAAGACCTATCCTTATTTTTGGACGGTCATTTGGTAACAAGGAAACTGGAGTGCTTACGTGAGGCATATCGGGAATTGGAGGAACGTGCTGCAAAGTTTGCCGGACCCGCATGCATGGAAGTATTCGGTGAAACACCTTTCGCGCCATTGTCTCAGCCTGCGGCTGCATCGTACTCGGCGAACCAACTGGAATTGGTGCGTTCATATACGGCAGAAGCCGGAAAGATTGTGAATACCTACATTCGCAGAGAAGAAAGAAGTTTTACAATCATTGCATTCCCGACACCCCAAATAGGTCCCGATTTTCCGGCAATTTTTAGCGAAACCGTTGACATCAACACGTTGGATTATCATCTGTATGAGCGGATTCAGCAAACCATCATCGATACGTTGAATCGAGCAGATTATGTACATGTGAAAGGAGCAAACGGCAACGAAACCGATATCAACGTGATGTTGATGCACATGGATGACCCCGCACATCAGACGCTGTTCGAAAACTGTGTTGCGGATGTCAATATTCCGGTGGGGGAAGTATTTACATCACCGCGTCTTCAGGGAACGAATGGACTTCTGCATGTGAGTCGCGTATTCCTCAAAGAATTGGAATATCGTGATTTACGACTTACGTTCAAAGATGGTTACGTCAGTGAATACAGTTGTGCGAACTTTGATACACAGGAAGAAAATCAAAAATTTATCAAAGATAATTTATTGTTTCATTATCCGTCTTTACCGCTTGGCGAATTCGCAATCGGTACCAATACAGTAGCATACACAATGGCGAGAAAATACGGTATCGAGGATAAACTGCCGATTCTGATTGCGGAAAAAATGGGTCCACATTTTGCGGTCGGTGACACCTGCTATTCGGAGGAAGAAGATGTCAGGGTATATAATCCGGACGGCAAGGAAATCATTGCCAAGGAAAATGAGACTTCGGCACTGAGGAAAGAGAACCCAGCGAAAGCGTATTTTCGATGTCATACAGATATAACGATTCCTTATCATGAACTGGCATTGCTGGAAGCGATGACGGGAACCGGTGAGCGTATCCCCATCATTTCAGATGGGCGATTTGTACTATCGGGATGCGAGGAACTCAATGTTGCATTGGAAAAAGCGACCAAAAGCGTATAAAATATGTGAAATGGGTTGCGAAGATGCGGTGAGTTTAGTACAATATTTGAGGCATACGTATTTATTAGCGAGTGTACAAGGAGGCAGATGAATGGCAAAAGTTGGTATAGTAATGGGAAGTGATTCGGATATGCCGGTTATGGCAAAAGCCGCAGATGTGTTGGAAGAATTGGGGATTTCATATGAAATGACGATTATATCGGCACATCGTGAACCGGATGTATTTTTTGAATATGCAAAAACAGCGGAGAGCAAGGGATTTAAGGTAATCATTGCAGGTGCCGGTATGGCAGCGCATTTACCCGGAATGTGTGCCGCAATTTTTTCGATGCCTGTCATCGGGATTCCAATGCACACCACGTCGCTTGGCGGTCGCGATTCTTTATACTCCATCGTACAGATGCCGTCCGGAATTCCGGTGGCGACCGTTGCAATCAACGGAGGAGCGAATGCAGGTATTCTTGCGGCAAAGATACTGGCGACTTCGGATGAGGAATTGCTGATAAAAGTTAAAAAATACGCACAAAACTTGAAGGAAAGCGTACAGGCAAAGGATCAGAAATTACAGGAAGTCGGATACAAACAATACATATAAAACAGTTAAATGAATTAAAATTATCAAATATTTTTAAACAACGAAGGAGTGAACATCATGGATTACAAAACAGCCGGTGTGGATATTGAAGCGGGTTACAAATCAGTGGAACTGATGAAGAAACATGTAAAAGAAACAATGCGTCCGGAGGTGCTTGGCGGAATCGGCGGTTTTTCGGGGGCTTTTTCAATGGAGAAATTTAAGGACATGGAGAAGCCGACATTGGTTTCCGGTACAGATGGCGTTGGAACAAAGTTAAAACTTGCTTTTTTGATGGATCGGCATGATACCATCGGTATTGATTGTGTCGCAATGTGTGTCAATGATATTGCATGTGCAGGCGGCGAACCGTTGTTTTTCCTTGATTATATCGCATGCGGCAAGAATTATCCTGAGAAAATAGCAACGATTGTCAAGGGTGTGGCAGACGGTTGCTTGCAATCGGGAGCGGCTCTGATTGGCGGTGAGACAGCGGAGATGCCGGGATTCTATCCGGAAGATGAATACGATCTTGCAGGATTTGCGGTTGGTGTCGTTGATGAAAAAGATTTGATTACCGGGAAAGACCTTGCAGCCGGCGATGTACTGATTGGTATTTCATCCTCAGGTGTTCACAGTAACGGTTTTTCTTTGGTTCGAAAAGTATTTCAGATGACACCGGGCAGTTTGGAAACATATTACGATGAATTGGGAACAACCTTGGGCGAGGCACTTTTGGCACCGACCAAGATTTATGTAAAAGCATTAAAACAAATAAAAGCAGACGGGATTCGCTTGAAAGCATGCAGTCACATTACGGGCGGTGGTTTTTATGAGAATATTCCCCGTATGCTAAAAGACGGCGTTCGGGCTGTAGTCAAGAAGGACAGTTACCCGATACCGCCGATTTTCGGATTATTGCAAAAAGAAGGAAACATTGCAGAAGAAATGATGTATAACACATACAATATGGGAATCGGAATGATGGTAGCTGTTGCACCCTGCGATGCCGATGCGTGTATTGCGGCAATTGAAAAAGCCGGCGAGAAGGCATATAGAGTCGGAAGTATCGAAAGCGGAGAAAAGGGAGTAACATTATGCTGAGAATCGTTGTATGCGTTTCGGGCGGTGGAACCAATCTGCAAGCAATTATGGATGCCATTGATGACGGCAGAATCAGGAACACGGAAATTGTGAAAGTTATCAGCAACAATCCGGGGGCATATGCCTTGGAGCGTGCGGGTTTATACGGTGTTGATGCCGTTTGCGTCTCCCCGAAAGCATATGAAAATCGTGCGGACTTCCATGCGGCTTTGTTAAAAGAAGTGAATGAAGCACATCCGGATTTGATTGTTCTCGCAGGCTTTTTGGTGGTAATTCCGGAGGAGTTGATTCGTACATATCGTAATCGAATCATAAATATTCATCCGTCGTTAATCCCTTCTTTTTGTGGGACGGGATACTATGGATTAAAAGTTCATGAAGCAGCTTTGGCGCGCGGTGTCAAAATTACAGGAGCAACGGTGCATTTTGTGGATGAAGGAACGGATACCGGGCCGATTATTTTGCAGAAAGCGGTTGAGGTAATGGCAGACGATACACCGAAATTATTACAGCAGAGAGTCATGGAACAGGCGGAGTGGGTGATTCTTCCGAAAGCAATTGATATGATTGCAAACGGAGAAGTTTCCGGTTTTGATTCAGATAGGTAATGATAAAGTTATATCGCAAAACGGAGGATAACGAAATGAAAATACTGGTGGTTGGCGGTGGCGGCAGAGAACATGCCATTGTAACGAGCGTTGCCAAGAGTCCCAGAGCAGACAAGATTTATTGTGCTCCGGGAAATGCGGGAATTGCACAACTCGCAGAGTGCGTACCAATCGGCGTGATGGAATTTGATAAAATGGCGGCTTTTGCGGTTGAAAAAGGAATTGATTTCTGTATTGTAGGACCGGATGACCCGTTGGTTGGCGGAATAACCGACGTCATGGAAAAAGCGGGAATCAAAACGTTCGGGCCTCGTAAAAATGCTGCAATTCTGGAAGGAAGCAAGGCTTTTTCCAAGGATTTAATGAAGAAGTATCATATTCCGACAGCGGCATATGAGAACTTTGATGATGCGGATGCGGCACTGAAATATCTGGAGACAACAAAACTGCCGGTTGTGTTGAAGGCTGACGGTTTGGCATTGGGGAAAGGCGTACTGATTTGCAATACTTACGAGGAGGCAAAGGAAGGTGTTAAATCCATAATGATGGATAAACAGTTTGGTTCTGCCGGAAATCGTATGGTTATCGAAGAATTCATGACAGGACGCGAGGTTTCTGTATTATCGTTTGTTGACGGTAAAACAATTAAAACGATGACATCGGCACAGGATCATAAGCGTGCAAAAGACGGAGATCAGGGACTGAATACGGGAGGAATGGGAACTTTTTCACCGAGTCCTTTTTATACAAAGGAAGTTGATGATTTCTGTAACAAATACATCTATCAAGCGACAGTGGATGCGATGGCAGCGGAGGGACGAACATTCAAGGGAATCATTTTCTTCGGATTGATGCTGACAGACGACGGACCGAAGGTGCTTGAGTACAATGCAAGGCTTGGAGATCCGGAAGCGCAAGTGGTATTGCCTCGTATGAAAAATGATATTGTAGAGGTGATGGAAGCATGTGTGGATCAAACGTTGGATCAGATTGCATTGGAGTTTGAGGATAACGCGGCTGTATGCGTCGTATTGGCATCGGAAGGTTATCCTGTATCCTATCAAAAAGGGTTTCAGATTACGGGACTTGATGTGTTTGATGACAAAGAAGGTTATTATTGTTTCCATGCGGGAACCAAGGAGGAAAACGGCAACGTAGTCACAAACGGCGGCAGAGTACTCGGAATTACCGCAAAAGGAAAGACACTGGTTGAAGCAAGAAGCAATGCATACAAAGCAACAGAGTGGGTGCAGTTTGACAATAAGTATATGCGAAATGACATCGGAAAAGCAATTGATGAGGCGTAACTGCCAAACGAGAAAAAAGCAAGACGAGAAAGGAAAAGAGATGAAAGAACAAAGGATGCAAAGGAACACGTTAACTAGGGGATTGCGTTTACTCTCTGCGATGATTGTTGTTATTCTGACAATCGGAGTAACCACAGTTGTGGGAATGGCTGCATCGGGGACCGTGAAATCTTCGAATGTAAACGTTCGCTCGGAAGCGAGTGCAACCAGTACGGCAGTTGCAACGGTGACAACAAATGATGTGGTAACCATTCTTTCGGAAACCACGGGAGCAGACGGACTTGTTTGGTATAATATTACTACAGCCGGAGGCGTGTCAGGGTATATCAGATCTGACTTTGTCAATAAAAGTGCAGAATCCGTACCAAGTAATACAACCGTAACACCAACGGATAGCAAAACAGCATATGTTGCGGGAACCAGTGGTGTGCGTATTCGAAAAGACGCTTCCACAAGTTCGGATTTGGTTGCAACGGCGACAGGCGGAACAGAATTGACGATTACCGGAGAAGCAACGGCTGCCGATGGTTATAAATGGTATCAGATTTCATTTTCGGGAAACGGAACCTCAATGAAAGGTTTTATCCGTTCTGATTTGGTGACGTTTACGGCACCGGTACAGACACCGGAAGTAACGGAGATTCCGGGAACCATGGGAGAAACATCGGAGGAAGAACCGATTCCCGAACAGCCGTCAGAAGCACCATCCGAATCGATACCCGAGAGTACAACGCCTGAAAATACGACGCCTGCAGTTCCGGCAGGAAGTGCATCGGTAAACGAACTGACAATTATGCAACCGACGGGGGCACCGGCGGTATTGCCTGCAGGATTTCAGGAAGTGACTCTGGATCTCGGCGATCGTGAAGTTACTGCATGGTATAGAGGTGATTTTTACATTCTGTATGCAACGAAAAACGACGGAACCGAAGGCTGGTTTCTTTATGATTATCAGAATCGCAGTTATTTACGTTGTGAGGGACTGTTTGACACCGGAGAAACGCAAGTACAGGAAACGGAAGCGGGCGGCATCAATTTTAAAATTGTGTCAATCATTCTTGCGGTACTGCTTGTTGTTGCCATTGCAGTCATTGCCTTTATGGGTTATAAATTAGCGAATATCGAATATGATGATGACGATTATGATGACGATGATGAAGAAGATGAGGAACCGGAAGTTCGCACACCGGTACGTGAACGTGCGGTAATCCGTACAGAGACACCGGTCAGAAAGAGCACGGAAGTAAAAAGAGAGAGTCGTCGCGAAGAATCTCCGGAGAGAAGCGACAAGAAATCTGCTGCGGATAAGAAAAAAGGAATCGGACGCAAATTCATCGATTATTTCACTGAAGAAGTGGATGAAGACGATTACGATGAAGATGACGACGATAGAGATACCGATACCAAAGAGGATATTGATTACATTGATTTCTAAAACGCTTGTATGAAGTGTCGTTGACAGATAACCGCCACTGTTATATATTATATATAACAGTGGCGATTGTTTATGCAGGCAGAATAACATCTTTTGATATCGAAAGGTTTGGGTGGAATGATGTATTGGGAAATCGATTTTAACAGTGAAGAAGCTATCTATATGCAGTTGCGGAATCAGGTCATCATCGGAATCGCAATGGATCGATATCGAGAGGGCGATACCTTACCTTCTGTTCGACAACTTGCCGAAGAAGTCGGGGTTAACATGCATACCGTCAATAAAGCATATACTGTATTGAAACAAGAAGGTTTTGTCAAGGTTGATCGGCGGAGAGGTGCTGTGGTTGCGGTTGATACGGATTGTATACGTGTCATGGAGGATTTGAAGCGGGACTTACGATTAACGCTGGCAAAAGTTACCTGTAAGAATATTTCTGCGGCAGAAGTGCATGCTTTAGTAGATGAGATATATGAAGAGTATGGAGGAATGAATGAATGCAACAATTCACGGATAAAGCCAAACGAGCTTTGAATCTTGCGGTTAAAGCGGCAAAACGATTGAAAAGACCGGATGTGGATTCCGAACATATCCTGTTGGGTCTGGCATTGGAAGGTAGCGGCGTGGCAGCCATGGTACTTGCGGATTGCGGAGCGGATGCATATGCACTGGAAGAAGTGGTTCGCGAACAGGCGGATTTATCGGAAGACGGCGGAATTATGTCACGCGAAATATATACGCCGCTTGCGGAATCAATCTTAATGGAAAGCCATGCGCTTTCCGAGCGACTGCGTACCCATGAGACGGGAACGGAGCATATTTTGATTGCAATATTGAAGGAGAATGATTGTAAAGCTGTAAAGGCATTACAAGCGTTGCATATTGATATTCAGCGGATGATGGCGCAATTGTTGTTGGCAATGGGGGACGATGGAATTGCGTTGCGAGAAGAACTGGCGCATCGAAGTAAAAAGAAAAAAGGTGCTGTATCCATGTTGAGTCAGTACAGCCGTGATTTGACGGCACTTGCATCGCAGAATAAGCTGGACCCGGTGGTTGGTCGTGAGAACGAAATACGCCGGCTGATTCAGATTGTATGCAGGAGAACCAAGAATAATCCGTGTCTCATCGGAGAACCGGGCGTTGGCAAAACTGCGATTGTCGAAGGACTGGCTATAAGAATTGTTGCAGGAGATGTGCCGGAGCCAATCCAAAACAAACGCCTATTAACGTTAGACTTATCCGGTATGGTTGCCGGAAGCAAGTACAGAGGAGAGTTTGAAGAACGTGTAAAGAGAGTTATTCGTGAGGTTACGGAAGCGGGTAATGTTCTGTTATTTTTAGATGAGATTCATACGTTAATCGGTGCGGGAGGTGCAGAAGGATCCATTGATGCCTCAAGCATTCTGAAACCATCATTGGCAAGAGGTGAAATTCAGTTAATCGGTGCGACCACCATCAGTGAGTATCGCAAATATATTGAGAAGGATGCAGCATTGGAACGACGTTTTCAACCCATCATGGTGGAAGAGCCGTCGGTGGAAGAAGCGATGGATATACTGAAAGGAGTTGTAGGGAAATATGAACAACATCATCATGTAAAGATTCTGCCGGATGCATTGGAAGCGGCTGTAAGATTGTCAGAACGTTACATCAACGATCGGAATCTTCCGGACAAGGCAATCGACTTGATTGATGAAGCGGCGGCGAGCGTGCGTTTGGGCGGAATGAAACTGCCGGATAATTGTGTAAAAATACAACAGGATATTCATGAACTGGATATGGAAATGGAAAAGGCGATTCGTGATGAGCAGTTTGAATATGCCAAGGAATTGAAAACCGCACAGGATTCATTGTATAAAAAATTAAATCGATGTAAAACCAATTATATAAAAAAGAATATCGAAACGATTCCGGAAGTCGGTAGTACACAGATTGAGGAAATTGTGTCCGTATGGACGAAGATCCCTGTGAAGAAACTTGCGGAAAAAGAGAGCGAACGTTTGCTCAAATTAGAACAAGTGCTCCATAAACGCGTTATTGGGCAGGAAGAAGCTGTTCTGGCAGTATCACGTGCGATACGCAGAGGTCGTGTCGGATTGCAGGATCCCAACAGACCTATCGGCAGTTTCTTGTTTTTGGGACCTACAGGCGTTGGAAAAACGGAACTGAGCAAGGCATTGGCAGAGGCGGTATTCGGATCGGATTCCGCATTGATTCGTGTCGATATGTCAGAATATATGGAACAGCATTCTGTATCGAAAATGATTGGTTCTCCGCCGGGCTACGTTGGGTTTGACGAGGGTGGACAGTTAAGCGAGAAAATCCGAAGAAATCCATATTCTGTGGTGTTATTTGATGAAGTGGAAAAAGCGCATCCGGATGTATTCAATATCTTGTTACAGGTTTTGGATGACGGTCACATTACGGATTCCAAAGGCAGGAAAGTTAGTTTTAAGAATACAATTCTGATTATGACGTCAAATGCCGGAGCACAGCGGATTGTTGCACCAAAAACCTTAGGATTTGCTTCTTCGACGACTGCACAGCAGGATTATGAGAAGATGAAAAGCGGCGTAATGGAAGAGGTCAAACGTATATTTAAGCCGGAGTTCATCAATCGTATTGATGAGATTATGGTTTTCCACGCATTGACCAAGGAGGATATGAAGCGAATCATCCATCTTTTAACCACAAAATTATCCGAGCGGTGTAAAAATCAAATGGATATCACATTGCGTGTGACTCCGGCAATGCAGGAACATTTGGTTACAAAGTACAGTGATTTGAAAATGGGAGCAAGACCGCTAAAAAGAGTTATTCAGCAAAAAGTACTGAACGAGCTTTCATAGAGGATGCAATGGCGGAAGAATTGCTGGCCGGGCGCATAAAACAGGGAGATACGGTATCAGTCGGAATTAAGAATCAAAAGGTCGTTTTTACGGTTAAAAACTGATGATTGTGACAACGCACAAAATTTTTACAGGAAGTTCATATTTTAAAGTAGAAAATGCTTGAAAAATAAGTTATACTGATAATCAGAGATGCACTTATATTGCTCTCATATGCGGTATCGAACAATGATAAATCAGGAGGATGTACAAATGGCAGTGGTAGCGGAGTTACTTCGTGCGGAAAAGAACGGAAGCATCAGTTTTGGGAATCACATGTTGGAGTGTAAAGCAAAATTAGAAGATTTTGAGCATGCCGGAGATATTTATAAGGTGAAGACCTTTCAAACGATGACCAAATTAGAGAAGAATGGGATGTTTTTGTATGAATCCGTTCCGGGAACGAGTGTGACGGAGTTCCTTGAGACGGCTGACGGTGTGACATTCTCGGTTGAAGGTGAACAAGACGCTCAGATTATTGTCGGCCTGGCAGAAGACACAGAATATGAAGTTTGGGTTGCGGGAGAAAGCATCGGAAAGATGAAAAGTAATTTGAGCGGCAAAGTCACAATCAGTGTTGAACTTGCAGATGCAGGTACCGTTGAGGTTCGGATGCAGAAGTAGTTTTGGGTTATTTATGGCATATCAGCGGCAACACATCGAGGGGTGTGTTGCTGTTTTATATCATAGGGAATGGTGTTTTACATATTAGGGGATAGTAAGTGGAGAGGGATGAATGGCGACAAAGAATAAACTAAAAACCGTGTATTTTTGCACGGAGTGCGGGTATGAATCTGTGAAATGGGCGGGACAGTGCCAATCTTGTCATGCATGGAATACAATGATTGAAGAAACCGTCAGTATCAATGCAACCAAAGAGAAATCACACTCGGTGAGCAATGACACGATACCTGTTAGCCTGAGTGAGATTTCCTTGGCAATGAATGAGAGAGTTGAAACACAAATCGAAGAATTGGATCGCGTTCTGGGTGGCGGAATTGTTCCGGGATCATTGATTCTTGTCGGTGGAGATCCCGGGATCGGGAAATCTACGCTATTGCTTCAGGTTTGCCGTTTGCTTTCCAATCGTAACCAAAAAGTACTGTATATATCGGGTGAAGAATCCTTGCAACAGATAAAAATTCGCGCATTGCGTATTGGCTCGGTCGGAGATTCTTTAAAACTTTTGTGTGAAACGAATTTGGAGCGAATTGAGGAGTGTATTCGGAAAGAGAAACCGGAAATAGTAGTCATTGATTCCATACAAACGATGTTTTGTGAGGATGTTGCATCTGCACCGGGAAGCGTATCGCAAGTTCGGGAATCCACGGCAGTATTACTGCGGATAGCCAAGGGACTCGGTGTGTCGGTCTTTATTGTTGGTCATGTGACTAAGGAAGGAATGGTCGCCGGACCGCGTGTGTTGGAACATATGGTGGATACGGTGTTGTATTTTGAGGGAGACAGACATGCCTCCTATCGAATTCTGCGCGGTGTGAAGAATCGTTTTGGATCCACCAACGAAATTGGCGTGTTTCAGATGGAGAGGGACGGCTTACAGGAGGTGAAGAATCCGTCCGAATTTATGTTGGAGGGTAGACCAAAAGAAAGTAGCGGTTGTATTGTTTCCTGTTCCATGGAAGGGACGCGCCCAATTCTGATTGAGATACAAGCCTTGGTCTGTCGCACCAAATTCGGCATTCCGCGAAGGCAGGCAACGGGGACCGATTTTAATCGCGTGAATCTGTTGATGGCGGTACTGGAAAAGCGTATGGGATTGTCACTGGCGGATTGTGATGCTTATGTGAATATTGCAGGTGGGATGAAGATAATGGAACCATCTATCGATCTCGGCATAGCCCTTGCATTGGTTTCAAGTTTTCGCAATCGAAGCATTTCGTCAGATGTAGTTGCGATTGGAGAAATCGGATTGAGCGGAGAAGTACGATCGGTACAGATGACACCAAAACGTGTGCAGGAAGCGGCAAGACTCGGATTCACAACCTGTATCGTACCACGTGCAAGCATGGCTGGACTTCGCGATATCGAGGGAATCAGAATCATTCCCGTCGGGAGCGTACAGGAAGCAATGGAGTTGGAAGTATAGGAAAGAAATCAAACGTTTCATGTAGTGAATGATTTCCTTGTACGAAAAAAGAGTTCTGCAAGCAGAACTCTCTCAAATTTCATAATCAAGCAGGGGAAGAGGGATTCGAACCCCCATGAACGGTTTTGGAGACCGTGATACTGCCATTGTATGATTCCCCTAAAATAACTGATTGTTTGGTGCAGAATCATCACCGCTCTGTATTATAGCATGGTCATTCTACAAAAAGCAAGAGGAAAATGAAAAATGTTTGCAGCAAGAAGAGGGAGTAGGGAATGCTTAGATTCTATTATTTAATTTTTCGTAGTTTCTTTTTAATTTTTTACTATGTTCCAAAGATGGAGTATTATGCCGTACATCGTGAAAAGTACGGTGAAGAAAGGTGTTATGCTTTGGCACTGAAGGTTTTAAAGATGATTGATCGGATTGCACGCATACGATTGCAGACGGTCGGAATGGAGCGATTACCGAAAAACGGAGGATACCTTATGTATGCTAATCATCAGGGGCGGTATGATGCATTAGGAATATTACAGGGACATCCTTTGCCAGCGAGCATATTGATTGATAAGAAACGTTCGCGTATGTTGATTCTCAATCAATTTATGGATTTGATTAACGGAATTCGCATCAACAGAGAAGATATACGTTCGCAGGTGGAGTGTATACAGGAGATGATCAAACGTGTACAGAGCGGAGAACGTATATTGGTATTTCCGGAAGGCCAGTATACGGATAACGGCAATCATTTACAGGAATTCCATGCGGGGAGTTTCAAAGTCGCCAAGCGTGCAAAGGCGCCGATTGTACCGGTGGTTGTTTATGATTCCTATCGTGCATTTACAGAGAATACGCTCAAAAAATGTGATGTATATGTGGAATACTTAAATCCGATTTCGTATGAAGTGTTTAAAAACAAAAACACCACGGAAATTGCGGATATGGTTCGCGGGTTGATTGAGTCAAGAATTGCAGAACTTGAGGAAGCAAGGAAGTCTGCATAACAAGAAACCCGAAAACATAAGTTTTCGGGTTTCCTGTTTTGTGTAAAAGGGGAATTCTTTCGGAATTACCAATGAGCAACTTGCGATTACTCATCGGCTTTAATGAAAGTATATTACTTGTTACCGCTAAAATCTATAACTATTTTGCGTAAAAATAACAATATATTAGCGCAAAATTGCAATCTATGTTATTTTTTGTTTGTTTTTGACATAAAGCATTTATTTGCGTATAATGGAATCAGACTGAAAATAACGACGTGAACAAGCAACAGAAGCGCTGTTTTGGCATGAGGTGACATATGCATATTACCATATTACTGATCTCGGTATTGGGAATGATAATTGCTTTTATCATTACGCTCATCACGTATTTTGAAAAAGCGTCGGAATCACAGAAATATCTGGGGATTGCAACGATTTCTTCCTGCATTTATTTTACCGGAAGTTTTATGCTGTTCATATCGAAGAATGTCGAGGAAGCAATTCTTGCGTCCAAGATTCAATTTCTCGGCATGGCTTTTTTGGTGACGATGCTGACACTTTTTATGGCGCGGTGTTGTAATATTAAATTATCCCCAATCTTGGTGGGTGCACTGTATATTTATGATTTTTGCTCCGTCGGAATTGTGTTCTCCATGGAATTCCACGGACTTTACTACAAAAATATCACTTTTGTGGCGAATGAATTATACCACGGTCTTGACTACTCGGAGGGCGTTTTTTATCGAATCAATCTGGCATATATGCTGATATTGATTATTACGCAGGTCATTTTGGGCATTCGATTCCAAATTGTGAACAAGAATCGACGGGTGCGCGGGATTGCAATATTGCCGATAGCATACGTTTTCCCGATTGTTGCCATGGTCTTCTATTATCTTGGACTGACAGACGGATTCGACATTACACACATCGGTGTTCTGGTTGCCTTTTTGTATTATACTTTTGTGGTATTTCATTACAGATTGTTTGATTCCATGCAGATGGCGAAGGAGGACATTATTCAGAGCATCAGCGAGGGGTTCTTTGTCATTGATGTTGGCCGTGATTTACTGTATGCGAATGATGTGGCACTTGAGATTTTTCCGGAGTTGAAATTGGAGCGTGAACAGAAGAATATTATTAACCGTGTTTATCGCAGCAATAAGAAAACAATGGAAATCGGAAAAAAACGTTACAACGTATCGGTGGTTCCTTTTTATGACAAAACAACCTTGAAGGGATACAATCTCTGGTTGTTTGACAAGACAGAGGAGTATGAGTTTACACAACGTTTGATTGAGTTGAAGGAGCAGGCAGAGCAAGCCAATCAGGCCAAGACGTTGTTCCTTGCCAATATGTCTCATGAAATCAGAACGCCCATGAATGCGATTATGGGAACAACGGAACTGATTTTACGTGATGATATCTCACCTTCGGTGGAGGAATACGCGAACAGTATTAAGAATGCCAGTAATGTACTGATTTCCATTATCAACGATATCTTGGATTTCTCCAAGATTGAGACCGGTAAGATGAATGCCAATGAAGTGGAATACCGCATCGGCTATACCATCAAAGACATCACGAGTATGATTGCCGGCAAACTCGAGGAGAAGGGAATTGCATTTGAGGTTCATGTCAAAGAAACGATTCCGTTACTGCTTCGCGGTGACGAAACGCATATCAGACAAATTTTTACCAATATCTTAAGTAATGCGGTGAAGTACACACAGAGCGGATTCGTAAAAATGAACATTGACTGGGAGATGCAGAACGGGCTTGCGCTCATTCGTGCATCGGTTGAAGATACGGGTTGCGGAATCAGTCCTGAGGGAATCAACAATTTGTTCAACAGTTTTCAGCGTGCGGATATGATTAAGAATCGGACAATTGAAGGTACGGGATTGGGACTTGCAATCAGCAAGCGCCTGGTTGAGAGTATGGGCGGTGCGATTTCCGTCAAGAGTACCTACGGAGAAGGCAGCATATTTTCATTCTATTTTTATCAGGGAATTGTGGATTACTCGCCGACAGGGGATTACAAATTATTGAAATCTGACAATGAGGAAGAAGAAATCAGTGGCGATGAGACATTTATAGCGCCATTGGCAAGAGTACTCGCTGTTGACGATAATGTGACCAATATCAAAGTAATTCAAGGGATACTTGCAATGTATCAGATTCGTGTGGATACGGCATTGAGCGGCGAAGAATGTCTTGAGAAAGTCAGAAACAAACACTATCATCTCATATTGATGGATCAGATGATGCCAATCATGGACGGAATCGAGACCGTAAAGCATATTCGTGAGATGGACGACAAGACAACACGTTCTACACCGATTGTTGCGCTGACGGCGAATGCAATTCGTGGCTCCAGAGAGATGTTTTTACAGAACGGTTTCCAGGACTATATTTCCAAACCAATGGATCTGAAAGTTTTGGAGTTGATTCTGAAGAAATATCTGTCCAACGATCTAATTCATTGTGTTGACAGAAAGAATCCCAAAATCACACTCGGAAAGCCGATTGTCATTCCGGATGTTGATGTAACCAAAGGCATGGAGAATTACGGCAATAATAGGAGTCGATATATACAGATATTGAAATATATCTATGATGATGGTGCCGGGCAAATCATTCGTATGCGTGCACAGATGGAAGAACAGCGATATGATGATTATGTTTTTGACACGCACGCGCTGAAAGGATTGACGGCAGGAATCGGTGCCATGAAACTGTCGGAACTGGCCAAAATACAAGAGATGGCGGCAAGAGAAGGTAACATCGGCGTAATCGAAGACGGTGCAGAATACTTTTTTGAACAGTATCAATTATTGCTTGCAAACATCAAATTCGTATTGGTGGAAAACGGAATTGAAATGCAGGAAGTCATCGATATCCAAGACATTGAGATGACAAAGGACGAGTTTATCTCACAACTGCTTTCGTTGAGCGGAAGTTTGGATATGCTGGAACAAAAAGAGGCAGAGAAAAAAGTCAAACTTTTGTTGTCATATAGAATGAGTGAGAGTAAACGTGTACTTTTGGAAAAGACCAAAACGTCGGTACGCAGTTTTGAATATGATGAAGCAAAGCAATTTGTACAACAACTTTTGCAATTGTAACGGATATTTACCGTAAACACTGTACTTTTATGTCATTTATGGTATGATTACGATATGAGCGCAGAGGCTTTGGAGGATGTCGATGGAAGAACGACTGACAGTGGAACGTGTGATTGAGGAATACCGGGATGATGTGAATCAATTGAGCAAATACTTGTCATGGCTTGGAGAGCAATCCGGAAAGAAAGTCATGGGGACCTATAGCGGCGATGGTGATATGAAGCTTTCCATGTCGGTTCCGATTTATGACGGTACGCTTTTAAACTTTGTCAAAACGGCACAGAAGACGAAGTTCATGAACCGCAATTACGCATATATCTATGTGAAGTATCAGATGAGAGATGCACAGGATGAACTTCGGATGATTCAAAGAGCCATGATTACGGATATGGATCTTTTGGGCGGCATCCTTTCGAAATATGTGATGCGCGGGATGACAAAAGGAACGGTTTGGCAAGAAGGAGTAGCCAATGGGATTCTTCTTCGAGTTGTTGAAAAGATGAGAGAATTAATTGATTTTTGGGATAAATCGGTCAAGTGAGATTGGCATATGTGTAATAGCAATGCGTGATAAATACATAAGAAACTAAATGTACATTGGAGGGTAAGATGGGAGATAAATCCGCGCAGAAGAAACAATTTATTTTACAGAAGTCACGGGCTGTTTTTGTGGCAAAGGGATACAAGAATGTCACAATGAAGGATATTGTAGAAGCATGTGATATCAGCAGAGGTGGTTTGTATCTGTATTACGACGGTACTGCTGCTATATTTTCGGATATTCTGAAAATGGATGCAAATGAGACAGACGATCAGTTGGCAAAGGAATTGACAAACGGGAGTAGTATTGCCGATATTCTGACAGTTTTTTTGAAAGCACAGAAAACAGAGATTTTACGTAAAAATGACAGTCTTGCAGTTGCAAATTACGAGTATTCCTTTGAACGAATGAGTCTCAAGGAAGACACCGGTGTCAAAAAGCAGTTTGAGATTTCGGTGCGCGTAATTGAAAAATTGATTGAACGCGGTGTGGAATCGGGAGAATTTGCATGTGAATATCCGCTTCTGGCGGCACGCAATATGATGTATGCGATTGAGGGAATGAAGATTATGTCGCAGACTGCAGGAATCACTTCGGATGCGGTGAACAAGGAGTTGGCTTATATTATGGGCAGTTTGGTTATGGAAGGATAGAGATTACTCATACAGACTACAAAACGGGCGCTTGGCGCCCGTTTTGTTATGTAACATGGTTTGTTATATAGATTTCTTCTTGGTTGGTAAGGTTTCCCGAAGTTTGGTCTTGGTAACGGGCTCTTTGGTTTTGGTTGCAAGAGATACACTGTTCAAGGCACCGACACGAAGACCTTTGAATTCTTGCAGCATCTTGGTTAATCTTGTGTATCCGTAATTCTGGATGTTAAAATCCGGATATTCTTTGAGCAATCGACGATTCAATTCCCCGATATTCAGGCTCTTTTTTGGTGTCGCTTCCAATATGGAAATCGCGGTTGTTTCAATGGATTCCAGAGAAAGCGTCGTTTCGCAAAGAAGTGCCGTAACGCCGGTTTCACCGTAATCGAGGCGCAAGGAATGAAATTGTTCCAAAAATTTCGAGAATTTCGTGTAACCGTAATTACGAATATCAAAAGACGGATAAAATTTAGTGATACGACTGCCGAGTTCGCCGATGTCCATGCTGGTGGCATTCACGCCGTTATCGGAAATAATCTTGATGATGGTATTCTCAATAACGGGTAACGAGGTAACGGGGTCTTCCTTCTTGGCGTCTGCAACTTCTGTTTGTGACAGTTCCGAAGGAGCCTCATCAAGGCTGTCATCGGATACCAAGTCAAGAAAAACAAAACGTTCGCAGGATACCTGAAACGGTTTCGGCGTCTTACTTTCACCCATACCGATGACCGTCATACCGGACTCGCGCAAGCGAACCGCAAGACGTGTAAAATCACTGTCACTCGAAGCAAGAGCGAAGCCGTCGACATGTCCCGAGTAAAGAATGTCCATGGCATCGATAATCATAGCGGAGTCGGTGGAATTCTTGCCTGTTGTATAATTGTATTGCTGTACCGGGTTAATGGAGTGCGCAAGAAGCGCGTCTTTCCATGCACGGTTGTTGGAACGTGTCAAGTCGCCGTAGACTCTTTTGTATGTAACATTGCCGTATTTGGTAAGTTCATCCAATATTAACTTAACATACTTGGCGGAAATGTTATCTGCATCAATCAGTAACGCAAAATTCTTATCATCCATAAGGTAATCTCCAATTCTGTGTGCAATTTGTTGTTGCTGTATCATACAGTGACCAAACTTTGCAACATCCTTATTCAATATAACATAAAAGAGCGCATTTCAAAAGTGATTTTTAGAGGATAATGCATTGAAAAAGAAAAAAAATATCGGTATAATGAACAGTGTGCGTGAAACAATACACGTCATTGCTCAGAGTAAACTTATGGAGGATACACAAGCATGGGATCAGTTAGGCGTATTTATGTGGAGAAGAAAGAGGATTTTGCGTTAAAAACGAGAGAACTGACAGAAGACATCGGAAGTTATTTGCGAATCGGCGGAGTTGAGAACGTTCGTGTCTTGATACGTTATGATATTGAGAATATCAGCGATGCCATTTTTACGGAAGCGTGTCGAAAGGTTTTTTCGGAACCACCCGTGGACAAATTGTTTGAAGAGAATTTGGAATTGAACGCCGATGACAGAGTTTTTTCTGTGGAGTATCTTCCGGGACAATATGATCAACGTGCTGACTCCGCGGTTCAGTGTGTACAGTTTTTGGATGAGAATGAGGAGCCGATTATCAAGACAGCGGTTACCTATGTAATAACAGGGAAGATAACCGATGAAGAATTTAACAGAATTAAAGCATACTGTATTAATCCCGTTGATTCGCGTGAAACCGGTATGAAGAAGCCGGATACACTGGTTACACAGTACAATGACCCTGAGGATGTTGCGATTGTTGATGCATTTACGACCATGTCGGAGCGTGAATTGAAGGAGTTATACAACTCTCTCGGCTTAGCGATGACCTATACGGATTTTAGTTATATCAGGGATTATTTCCTGAATGAGGAGAAGCGTAATCCGAGCATGACCGAGATCAAAGTATTGGATACCTATTGGTCAGATCATTGTCGTCACACCACATTTTCGACAGAACTTCAGAACGTGGAGTTTACGGACGGATTTTACAGAACACCGCTTGAAAACGCATATCAGGATTACTTGACCACCAGAGAAGAATTGTTTGCGGGCAGAGAGGACAAATTCGTGTGTCTCATGGATTTGGCATTGATTGCGATGCGCAAACTGAAAAAAGACGGCAAACTGGAAGATATGGAGAAATCCAATGAGATTAACGCCTGCTCCATTGTTGTACCGATTGCGGTTGATCACCATGACGGAAAAGGTAGCGTAACAGAGGAGTGGCTGATTAATTTTAAAAATGAAACACACAACCATCCCACGGAAATCGAACCGTTCGGCGGCGCTGCAACTTGCCTCGGCGGTGCAATCAGAGATCCCTTGTCGGGACGTACGTATGTTTATCAGGCGATGCGTGTGACCGGAGCGGCGGATCCGACCGTATCTGTGGAGCAGACGCTAAAAGGTAAATTATCACAGAAGAAACTTGTTCGCGGTGCGGCATCGGGTTATTCTTCTTATGGAAATCAGATTGGTTTGGCAACAGGACTGGTGAAGGAAATTTATCACCCCAATTATGTTGCGAAACGTATGGAAATCGGTGCGGTTATGGGTGCTGCTCCGAGAAAGAGTGTCATTCGTGAGGATTCCGATCCGGGTGATATCATTATCTTGCTTGGCGGACGTACCGGACGTGATGGCTGCGGTGGTGCGACAGGGTCTTCCAAAGTGCATACGGAAGCTTCCATCGAGACTTGCGGTGCCGAAGTTCAGAAAGGAAATCCGCCCACAGAACGTAAGATTCAGCGTTTGTTCAGAAGACCGGAAGTGAGCAAGATTATTAAGAAATGTAACGATTTTGGCGCAGG
>CAYMCV010000033.1:0-22427 GCA_964389005.1 uncultured Lachnospiraceae bacterium | reverse complement strand
TGCCGCCGACGCTCCTCACCGGTTCCGGTACCTTGGTCATCTTCCTCCGGGTGGCGCCGTGTCCGCAAATCGGTATCATCTTCCTCGCGCATCAGCATGTCGACAACAGTCTCAGACAATCGATAAAGTTGCCATTTGTCCGGATAAACATCGTAAATCATGCTTCCCTCGTAGTCCATTCTATCTAAAATCTCCGCAATCTTTTTCTGATATTTTTTGGCCTCCGCGGGATACAACTGTTGCAAATATTCCAAATCTTTCATGACATCATCCTCATTGTTATACGCAAGCGGCAACGGATAAGTCATGTAAAAAGGGCGTATTTTTTTCATTCCCATTCCTTTTGTCTTTTTAACTATTATATGCGCCCCTTGTGAAGCGGGGTACCACGCTTCGGTCGAATCAGATAAAAGGTACCTGCCGCGACTGCAATCGTTATAAAAATTGTAAAGCATATGCGTAACGCGTCGGATGTGATTCCGTTCATATTGAGTCCAAATACAATAATCCATATGGTGACAATTCCGGTAAATATGACATCGACAATCGTATGGCAAAATGCGCCGGTATCTCGTTTATACGGGCATTTCTGAATATGGACGGCAGCCGCCAGCAACAATCCTGCAATCACCAGGACAATTGCAATTGAAAGCACCGGGTGAATGTTCCATATACCGTACATCAACATTTTATAGATATTGATCCAAATCGACCCACTCGCCAACATCTGTGACGGTATGCAATCATAAAGCAAGAGGCCCAGTATCGCAATCGAATATACCGCAAACGTCCCAAGATAAGTTGCCAGCAAATGATTTGAAACACGCTTGATCAAGATAAAAATTGCATAGCAAACAATAAATACCATTCCCCATGTAAGGATTGGGTCGAGCGCCGCATTGTCAGTAAAGTAATTCAGTCGGATACCTTCTTGCTCAAAGAATTCCAGTATTCTTTCATCTGCATTCACCATTTTGGTATAAAGATTGAAGTAGCGAACATCAGCTACAACCCACAACAAAAGCGGTGTGACCATAATAATCATTCCGTTTACAAACTCACATATGACTTCGTCTGCTTTTTTGATTGGGAGCAAATCCATCAAATCCTGCCGTTTCCCGTTTCTCATTGCAAACCAATAGATTCCCTGTACCAGTAATGCATATAATAGGTAGATAAATAAAATGTCTCCGAGACCTGCCAACGTATCCCCCAAAGTGAAGAAGTCCTTTTGACATACAAACCAAAGTGTCGGTAATAACTCAACGATGAGTGCAACCGCCAAAAACGGCAGCGATTGCCGAAATACGCTTAAAAATCCCTTGTTATTCTTCATTTCACCACCTCCGAATCCATACTAAATTCATTTTTATTTGCATATGTAAATATGTCTTCCAACGTAACGGGTAATAAATGTATCTCTTTAATTTCAAGTGTATCCAGTACAGTGCCAATTCGTTTCTCATCACCGTATGCAAACAATTGATACAAATTTCCGGCTTCTGCACATTTTTGCATCTTTTTATTCGCAAATAATTGCTCTGCCTGTTGCTTCGTACACACGACTTCTGCTTTTGTAAACCGCCGCAACAAGGTATCGGTTCCCTCCTGAAATACCATCTTACCGGCTTTCAAAAAATGAATTGTATCGCAAAACGGCTCCAAATCATCCAGTTGATGCGAAGAAATCAGCATACCGACTTGCTCATTCTCGGCTTTCTCCATCAAAAGTGCGTACAGTTCCTTTCGCGCGGTCACATCAAGTCCGAGTGTTGGCTCATCCAGAATCAGATACTGAACCTTGCGCGCCAACATCAGCGCAATGGACAGGCGCATTCGCTCCCCCGTTGACATCTGTGCCGTGTAACCGGCATCCATAATCGAGAATCGCTGCAACAATTCCCGGTAAGTTATCATGGAGAACTCCGGATAAAAATTACCAAACATTCGTCCCACGCTCTTAACCGTTGCATTTTGTGGATAATCGTAACCGGAAGAAATGTATCCGATTGCGGTTTTGGATGCAGGATTGTCATAAATCGATACACCATCCAACGTAATACATCCCGTCGTAACCGGAATGACCCCCGTCATACATCTGCAGAGTGTTGTTTTCCCGGCAGAATTGACACCGACACATCCGTGAATTTCTCCCTGTGCAATGGATAAGGTAATGTCCGAGAGCACGGTATTTCGATCAAATTTCTTTGTAATATTTTTAACTTCTAACATAGTAGCCCTCCCTATACCGACAATTCGTCATACATGCGTCCGATCAAAGCACAGGCTTCCTCGCGTGAGATGCCCATCATTTTCAGTTCCAACAATTGCGAATGAAGCGCGGATTCGACTTGTTGTAATCGGACGGTATCCTTGGTTTCCGGTAACGTTGCACAGATGTAGGTTCCCTTTCCGGGGATTGTGCGAATGATACCGTCGCGCTCTAGTTCCTGATAGGCCTTGGCAACGGTATTCGGAGTGATTCCCAAATCCATAGCCATCTTGCGGACGGAGGGTATAAGGTCATCCGGCGCTAAATGTCCGCGAATGACATGATATTTCATCTGTTCGACAATCTGTTCATAGATGGATTTGCCGCTTTCATATGATAATTGAATCATCTTGCTGCCCTTTCTGCATATGCGTGATATCTTATCATGTTTCGATACAGTGCTAACTGTATCACTTCGGTTGATACAGTTAGCATACAGCGCATTGTTCATATTGTCAATATGATTCTTAAAAATTTGTAACCAAAGTACTATCGCCCGTAATTTTTAGCCAACGCAAAAGAACCGCGGTCAACACAGCGGTCCTTCCGTACTAAAAAAGAGGGGAATGTGAATGATTACTTTCTTTGCATTACAACAACTTCCTTTACCAAGCTTCCTACGGTCAGGTAAATGCCATCCTTGCTTAAATAAACCTTGTTTGCCTTGAATCCTTCGGGCAATGGCACTTCCTCAGTCGTAAATGTATCCCCGCCGTCTTCGGTCTCGAGACACCAAACCTTGAATCCTTCACCCGGCACCGAACCCGCAAATACGATTGTTCCGTGATTTTCATCTGTAAAATTCATATCTGCTGATGTAGTATTATATTTAAAAAGTCCGATTTCGCCTTTTTCATCCTTAACACCGATTGTCGCCAAGTCGGTATCCTTCTGTGTCCAAGTCTCGCCACCGTCCGTCGTAAAGTACAGTTGTCCGGTATGTGTCATAAAACACCCTTCCATTGCCGTTCTTACGGAAAGTGCAGCAATCGACTTGACTTCTTCCGGCAGAACGAGTTCTTTCCATGTAACACCGCCGTCTGTTGTTGACGCGGCTTTGACATTGGAGCTAACCCAGCCTGTCATATCATCTACAAAGTCAATGTTACTGTGGATTGCCGATAGATTCACATCGCTTACCGGCTCCCATACCGCTGCTCCGTCCTTACTGACGCGTACTTGATTCCCGTTACCGCCGCACCAAATCAAATTCTCATTAAGAATCGCCAGACAAAATCTACACCACGACTCGTTCTGTGCTTGTGTCCATGTCTTGGCACCGTCGTTTGTGTAATAAATCTGACCGCTATATCCAACCGTTACCCCGAATTGGTCATTCAAGAATCCTTCAATATTACTTTCATGTGTTATCTGTGTTTCCAGAACGACACTCCAGTCTGACTCCGGTGTGATTTCCTCAGTAATCTCGCTTGCAACCGCATCCGAATGAATCGTCGCCTGATCCTCAGCCACCATTACTTCTTCTGTCTGCACCACCGGTTTCATACTTGCTTCCTCCTTCGACGTTGCCGAACATGCTGCCAATGCCGCAATCGAAACTGCACAGCCCGCTATTATCAAGAATTGTTTTTTCATAGGTTCAACCTCCTTATAAACATCATTATAGGGAAACCCTGAAAAAGCGGAACTGCAAATCGAAAGTATAAAACCGCTTATCGGAAATATTTGCTACACTACTCTTCCGATGAGCCAAATTGACTCCGATATTCGGTCGGTGTACAGCCGACACATTTCTTGAACGAACGTAAAAAGTGAGCATCATCTCGGTAACCGGCGCGCTCCATAATTTCCGCGACCGGAAGGTACGTTTTGCGAAGCAGCGAACAAGCAATTTCCATACGAAGATTGATGATGTACTCCATGACGGTAACACCCATGACTGCCTTGAATTTCTGATTCAGTGTCGTTTTATTGGTGTGAAATTCTTTGGTAATGTCTTCCAAAACCACCTTGTCAAGATAGTGTAAATGTATCCAATCAATGACTTCTGCCAGTTCATCGGTCATTTTCGCGCCGTAAATCTGCGGATTGTAAATATCGCCATTGTATATGGAGTTCAAGTTCAAAACCAACTCAATAAAATAGGAACGACTGCGACATGGCCAGTCATCATTCTGTTCTTCCAACATTACGTCTGTCATTTCTATTAACTGTGAGATACGGTTCCCAAGACTATACGATATGGGGCACGCGCCGATGTATTGATCTCCTCGTCTAAAAAACGGGCGGAAGAAATACTCATCGCCAAACAATTGTTTTCTCCACTCTTCGATGCTGTCAAAATCCTCATAACGGCTGAAACAAATCGGGTCAAAATACATCACGTCCATTTTTACCCCGCTGGCTTTTAAGAAACCAACGTCGTCTTTTTCATTCACGCAAAGTACGGACGGGCTTGTCACTATCTGGCTCTGCTCGCCGTTCCTAAAAATGGCCTGCCCCTCTTTCACATATATGGCACGAAAACGCGGAAGCGGGCACGATGCTTCCAAATCCTCGGTATCCCTGACACAACAAATATTTACTTTGAGTCCCGGGAACTTTTCACGACCTACGGTTGCATATAACGTATCCATTGTTGCCCTCCTTTTACATTTGTCTATTGTCTCTTTCATGGTACACTTTCCTACATTGTTTTGCAATGCCGAAGTAATGCTTCTTTATAAAAATCACTCAGCCTGCTGCCGACAGAATTGGCTCGCTCGATAACACCGATTCGCATCTCTTCATCCAAATCAAGCGGTATGGAAACCATGTCGTTTCCGTTCAGCGCATCCCCCAAAAGTCCCGAACACACCGTGTAGCCGTTCATCCCGACAATCAGATTCGACATGGTCGCGCGATCGGTTACTTTGATGGTTTTTTGGTGCTGCCGCGTACTCAAGATTTCTTCCGCAAAGTAAAAAGAGTTATACTCGCCTTGGTCAAAGCAAAGATACGGATATGGCTCCAAGTCCTTAAGATCAAGACTTTTTCTCGTGGCAAGTGGGTTGCGACTCCCCAAAAACACGTGTGGTTTGGCGATAAAAAGTAATTCAAACGTCAATTCACGTTCGCGTAACAATTTACGAATGACAGCCTCGTTAAAATCGTTTAGGTACAAGACGCCCAAATTGCTTTTGAGTGTTGCGACATTCTCGATGATTGCAAAGGTTTTTTCCTCACGCAGCGAGTAGTCATAGGCTTCATCTCCGAATTGGTGAACCAGATCCAAAAACGCATTAACCGCAAATGTGTAATGATGCGTCGAAACACCGTAATGCTGCTTCGCCGGCTTCCGATTCATGTATTTCTCCTCCAATAGGTTCTGTTGCTCCAAAACCTGCCTCGCATAGCCGATGAACTCCTCGCCCTCATGTGACAGCAGAATGCCCTTATTATTACGGATAAAAAGTGTAATGTGCAATTCGTTTTCCAATTCTTTGATGGCATGCGTCAGGCTTGGTTGCGTGATAAAGAGATTTTTGGCAGCTTCACTGATGGAGCCGCATTCCGTTACGGCGACTGCGTATCTGAGTTGTTGCAGTGTCATGTTGGCCTCCTGATTTGGTATAGTTAATTTCTATGGAGCGGTATCGTTTATATGTATTATACTATATCAAGAGAATGTTGTATACTGCGAATTAACAAGTGAAGTGAGACGTAACCGGAGTAATGGAAAACATGTTCATAAGCAAGACTGTGTGTGACCGTCGGTGCTTAGGTGGCGTTCTTTGACACCTTATGCACCGTTACGAGGCACACTCAAGCGAGAGCGTGTCTTGCGGTGAACATGCTTCCCATTACTCGTCTCCAGAGCTTCACTCAACCACCCAATAAATATCACTTATCACAAGGAGGTATAACACATGAGCAATAATTATCGTATTGAAACGAACTGTATCCAAGCGGGCTGGTCTCCGGCCAACGGCGAACCTCGCGCAATCCCCATCATCCAGAGCACTTCATACAAATATGAATCCAGCGATGCAATGGGCAAATTATTCGACTTAGAGGCTGACGGCTATTTTTATACACGTCTTCAGAATCCAACCAATGATTTCGTAGCTGCCAAAATCGCTTCACTCGAAGGCGGCGTTGCAGCAATGCTGACATCTTCCGGACAAGCGGCGAACTTCTTTGCAATTTTTAACATCTGCGAAGCAGGCGATCATTTTATCTGCTCCTCCGCTTTGTACGGCGGCACCTATAACCTGTTCCACGTATCGATGAAGAAACTCGGCATCGAGTGCACCTTCGTTGACCAGCGTGCAAGCGCGGAAGAATTGCAGAAAGCATTTCGCCCCAATACCAAGGCGGTATTCGCAGAGACCATCTCGAATCCCACCGTTGAGATTCTTGATATCGAGAAATTCGCGAACCTTGCGCATTCAAACGGCGTTCCCTTAATCATTGACAACACGTTTGCAACCCCCATCAACATTCGTCCTTTTGAATTCGGTGCCGATATCGTAACACACTCCACCACGAAGTACATGGACGGACACGGAACCTGCGTCGGCGGCTGCATTGTTGACAGCGGTAATTTTGAATTTGCGAAATACGGGGATAAATTCCCTGGATTGAATACGCCGGATGAATCCTATCACGGCATTATCTATACGGAGAGATTCGGAAAGGGCGCGTACATCATGAAAGCGACAGCGCAATTGATGAGAGATTTCGGTGCCATCCAGTCACCGCAGAATGCATTCCTTTTGAATATCGGATTGGAAACATTGCATGTGCGCGTAAAACAGCACTGTGAAAACGCGTATGCGGTTGCAAAATTCTTGAAAGAGCGTGAAGAGGTTGCTTGGGTTCATTATGCGGATCTTGAGGATGATGAAGACCATGCACTTGCACAAAAATACTGCAAAAACGGAACCTGCGGTGTCCTCTCCTTCGGACTCAAAGGCGGGCGCGAAGAAACCATCCGTTTCATGGACAGCCTGAAACTCATCGCCATCGTAACACATGTTGCAGATGCCAAGAGTTGTCTGCTTCACCCGGCAAGTCATACACATCGACAGTTGTCAGATGAGGAGTTAAAAGCAGCCGGAATTTCACCAGAATTGATTCGTCTCTCCGTCGGCATTGAAAATGTCGAGGATATCATCGACGATATCAAACAGGCACTTGCTTCTTCCAACCTCCGTTAAAATAGCGAACAGTAAATAGCGTGAAGCGGAAAATCCAGTCAATCACCATGGCTATCCAGATACCGATGGCGCCTAGCTCAAAATGGATACCAAGCAGGACACCGAAACCGATGCGAAATGCAACCATGGAGAAGATGGAAACCACCATTGTGAACTTTACGTCATTACAGGAACGAAGCATGTTGGGAAGAACGAACGCCGTCGGCCATAAGAATATCGCGACACCGTTGTGAATGACAACAAGAATATATGCGAGTTTGGTCGTTTCTTCTGACAAACCGTAGAGTTTCAAAATCCATGGAAGTAATAAAACAATGGAAGCGTTCAAAATCGCCGCTGCAATATAGGCGATTTTGAGCAGTTTCCGTGTATAATATCGAATTTGATATTCATCCTGCGCACCGACGCAACGTCCAATGACGGTTATCATTGCAAGGCTGACTGCCTGACCGATGATACAGCCAAGCATATCCAAACTGTTTGCCACACTGTTGGCTGCAATCTGAACCGTCCCGAATCCGGCAATGATACTCACAACAACAACACGACCCAACTGAAAAATACCGTTTTCAATACTGCTCGGAATTCCGATATAGAGAATTTTGCGAATGATTGAGAAATCAAGATGAATCCGCCCTTTGATGAAATGAACGGAATTTTTTGCACTCCATAATAAGATATACAAGACAATCGCCGCAACCACACGAGAAATCAGTGTCGGAATCGCCACTCCCGCCGTTCCCATCTTCAGTCCGTAGATACAGATGGCATTGCCCGCAACGTTGATTATATTCATCAACAGAGAGACTTTGAGTGTAATCGCCGCATTTCCCATGGTACGAAACAGTGCCGCACAAGCATTATAAATGGCTAAAAATGGAAATGATACAGCGGAAATTAACAGATATACAATCGCATTTCTCATAACATCGTCTTCAATTCCGCCAAAAAACAGTCGAAGCAGACCGCGGTTAAAAATCAATACAAGTACCATAATCAGGACACTGAATATCACCACCGTATAGAGCAACTGATTCGTTGACTTACATGCCTCTTCTTTCTTTCCTGCACCAATATTCTGCGCTGTCACAATAGCACCGCCGGTTGCCAATGCAGAAAACAGACTAAAAATCAGCATGTTTAACATATCCACCAGAGAAACACCGGAAACAGCCGCTTCTCCGACAGATGAAATCATCATGGTATCCATCATGCCAACCGTCATCGCCAGCGTCTGTTCAAACACCAGCGGAACAATCAGTTTTCGTAAATCACGCTTACTAAATAGATAATCTTTCATCATCATACCACCTAAGGAATAAACCTCATTGTACTTCGTTTACGTCTTCTATGTCAATATGCAAAACAGACTTCCCACTTTACAGGAAGTCTGTTCTTTGTTACATCTTCAATTTGCATATTTAATCGAAATATCCATTAAACTAATTTTGCTCGTCAAACATCATTTTTACATCGTTCTCAACGCCACGAACAGCATCCTCTTGCGATTCCGTCTTATTAATCATTGATTTGGCGTGGGTAACGATACATTCGCGCAACATAGCGAGATTACCGGTTACGGTGACAGGTGTCTTCAAATTGTCGTAAAATGCCTGCATGTCGCCTGTATATCCGTGTTCTTTGACAAATGAATCATGCTTTTCAATTCTTGCGGTAAGTGCCTGCTTCTGAATCGGATTGCCGTCATAGTAACATGCGTTTTGGATGTTGTCGCCCAAAAGCGTCGCTACAAACACCCCTGCTGCATCCGGATTGGTACTCGTTGCACTGACAGCTGCGAGTGTTGACGGAGTATAGGCGTTCTCCACAAGACCCGGCTGCATGACAATGCTGCTTTTTTGATTGGTATCCATACGGTCTCTTCTGCCTTCGCTGAAAAATGCCGGCGTCGTGACGCTGCCACGACCATATCTCGCATGTTTCGTCACAGAATATTCATAGCCACCGTCATCCAGCGTAACAGGATCTGTTTCGCCGCTCGAGGCACTCATTCCGTTGTATGCTACATCCTGCGGATATTTATTCATCTGATAATGCGTTCCGATAACGTTGATAAATTCCATCACTTTCGTTAAATTCTCATGGTTCACCTGTCCGTTTTCAATGAGTGCAGGAGCCGACGTCGAAAGTGTAAAGTCTACAAGTTGCTCCAAATCGACGAAGCCGAGTGCATACTGTTCATCATATGTCCATGGTTCATAATATGCATCTTTGGTTGCATCATCGCCGGGACGTGGCTGGCAGGCAAGTACCGCTGCCTCAATATCATCCAAAGTTTTCAGTTGATCGACATCGCCCGCATCTCCCATTAGAACGGGTGCCGAAAATCTTGCCGGCATGACATAGCACTGGCCTTGCGCATTCACAAACGGTGTAGATACACTTTCTAATAATGTATTTAAATCAATGCTTCCGGAGATGTCTGCTAAAAATCCCTTTGCAATATAATTCTCGTAGTCGAGTCCGTCCATAATCAATACATCCGGTCCTTTTTTTGCCACAAGTTCCGTATTGAGACTGCGAATTACATCTTCCGGATTGCTATTCTCGTCCACGATGCCGACTTCGTATGTAATCTCCATTCCGGGATTTGATTTGTTAAATTCTACGACCGCGGCACGAACCGTCGCATTCTCCTCCAAACTCCATACGGTCAATCTGGTATCGATTGGTGCCTGCGGCTCCGTGCTCCATGCGTACTTCATGATTTTTTCTGAAATAGCTCCGCCGGACATATCATTAAGTGCACATAAAAAAGCAGTTTTATCTACATATGTAATATTACTGCAATAGAAATTCTGTAAGCCAAGTTCGAATCCGGAATCTTCCATAATTTGTTCCTGTGCGCTTCCGCCCTTGGTAACTCGATAAATACTACCGTTGCTCGTGAAGTAATAATTACCCTCTTCATCGATGGCTCCACTGCCGCTATCGCTGTTCAAGGTTGCCAACTTATCTTCATGATTTCCGTTTTTATCGACTGCACACAATATCTGACCGTCTTCACCAAAATAAGTATAGTACATTCTGGGGAGACTTGAGTCGCTAAGATCCAGAGCAATACCCATCATGGCTCCGCTATACATGGATAAACTCTGTAATTCGCAGCTGATGGTATCTAACGTTAAATCAATGACATAATTAAATTCTTCTCCGCCGTTATTGTTATAACCGTATGCAAACAGTGTATTGTCGTCCATCAATTGCAGGGAATATATCATTTTGTCTTGCAAGGAACTAATTTTTACGGTTTCCCCGTTCTGCATGTAATATACCGAACTACCGACATATTCTTCATTTTCATCAAGAACATAAGATTGGAAAGCCATGGTTCCGCTCGGCAACAGGGAAATATCAGTAATCTCTCCCTCCACTTCACTGCCAAAAGTAACGACTTCACCGCTCCAAGTATCTCCTCCGTCTGTGGAAGTATACTTCGTAATCGGTCCTTCCATAACATCTTTTATCGCGTACATGACAAGGTTTCCGTCCTCCATTTTGACCGGTTCCTCCAGAATATGACCCATCTCGGAAGGCGTGACGTCCTTTTCAACCCAGTGTCCGACTCCTGCCGCGCTGTCACCCTCGCCTGCTTCGGAAGATGCAA
Source organism: uncultured Lachnospiraceae bacterium (assembly GCA_964389005.1). Taxonomy (GTDB): domain Bacteria; phylum Bacillota; class Clostridia; order Lachnospirales; family Lachnospiraceae; genus CAYMCV01. The sequence continues at coordinate 11,365 of CAYMCV010000033.1, read as the reverse complement.
ACGTAAAATCCTTGGTCTCGCCGCCTTGGTTCGAACCTCCGGCGGTATCGCCACCGCCATTGCATCCTACAAGTGTAAAAATCATAAGAATTGCCATTGCGACGGCTGTAAAACTTTTATACCGTTTCTTACTATTTTGATTCATACCAATGTCTCCTTTTCAATTCAAATAAAATTTGATAAAACTACTTTAACATAACAATCTTAAAATAACCTTGAAAAGAATGAAATAGTTAAGCTATAATAAACTGATACAGGAGGATTTGCCATGCGTTTGCTTCTCATTGAAGATGATACCGATTTGTGCCGCGCGTTGCGCATTTCATTGGAAAAAGATGGTTTTGCTTTGGATATCAGTCACAACGGCTCGGACGGTCTTGAAATGATGCAGTATCCTTTTTACAGTGTGGTTATTTTGGACCGTATGTTACCGGAACGAGACGGCCTCTCCGTGCTCAAGGCTGCAAGAAGCCAAGGCATCAAGACGCCGGTTCTGTTATTGACTGCACTCGGCTCGGTACCGGATCGCGTTGACGGACTCGAAGCCGGTGCGGATGATTATCTTGTCAAACCCTTTGATACGCGCGAACTTCTGGCGCGCATTCGCGCTCTTTCACGACGTAAGGAAGCACAAGCAGCACCTGTGGACATCGTCTATGGTGACTTGCAATTGCAACCGGAAGAATTTCTTTTAGCAGGTCCCGCCAAATCCGTCAAATTATCGCGTAAGGAATGTCTGCTTACAGAGTGCCTTCTCAAAAGCGATGGGAAACTTTTATCCCGTGATTACTTAATCGGGGCAGTTTGGGGCGCAGATGATGTCGTGGAAGACGCCAATCTGGATACCTATATTTGTTTCTTGCGGAGACGTTTTACAAATATCAAGAGTCAAGTTAAGGTTATAACAGTGCGCGGATGCGGTTATCGTTTGGAAACCGCGGAGGAGCAACATGATTAAGAAACTGCGGCGACGCCTGACTTTGCTTTTTTCGTTGTTGACCTGTGCTATTTTTATCGGACTGACAGCGATTGCATGGTATTTAGCGGTGAATCAATATCAAACAAATTATAACACTGCTTATTCTTCCGAATTTAACACACTGAAGAATCACCTTACGACCACCAATATCATTCGTGACAGTTGGCTTGCCGAGCGAGAACTTACGGGGGTATGCATCATCCATATTGAGGATGGCACGACGCCGCTGCATTTCGCCGGTTCCTATATGGTGGGGGAACAACGGAAATCGCTGATTAAACTTGCGGAAGCGGAAATACTTCTTAATTCCAAGGTAGATGCTACATCGGCGTCTGATTTTTATCGAATCAAAGACACCAATAATCATCCCTATATGTGTATAAAAACCGTGGTTTACAGAAGCAACGGCGAGATGACTCTGATGATGATTAAGGATTATCTCCCCGTTGAACAGCATCTGCAAAAAAGTGCATGGACTTATGGTGGACTGGCACTTGGCGGTTGTATCCTTCTTACCTTTGCCTGTCATCTCATGGTTTATATTGCGACGCGGCCTGTGCAGGAATCCTTGCAGCAGCAAGCGGAGTTTATTGCGGCGGCAAGCCACGAGCTTCGTAGTCCCCTCACCGTGATTCATGCAGCGGTGGACGCGGCAAATGTCGAGGAAGATACCACAAAGCAACAACAACTGCTAAAAAGTGTAAAAAGAGAAGTAAATCGCTTGAAAGCTTTGACGGATGATTTACTCCTTTTAACGAGAAGCGATGCCGGTTCGCGCGCCATGAACTTTCAATCATTTTGCCCTGATACGATGCTCATTGAACTGTATGATGAATTTTTACCTGTGTGTCAACAACAAGGACAGCCGTTCACGCTTCGGTTGCCGGATGAAGAATTACCGATGGTATACGCAGATTCCGAGCGTATTTCGCAGCTCATATCTATACTGATTCAAAACGCCTTGGCTTATACAACGCCGGGAACCGGAATTGAACTGCAAGCGGCTGTGGTACGTCACGGAAAGAATGATTCCGAAACCATTATTTCCGTTATTGACCACGGAAATGGTATTCCCGATACAGAGAAATCACAGGTGTTTCGGCGTTTTTACAGAAGTGATCAAAGTCGATCCGATAAGACGCATTTCGGACTCGGGCTCTCGATTGCGTCAGAGATTGCGCGAGAACACAATACCAAAATCGAACTGACGGATACCCCCGACGGTGGAGCAACTTTTCAAATAATACTCAAAAAGGAGCGCTTATGAATGCAATTGCAATGATTACGGCAAGAGGCGGAAGCAAACGAATTCCGCGCAAGAATATTAAGTCATTTTTAGGGAAACCGATTCTCGTTTACTCCATAGCGGCGGCGCTACAAAGCGGCATCTTTGAAGAAGTCATGGTTTCGACGGATGATAAAGAAATCGCAGAAATTGCAAAGGCAGCCGGTGCAAAGGTTCCCTTTCTTCGCAGTGAGAAAACAGCGGGGGATTTTGCGACCACCGGCGATGTCATTACGGAGGTTTTGGATGAATATGCGAAATGTGGTCGAAGTTTTGAATATGGATGTTGTATCTACCCCACAGCACCGTTTGTAACCGCAGCGAAATTGTCCACCGGAATGGAAATGCTTCATGCATCGGATGCCGACTGTGTCATTCCCGTAGTGTCATTTTCCTATCCTCCGCAACGTGCTCTTGTAATTGAAAATGATATGCTCATTTTCCGCCAACCGGAGTTTATGGACAGTCGCTCGCAGGATTTGCAACCTTGGTATCATGACGTCGGACAGTTCTATTGTTTTCGCAGTGAATCTTTCCGAAAGAGTGGGAAACTCATGGTTGGAAAAATATTGCCAATGATTGTTCCAGAACTGGAAGTGCAGGATATCGATACGCTCTCCGATTGGGAAATTGCAGAGATAAAATATCAAAAAATGAAGGAATCCGAAAAATAACGGATTCCTTCTCTTTTGCTTGAACATTTAGAATAACTCTATGGCCTTTGCCGCAAAAACTGCGGTACCAACGCCTCCGGCTCTGTCGATGTTGTCTGTCATCTCACCGCCTGCCGCATACATCTGTCCGAGTCCTTTTAGGATTTCAATCTTACAAGTGTAATAGTTGTCTGAAATGTACTGTTGAAGCTTCTCTACAAGCGCACGTGCCTGCTCTCCATCCGGAGCTGTCGTTCGAATCTGACCAAACGCTTCAAAAATCTCCATCAGACCGTCATTGATCGACTTCTGTGTCTCCGGTGTTCTGCCGTCGCTTTTCTTCTCGTACTCCTTGTATTCTTCGGTCGTACCCCAGTTTTTCTTTGCTTGGGCTGCGTATTCTTCCATCTTACGCTTATCAAATGCATCAAAACTCATGACTTTACCTCCTTTTCTCTGTAACTGCTCTGCATAGCAAATCAATCCTTCCAAATGTTCTTTCTGTAATGTCAGTAATTGAATTTGCTGCTCAAGCGCTTTGCTTTTATCGAAATTCGGACTGTCCAGAATTCGGCTGATTTCTTTTAATGGGAATTCCAATTCCCGAAACAGCAGAATCTGGGAGAGCCTTTCCAATTCCGATGTACCGTACAGGCGATAACCGCTTTCCGTTACCTGCGCAGGTGACAATAACCCAATGGTGTCATAATAATGCAATGTTCTGACACTGATTCCGGTTAGTTTGCTAACTTCATTGACGGTTTTCATTCTGTACCTCCGTTTCATCGGTTGTCGCCAATTTCAACCTAATAGGTTTTCGATGACCACCACCTCATGAATACAGGATAAACTATGACGTTACGTCAGAGTCAAGGGGTTTAATTATTTTTTATTCATTCTCAGGGATGTATTTCTTTGGTATGTATGAAAATATCACTACATTCGTATTTTTTTCCTTATACGAATCTTTTCCGCCTACATGATTAATTTTGAAACTTGGACTGATTTCGTTTTGGGCCACATGGATTCTCCCAAATACAACTTCATCTCCTTCATGAATTTTTGTAAATCTGATTTGTAACAAAACCTGTGAAAAATCCGGACGATATTCACCGCGAAGACAGTTGTCTGTAAGTATACTTTCATCTTCCCAAATATGATTCTCATCACAGAAAGTTACAAGTTTCTCATATTCTTCAGCAGTGTTGATGGCAATATCATCATTTATGCCTATTTGATACTCTTTACGAATCTTTTCACTTCCCTCATCTGATACTCCATAAACCACATCGCGATAGGTTAGCGGATCTGATATAACATCACCTTCAGCGGGAACAATCCACTCCTGTCCGTCCCAATCGAAATACTGTTCCGGGAAAAACGTTATGTTATCGTATGGATAAGCAGCAATATAACATATCCCTTGACCGTCTCCGGCCTCATTACCCACAGCATCCGCCCTGTCACCATCAACTACGAAATCAAGATTTCCGTCAACCATCAAAACACCGGTTGCCTCCGGGACTTTTTCCGGCGTATCTGTTTTAATGAATTCTACAAGATAAACATATCGATACTTATCGTTTTCATCCATCTTTGCCCACATCGAATCCAATTGAAAATCATGTTCCTTTTCTAATTCCTTCAATTGCTCACCATAGAATAGGCAATACTTCTTACTTTTATCAATATGTTCGCAGTTTTTTGTTTCAATTGTTATCTCTTTCGATGTAACAAAACTCCCACTGTTATAATCCCTCTCAATATCACTTAGTTCCTCCTGTACAATTGCCGCTATGCGCCTTGCATTCCAACTCAGCGAAGTCTTCTCGGCGTCTCCCAGTGATTGACATTTGGTTATTCGATTCGTAAGTGGATTACAGGAATAAATACTTTTTTGCCCACCATCATATCCACAACCTTTTACCAACATTTTGCTGAATACCGGAATCATCATCCCGTTAATGTATATTTTTCGAACTGTGGAAAGTGGAACTTTAGCACAAGGTTCTGTATGCTCCCGAATGATTTCTAATCTCTCAATTATATCAGATTTTCCTTCCGGCGGTAGCATGCAATATAAAGCCTTTTCAAAACAATAGCAATATATATCCCCGGATGTGTCCATAAAATAGCCTCGATTTACATGTCCCCAAGCATAGTTTTGATAATCCTTAATCAAAATTATTTCATCTTCCGGCATGATAAGAATCGCACTCAGACCGATAACAAGCATAACTAATATCGATATCCCACTGATTCCGATTCGCGTCTTGATAGATATACTCGGTTTCTTCATCGCAATTCCCCCATGTTCAGATTGTTATGCGGCTACTATATTATAAGTTTTATCCAAATAATTTAGAAGGTCCTTTGTATTCTGCCTTGCCAAACGCATAATACATAATTGCAAACGGTGTAAAGAAGACCATGCATACTTTGCCCCAAAATCCGGCGCCGAATACGGTTGCTGTTTTCCATGATTCAATAAGAAAAAAAATACCGTTCACAAAGGGTATGAGTGCCAATAAGAAATACCAACCGTTTCCAAATACCATACGTGCCCTGCAATAATCTCCGTAAATCGGAATTAAACTGGCCCAGCCATGCTCTCCTGCTTTCTTAAACAATTTCCATGAAGCAACGATAACCATAATTCCAAAAACAAAACAAATAAAAGTTCCAGCAATACCGCCAACGCCTCCCAATAACCCTGACAATTGATCTTCAAACTTCGCAACCGGTGAACTTAACATTTTAATTACCTCCTATTAGTATTTAGTAGTTCATTTTAACATAATTGCGCAAAATAGAACAGCGCAATTGTTACCATGACATACTCGTCTAATACCGTAATCAAAACAAAATAGGAACTCCTTTCCATGCATGGACGTCATATTACACATCAGGCAAACAATTCACTTATTTTTAGTCATCACCCGGTTCAACAGTTTCTATCCATGAATTGCCTTCGACATCCATCTGATGTAGATACGATCGAATAAATGAAATTTATGGAAATAATATACAATATTTATCCCCGCACACCCAATTGAAACCACGAGAAATCAAATTGGCTGCCCGGTAGAAAAATGAAACGTATTTCTGAGTAGGTATCGATAGGGCTTATTTCAAATTTCTGTTCTGTATACGCATCATTACCTGTAAACTCAATCAATTCCGTAAATTCGTTATTCCCACTCGTGACTTTAACCTGTATAGAACAGTTCTCAAGTCTGGTTTTACCGCAAACCGTTAAAAGATTCACGGTATTTGTTCCGAAATTCAAGTCTTTAAAATGAAGTGTGACGTTGTTACCTATCTTCTCAACCCTGTTATCCGTTATTACATAAGAATCTCCATATATCTCATCACAATCTGCTGCGGCAATTTTTTGCAGTCCATGAAGCGTCGGTTCGAAACGAATTGTTTTTAACTGAAAATTGCCTTTACTCGCAATCCCAATTGTTCTAATTCCGGTTATGCGTTCCGTCAATTGACAAGTTTGTTCAAGAAACTCCATCCAATTCGAGCTCTTGTCAAACGTGCAAACGCCAATCTGTTTAAAATTCGTATCTTCAATAAATACAGAAAATTGAATTGGTTCGACACTATACTTAAATAATTCCGCAACCATCATTTCCGAACCATATTTTCCGAAATCCAGTTTCTCGTACCGAATAAAAGTTTCCTTCTTTCCAAGGAATCGAACGCCATGGTCTACACCTTCACTTAAGCTATCAGGTCTATCTACGGATAAACCTCCCTGAATTTTCTTATACGGATTAAGTGTGGCGCTTCCAATATCTTTTGCCCTAAACGAAAGTTCGGATCTAACGCTCGCAACAGTTCCTCCATTCATCGCAATGCAACGAAGTCGAAAACAGCCATCACTGTTCACTTCCAATATAACATAATCGTCTTGTACCTGTACAGATGCCATTTGAACCTCAATCCCGATATCATTCACAACTTTCCAAGCAATATCATGATAAGTTGCATTGGCGGGTTCTATTCTGCACGTAATATGAACTTGTTTGCTTTTTCTATCTAGTATAATTGAACCGTCTGCATCTCTTATTACATCTCCACAGCAAGTCAGATTCAATTTTCGAATCGGTACCTCGTATTCGCTCACTTGCGCAGCTCCGATACCGCCACCGACAATCTCGGTTTTCTTGTTTTCAATTCCCTTCCAATTACTACTGCCCCTTTTGATAGGATATGTCAGCACTTCTCTCGGTAATCCCACCGAAGTTACCGTAATCTCAATTTGATCGTCAATAATCTCATCAGTTGCTACATTTTCTACACCACTTTGTGCAATTACAGCTAAAAGTTTCCCTTGAAAAAGGCGCTTGCTCTTTCCCTTAACTTGATCAAAGTCTGTACTGTCTCCATTATCAATACCAATCAAACATCCAGCTCCGGACACCTCAATATGAACACGGTTATTTGCATTCTCAACGCAATATGGAAAACTTCCTTTTCAGTGCCGCTCTGCCATCCACCGCCCCCAGGCAGCCAAAACCATGATGTTCACAAACTCCTTGGATTTTCACATGTCTTCCATTCAGAAAAAATCCCTGCTTTGCATCAAGTCTAATTGTACGGAATCCAAACTTTTGCGTATTTGTATCAATCAATCTATTCTGATAGCAAAGTCTGGTCACTGCTGTATACAGATTTCCCTCTCCAATATCCCACAATTTGGGGTTATTCACTGTAGTAGATAAATGAAAAATCTGAACCTCTCCTTGCGTAAATGCGTCAAAAGATATTTGCTGAGATAATCTCACCCGTTTCTATATAACGCAACAACGCCCGTAAATCCACTTGTATGGCAATGGTAATACTGTATGATTCTTGTGTAGTTCTACTGTGAAAAGTGCTACTTCATTATCCCTTATACTTTTTTGCTTTCTTATAGTCTTCAACCGTAACACCAAGACCAATGCAGGCAGCTTCCAAACTGATATTGAAGTTCCTCATCGCATTCTCAACATTCTGCAGCAAAATGGTATTCTTACCTTCCTGTCTACCTTCTCGCCTGCCTTCTTGTCTGCCTTCTTGTCTGCCTTCACGAATCGCATCCATCCTCAACGCCAATTCCTTCATATACTCCGTCCTCCATTGCTCATTCTGCTTGATCTCCATAACTTCAGTTTCCAGTTCTTCCGTAAAAGCATCCGTAACCTCACCCGTTTCTATATAACGCAACAACGCCCGTAAATCTTCCTCCACCGCCTGCATATAGCCTTGGGTGTTAAAAAAGATCGTTCTCCGCTCATCCTCAAGCCGTAATGCCGGTTCCTCACGACACACACTGTCAAACGTATACCGATATCGATTCTCCCCAAACGGATCAAATGTGCATATGTATATGATATTGCACTGCCTTAACTCCGTATAGTCTTTCCCTTCCTCCAGCATATGGACATCGGCAAGACTATGATAGTAAAGGCTTTATATCTTTCTACTTTTGAGGCAACAAAGAAATGGACAATGTCACTTCGAAACTGGGGTCAGGTCTATGGAGAATTGTCGATTATGTATGCTGACCGACTTCCAGAATAGAAATATCGATACAAAGAGAGGCGGGAAGTCTCGCCTTCTCTTGACATGCCCTGATTCATGAAGTATATATAAAACAAGGGCTGGAAGCTAATAAATAGCTCTCCAGCCCAACACTTATCATAGAAGATCTGTATTTACAGACTTTTCTTCACACACTCCACTTAATGGTAAACGTTGCCGATTTTGTTCCTGCCGGAACCTGAATATCAACCATCGTTGCAATAAATGCGCCATCGCCTACAACCTGTTTTGCCTGTGTAACCATCGCACCTGCAGTTTCAGTTGTTACAACACCGATTACAACATCAACGTCTGACTCCACTTTGGTTTTCTCAGCGAATTCCTTAATGGTATTCTCATTCAACTGCTGTGTTCCCGTTTTTAACGCAGGATTCTCTGTAACCGCCGGCGTCGTAACGCTGCCTGCTGCCTGTGCACTTAAACCCATGGCCATAACCAGAACCATGATGCATCCAAGTGCCAAAAATCTTTTTTTCATTTTCATTTTTCCTCCCTTCATTCATTGTACACGTGACATTTATTATAAAAAGCATCATATGCTCATTATAAACTAAGAATTACTCGACTTCCTCATAGAAGACACGAATCATTAAATCCTTGAGTGCCTCTTTGTCGGCATAGAACTCTTCATGCTTCTCGCCCATCTTCGTCTCACCTTCCAAGCTGTAGATATTCTCGGTTGCAAAATCATATCCGGAAGCGGTATTGGCAAGATATGCAAGTTCGTCTGCTTCCACATCCGTTACCATGTACTTATTCAGTTCTTGAAATAACTTGATTGGTAGCGTAATATCTCTTTTGGTCTGGTTCAATCCTTTGCTGACAAATGCGGACAGATACTGTTTCTGCCGCTCCAAGCGACCTCGATTACTCTCAAAAACCGTGATATCGCGATACTTCACATACCAATAAGCATCCATCCCCATCAATGTGAGTTCTTCGCCCTCGCTCCAATCCAACTGATCCTTTTTACTCTTAATATCTTCAAGCGCAGTTACCGTCACACCTCCGACAGCATCATTCAACTGCGGAACCGCTCCCATATTGATGGATGCATAACCGTGAATCGGTAAATCATAGAACAGCTTCGATACCGCATCACACGTGAGTTCGCAACTTAATTCTTTTCCATCGCCGAAACCGTGTTGCGTGGCAATCTGTGCCGTAATCGTCTGTGCATTCGTCTCATCGCTTCCTTCGTACCCGTACATGACAACATCCGTCATCGTATCCCGATTCACAGTAACAATACTGATTGCTTCTGTATCCGGATTCAACACCACCAAAAACAGTGCATCCGATTGTCCGCCGCTGACTTCATCCGGATTCTCACGAACCTCATTCATCTGGTCAATGCCCATGATGAGGAATGTTAGGATGTCTTCATTGTAGCAATAGATTTTATCGTTATGTCTGACCCAGCCTTCTTCCCATACCACTTCCTGTTGCTCTGAAGTAATTGGTTCCTCAGGCGTAACTGCTTGCATATTCGGTTGTGTGGCTACAATACCTTCTTGCAGTCGTTTCTTACCGCCTGCCATAAAGATGGCAACCGCACCAATAACCACTACAAAGCACAGAATGACGATAAATGCCGCTGTGGCAAGCTTCTTCAATATTCTCTTCTGTTTTCTTCTTCTTCGTTCTCGAAGTATCGGCTCATCCACCACCGTATCTTCGTCAAACTCCCTAATATCCCGCGTAACGCTGTCCTCCGTATCCAACCCGATGCTCCTTCACACTGATTGCCCCCCGACACTGTGAATTCATAACATCTGCGCTAATTTATTTCCCCTTCAGCCACCAACACAGCCTGTACCAAGTATCTTCTGTCATCCTTGTTCCTGATGCAAGTTTCCAGCGTCAGTATCTTGTCATCAACCGTTACCTCGACATCCTCATTGTAATTATCACTTAGTCCGTCATGCTTAAAAATCCCCTCAAAATACTGTGCATACGTATCCGGGTCTTTTGTATTGAAACTGAGTAACAGGTGTGCGTTTGAAAACTCATATGCGGCAAAAATCTGATAAACTCTCGTGTAACCGTCGGAAAAAATATATACAAACTGATTTTCTTCCAAGAATGCCGGATCTTCATACAGATGCAAATCCGCAAACATGGTTCCGTTTCTCATATTGTGTCCGTAGAGAACCGTGTTCGGATCGTCCCAATTCTTCGAATTGTAACGTTCCGAGTAGATACAGCCCGGATATCCCGCACTTCCGTCCACATTATGTTTTAGATAAAAATTAGGATCATCCGGATGCTGCAATACCGGATAATCAATCACGGTACCCGGAATCGTAATCCATGCATAGATGTCTGCATTCTCCTCAGTCAATACCGAGAAATCGATTTCTTTCACCGGTATGTCATAATCGTCAAGCGAAGGACCTACTTCTTCGGATATTTCTTCGCTAATGCTTGGTTCTTCCTCTGTTACTTCCTCCGAAACACTTGGCGGTTCGCTCTCTGTGATTGCCGCGCTCTGTAATTCAGCCAACTTCGCTTCTGCACGTCTCAATCCGAGGAAATAACTTACCAACCAAATGGTACTGATAACGAATACTATGCCACATAACAATGCCAGTATTCGGTATATCTTTTTCTTTCTCTGCTTCTGATCCATTGATGTCCTCTATCTGTTACTTATATTCTCCGTAATATTTCCCATAATATTTCCCGTAATAACTGTATTTCGCGCTCTTTGACATATCCACTTTGTTCAATACGCATCCCAGGATATGACAGCCTGCTCGCTGCAACTGTTCCTTCACCTTCAGTGCAAAACGATAACTTGTTTCGCCCTTCGCAATGACAAGAACGACACCGTCACAATTCTTGGCG
>CAYMCV010000032.1:0-22943 GCA_964389005.1 uncultured Lachnospiraceae bacterium | reverse complement strand
ATCTTCATCCTGCGTAAAATGCGTTCCACCACAAGCTGGGCAAACATCTGGCATCTCTTTTGCCACTACAATTTCCCGACAGGAATCACAGTAATAGGCTGGAATCCGATGACCCCACCACAACTGCCTAGAGATACACCAGTCACGAATATTATCGGTCCAGTTAAAATATACTTTCTCCATTCTTGCGGGAACCAAAACGATTTCTTTGTTTCTGACCGCATCAGCAGCGGGACGAATCAACTCGTCCATTTTAACAAACCACTGTTGTTTCACCATTGGTTCGACTGTTGTTTTACACCTATCGTGTGTTCCAACATTATGAACATGGTCTTCAATACGAACCAAAAGCCCCATGGTTTCCAACTCATCAACAATCTTTGCTCTTGCAACATAACGATCCATACCGACAAACTTACCGCCGTTTTCATTGATTGTTGCATCGTCATTCAAAATATTGATACATGGTAAATTGTGCCTTTGCCCTACGGCAAAGTCATTGGGGTCATGAGCAGGCGTAATTTTTACCACACCTGTACCAAATTCTTTATCAACATATGCATCGGCAATAATGGGAATTTCTCGATCCACGAATGGAATTTTAACCATTTTTCCGATTAAATCCGTATAACGCTCATCATCCGGATTGACCGCAATCGCAGTATCACCCAACATTGTCTCAGGACGCGTTGTCGCAAATTCGAGAAATGCATCTGTTCCGACAATCGGGTATTTGATATGCCAAAATTTGCCTGATTGCTCTTCATATTCCACTTCCGCATCCGAAATGGATGTATTGCAAACAGGACACCAGTTAATGATTCTGGCACCTTTATAAATCCATCCTTTCTCATGCATTTTTACAAACGCTTCCGTTACTGCACGGTTACACCCTTCATCCATCGTAAAGCGTTCTCTGTCCCAATCGCAAGAAGATCCCATCTTCTTCAACTGGCTGATAATGCGTCCGCCATACTCCTTTTTCCATTCCCAAGCACGCTCCAAGAATTTTTCGCGCCCGAGATCATGTTTATCAATGCCTTCTTCTTTTAATTTTTCAATAATTCTGACTTCTGTGGCAATACTTGCATGATCTGTTCCCGGCTGCCACAATACTTCATAACCCTGCATTCGCTTAAAGCGAATCAGAATATCCTGCATTGTATTGTCCAATGCATGTCCCATATGTAATTGTCCGGTAATGTTTGGAGGCGGTATCACTATCGTAAACGGTTTCTTGTCTCTGTTTACCTCCGCATGAAAGTATTTTTTATCAATCCATTTTTGATATAATCGTTCCTCGATTCCCGCCGGATCATAGGTTTTGGCAAGCTCTTTATACATCTTATTCCTCCGTCATATCTGTTCCTTCTATAAATGTAACATTATTACTTTGCATACCTCACTGAATCAATGGCTGTTCAAAATCAAATAGATTCCCTTCAAGGAAACTTATGACTTGCGACGCCTGTATCATAGTATACAACATGTCAATTATATTGCAAATAAAAAATACTTTTTTTAGAAATTAACCGTAACATTTCCCATGGCACAATTAATGCCGATTTCCAAAGAAGCTCCGTTGTCAATCGTCCGTTCCATCGCAAGTCCCGAAAAAGAATCTTGATCGATTTGAACCGTTCCTGCAGCACCTGCAATCTTATAGTTGTAATCGGTTTGTGTCCCGTTTAGTTTAAGTATTGCGGTTCCCATGCCACAATCCAATTGAAAACTCTTTGATATGTTTCCTGTATAATTCGCCGTTCCCATGCCGATATGAAACTCCGCTTTTGCAACCTCGGCATCAGTAACGGTAAACGTGCCGGCACCCAAATCCATCTTTAGCGTATCCGCTGTTACACCCGGTACGGTTACATTACCGGCTCCGACTCGAAATATCAGTTCTTCCGCCTTAATTGCCTCCGCAATCTTGAGTTCTCCCGCACCGATATTAAAATCAATGTTCGGCATATCAAGCGGAATCAAGATATCTAAAGTTCCGCTTCCGAGAATACATGATAGTGCATCCGGCGACGCATCCGCCGGTATGTAAAGAATCATTTTTGATGTTGTGTCAGATTTACGATTGCCCATCTTGGGAAGTGCATGAACAGAAAGTTTGCCATCTTCCATATAGTATTGGAATCGTTCTGCGTCTTCACTTTTTAACTGGTAAAATGATGTATCGGACGGTTGTATCTCCATAGCAAGCCCCATGGCACTGATATCAATCGCCGTAACCTCATCTGCCGAAGCAACCTGTGTATCTACATAATCACCCTCATGAATCTCATATGCGTCATTGATTTGCACATCGACTACAGAACCGTCAAAATTAATATCAATTCCTTCAATACTTCCAAGTCTCTCAACACCCGGAATGGTTCGCCATAGGTCAACAACCTGGTCACGAATTTTCATAAATCCGCCTGCTATTTCACCCGTTAATTGCCGTAATCCGCCGACCGAAAGGAAAATAATCGTTCCTATCATACCGATCATAATCATACTGAGAGAGGTAATCAACAAACTTTTTATCACTTTACGCATGGTTGACACCCCCTTTTTCTTTCTTATGAAACATATTCGTTACCAAACGGAACATCCACGGTAAAAGAAAGCTTACAATCCACAGCGATACCGCCAAAAAAAGGATTCCGCTTCCACACAAGAAAATGCCGCCGCAAATCATTGACAATCCGCCCCACAATATTTCAAAAGTTTTTACGATTCCGCTGCCGATAAACAGAATTCCACCAATAAATTGGACACCGCCGCCAAGGAATGTAATCATTGCCAATAAAATGACGCATACAAAAATCAATATAACAAGACCTATCACCAGTAAGGAACTTAGTAACCCGATAGGGAATAGAAAAAGCAGCAATAAAACAATAAGAAAAATCATTCCGCCGCTTAATTTCGACGAATGAACTTCCTCCTCTGTGTCAGTTTGTTTCAAGCCATTTTTAATTATGTTAGCGACCTGCTTCGGTGAACCGAGTTCTGCAATGACTTCGCTCTCTTTATATACACCGGCATCTTCGAAATAGTCATTGTAGTATTGTATAGCCGCTTCTCTCTCCACCGAAGGTAAATCTTGCAACAGTTGTACAAGTTCAGCCATATATGTCTCTCTAGTCATTCTCCATCCCTCCCTCAAAAATACGGTCAATTCGATGGGAATACGCAAGCCATTCCGCTTTGTACTGCAGGAGACGCTCATACCCCTCCGGTGTTACCTTGTAGTATCTTCTGTTTCTTCCGGAATAAGCTTTGTCGAAGATTTCCAAATATCCTTCTTTTTGAAGTCTTCGTAATACAGGATACAATGTTGACTCGCTCAAATCCATCGCATTCCTGACTTCCTGTGTAATCTTATATCCGTAAGTCCCCTCGTCGTCTTGTGATACAACCGCAAGCACGATGGCATCCAATAATGCTGCTCCTGTGTTAAATGCCATAAACTCACTCCTTCCGACAATTGATTGCTCTTGATACTTACCATGATACAAATCATCCCACAGTCATTTTACATAACAATGAAGCAATTTGTATTATTGACATTATTATATATCGTATAATATTATATGTCAATTGCTGTTTTACTCGTAAGAAGAACACTCATCCTTCATTCGCCAGAAGGCAGCACTGTATGACGGTAATGCCCTCCCACCGTCGAATTGCAATACTTGGTCGGTCAACATATCGACTGCGGTAGCACATCCCGCTTCAAAGTGCGCAAACATGCTCTCTGCATCCGCATTGATAGCAACCCAAACACGTTCGTTCGCACTTCTGCGCTCAAAGATACACTGTCGATTGGTCAAGAATACACTTCGAAAATCTCCGTAATTCAGTGCCTCGCTCTGTTTCTTGACAGTGGTGAGTAGTGCAATCCACTCGGTCAATTCATTGAATTGCGGCTCCGAAAAAGAAACTCGAAGAGCCGGATCTCCATCGGATTTGAGTGCTTTTGTACCCCACTCACTTCCATAGTAAACACACGGAATCCCCGGCATACCAAAACATAACGCATATATAAGAGGTATGTGTTTGTCATTACTTAACAGACTGGCAATCCTTGTCACATCGTGGTTATCCACAAAAGAAAGCAGATGTTTTCCACGATATAGCGTCCAGTTTTCCGGACCGAACTGTCGTAACAGAGAATGAATGATTTCAAACATATTCATACTGTTAAAAGATGAATACAACCCCTTATAGCATTCGTAATTGGTTGCCGAATGCAACATCTCATCATTCATGAGACGATTGTAATCACCGTGTAGCATCTCCCCAACCAAAAAGAAATCTTCTTTCAGTCCTGCGGTATATTGATGTAACCGCCGAATAAATTCTGGCGGAAGACAATATGCGACATCCAACCTGAGTCCATCGATTTGAAACTCATCTATCCATAATTTTACACTTTCCAACAAATACTGTACGACTTCCGGATTACCCAAATTCAACTTTACCAAATCATAATTTCCTTCCCATCCCTCATACCAAAAACCATCATGATACGACGAATCGCCATCGAAATTGATATAGAACCAATTGATATATCTTGATTCCTGTCGATTCATACAAACATCACGAAATGCAAAGAATCCCCTCCCAGCATGATTAAACACACCGTCTAATATGACTCTGATTCCGGCTTTGTGAAATGAATTGCAAACATCGGCAAAGTCTGCATTGGTTCCCAGTCTGACATCAAGTTTTTGATAATCTCTGGTATTGTAGCCATGTGTATCCGAATCAAATACCGGACACAAATACACGGCATTGATGCCAATTCTTGTCAAATGCCCAATCCATTCCTCAATCTTCTTAATTCTAGAAACGACAGTATTGTCATTTTCAAACGGTGCTCCACAAAAACCAAGCGGATAAATCTGGTAAAAAACACTCTCATATGCCCACATAAGCTCTCCTTTCGGTTAACATAAAGTTATCAATTCATCCTGTAGTTAATAGCCATTTTGCACTCACTCCTGCATTTTTTCTTTTTTGCTATTTATGACACGGAAGTCTAATAATTGGTTCGAATCGTGAGAAATCCACACTTTCCACAGAGTTATCCACAGTGAATATCATGTCGAAATGTTGTTTTTCTTGCAGACACTTGTGTCATATTTAGCGTCAGTTTGTAAATAAATGACGAATTAACCATAACATAACTTTTAATTATCTTCACATTATGTATACCGTGATATCCATGCAACGATATGCTATTTGGGGTTCGTTGTCAACAATCCGAACCACTCCAAAACGCACGCACTTGTTCGCCGATACAATCTCCGGTCACGACACGGTAATGATCCCACTCTCTCGGAAACATACGAAGGTACTCCGGTTCCAAAAATCGCTTCTCTAACAATACAACAATTCCACGATCTTCTACAGTACGGATTACACGCCCTGCTGATTGGAGCACTTTGTTCATCCCCGGGAAACGATAAGCATAATCAAATCCATTGCCTCCGTCTTCGTCAAAATAATTCTTCAAGATTTCACGTTCCAGACAGACCTGCGGTAAACCATTCCCAACCACAATTGCACCAATCAAAGCTTTCCCTTTCAAGTCAATACCCTCACTGAAAATTCCGCCCATGACCGAAAATGCCACCAGACTTTTCTCTGTCTCCACTTCAACTTCCATCGGAAAGATTGATGAAAAATCGAATTCCTGATTCCCATAAAAACGTTGCAGGAATATCTCTCTTGCCTCTTCACTCATATACTCTGATTGCAACACGGTTTCAACACGATTTCCTATGCATTCCGTAAACTTCTGGTATACCATCTGAGCAAAATGGTGAGAAGGAAAAAAAACAAGATAATTACCACAATGACATTCTACAACTTCCGCAATTTGTAAAGCAATCTTCACATAAAGTTCTTTGCTTCGTTTGGTAAATTTCGTTGTTAATTCACTTGATATGAACAATCCCATCTGTTGTGATGAAAAAACGGAATGAGCATATACCTCATAATCCGCATCCTCTCCTCCCAACAGTCGTTTATAATATTGTATGGGCAACAGCGTCGCCGAAAAAAAGATGCTGCTGATTCCATGGTCAGTACATTTCTTCAAATTACGAGCAGGATTCACACAAAATAAATGTACTGAAAAATTACCGTTTTGTTCAAGTGTGGTATAAACAGAATACGCGTCATCCACCATTTCCCCAATCAAAAGATAGTGTGACAACACAAAATAGAAATCCAGAACCTGATCTCGCACCGGTTTACCGTCTTCTTCCTCCAAATAGGACTCCATACGTGCTTCTAAACGTCGCAACAATATATCCAGAGTCTCCAGTTCCATCGGCTCTGATATCATGCGATATGAATCACCACAAGCACGTTTCAATGCCAACAATTCCTTATTGCATTTATCAAGTGCTTTCATGACAGCAGCCGCTTCTTGACCTGCAGTCGTATATACGGTGCTTTCAGAATAAGCACGTTTCATTTCTGAACGTAATTTCAAAAAATCTTCTTTACAGAGTGATGCTGAATACATTTCTCGCCCACGTTCGACCAAATTATGTGCCTCGTCAATCAAAAAAACATATGCTTCCTTTCGCCCTTCCGCAAAAAAGCGCTTCAAATAAACATGTGGATCAAACAGGTAATTGTAGTCACATATAATTGCATCCGCAAACAGGCTCATGTCCAAGCTTAATTCAAACGGGCAGACCTGATGCTTTGACGCATAAACTTCTACGACCTCACGACTCCATGTGTCCTCATGAATCATCAAATCATAGACAGCATCATTAATTCGGTCATAATGTCCCATCGCTCTTAAACATTCATCGGGATTACAGTTTACTTCCTCATTGGCACATATCTTTTCTTTGGCGGTTAATACCACTGTTTTGTACCGAAGGCCATGCGCTCTTAAGAGTTCAAATGTATCTGATGCAACCGTCCTTGTTATTGTTTTGGCCGTCAGATAAAAAATCTTCTCTGCCTTCTGTTCCCCGACGGCTTTGATTGCCGGAAACACGGTTGAGATTGTCTTGCCAACTCCTGTCGGTGCTTCAATAAACAGTTTCTTGCGATGATATATGGTTCGATAAACATCACTCGCCAGTTCTTTCTGCCCATCACGGTATGGAAACGGAAAGCTAATTTCTTTGAGCGATGACTGTCGTATTTCTTTCCATTGAACTTCAAATTCTGCCCATCTACGATAGGATTCCATCAATTCATCAAACCATGCACGAAGTTCCTGCATGGTATAGTCTTGAAAGAAGTACTTCAGTTCTTCTGTATCCATATTACAATATGTCATTCGAATTCGAATCTCATCCAAGTTGTTTTGTAACGCATAAATATAAGCATAGCAACTTGCCTGTGCCAAATGAATCGGATTTGCTTCTTTCATCTTCGTTACATCACGATATGTTCCCTTGATTTCATCAATGGTTACACCATCTTCATTCTCAATGATTCCGTCAGCGCGTCCATCAATTACAATCTGATAATTCGGGGTGTCATACACGAAAGAAAGCGGAACTTCCGCATGATAATCTGCGCCCATTCCGCGTTGAATCAAACGATGAATTCTGCTCCCCTCCCAGAGTGCATTCTCACCGCCTACTGTTCGATGTCGGTTGTCAATATTGCCTGTACGCAAAAGAAATTCTACCAAATTGCGTACCGAAATACGAATCTCCACACACAAACCTCCGAATATGACTGTTATTACTTCTGAAACTCTGTCATGTATACACGAAATCGCAACGGTAACATTGCTTGCTGTAACCGTGGATTCTCTCTGGAACGAATTCCGATATGCTCACAAAAATGACAAAAACATGCCTGATATTCTTTCTCGCGTGCTGAGAGCCGCGTAAAATACTCAGAATTCACATCAATCTGAGCACCTGTCAAGACCACCCAATCATCCTCACCGTCACCAATTCGATGCAGAACAAACAAATTTCGTATCTCATCATAAATAATGAAATTCTCGTTACGGTATCGATTGGAAAAATGAGGTGCCAACATCGTGATGATGTTGTTCTTCGGACCGATAGTCGCAAACAATACACCGTTCTGTAACTCCTCAAATCGTAAAAACCCTTGTAAATGAAGATATTCCCGTCTGACATAAGTACTTAATTGCGAGACTTTGCGAACACTGGTATCCGTCAGATAATCCATCGTCCTATTCCCCAACTTCTGCGTAATTCCAAGAACGATTGTATGATATATTGCGTCTGCCTTCAAGAAATCATTTGTCGTCATCGCTTCACAGATAGCTCGGTAAATATCGTTCCCCATTTCTCTCACAATCGTTCTTCCGACTTTATCTGCATAAACGGGATTGGCAATAACCGGCTCATACGTCGCAAATAACAATGGTTCTGCGGGTTCTCCTACACAAAGATGTGTGTAAGCGTGATCTGCCTTCCGAAGATATGCCTCATAAACGCCGCTGAAAATACCGTCAGCAGAGTCTTCACATGACAACCACAATTCCATCCTTCATCACCCTTACATCTGTCCATACAGCGCCATCGTTCCATCGATCGGCGATGGTTTTGCAAACAGATCTGTGTCATCAAATAATGATAGTTGCCGATATGTCATTCCGTCACTCGTAAAAGGAAGACGCGGATGTTCATTTAAAATATTCCTTGTAATATAATCTTCTTCCAACTTCGTCGGATACATCATCTTACCGCTACATGTAATGAAATACAGTGCACGCTTCAACACAATACCAAGTTTCTTCAAATCTTCAAATCGGAGTGTTGCCATTCTTCGCGCTGCGACAATTCTCTGTGCGCTCTTAACTCCAATTCCAGGAACACGAAGAAGCGTACGATAATCCGCACAATTAACCTCAATGGGAAACTGTTCCAAGTGTTGAATCGCCCAATCACACTTCGGGTCCAACAAGAGATTAAAATTAGGATGCTTTTCACTCAGAAGTTCCTTTGCTTCAAACTGATAGAAGCGCATCAACCAATCTGCCTGATACAATCTGTGCTCACGCAATAACGGCGGTCCGCCGGGAAGGGCCGGCAAATCGCGATCATCGTTCACATGAACGAATGCTGAATAGAATACCCGTTTCAGAGCGAATTTCTTGTATAAATTCTCGGCAACGGATACAATCTGGTAATCACTCTCCGGTGTTGCCCCCACAATCATCTGTGTCGACTGCCCGGCTGAGACAAAAGGAGTTGCATTCTTAAAAATCGCAACCTCGTTCTTACTCTGTACGATTCCGTTCTGTATCTGTCTCATCGGCGTCAAAATATTCTTCCTGTTCTTCCCGGGTGCCAGTTTCTGTAAACCTTCGGCAGTCGGTAATTCTAAATTAATGCTCATACGGTCGACAAGATACCCGATTCGTTCAATAATCAACGGATCTGCGCCCGGTATTGCCTTCACATGTATGTACCCCTGAAACTGATACACTGTCCGTAATTTGAGGATAGCTGCATATATCAATTCCATTGTATATGTTGGGTTCTTCAATATCCCCGAACTTAAAAACAGTCCTTCAATATAATTCCTGCGATAAAACTGAATTGTCAATTCACATATCTCATCCGGTGTAAAAGATGCACGGGGCACGTCATTGGAGCGTCGATTCACACAATACTTACAATCATGAATACACTCATTGGTAAACAGTATCTTCAGTAATGAAATACAACGTCCGTCAGATGCGAAACTATGACAAATACCACTGCTCACGGCATTCCCGATTCCGGCGCCCTTTCCTTGCCGTTCGGTTCCGCTGCTGGTACATGCGACATCATACTTCGCCGCATCGGTCAGTATTCCCAATTTCTCCATGACAGACATTTGTTCCGTAATTCGACGCTCCATGACCTTCCCTCTCTCGAACATCCGTTTGTATTCATATACTATCACAATCACGAAACGTTTGCAATACTTTTTCGAACAAATGTTTGTCTTTATTGTCTTTACATATCCTTATGTCATTGCGTAACACCTTCGCTACGCTTTTTAACCTTTTTTACATATAAAATCATAATTGTTAGAAGCACTGTACCCATTACGAATCCGATAATCATGCCCGGCAATGAAAATACAATTCTTCCGAAATCATTTGCATAGGTCGCCGTGCAACTGACGATATTGGCAGCGGCATGGAATAGAAGCGGTGCCAAAAAACTATCTGTCATCTCATAGACAAGTGACATCAGAAGCCCCATCACGAATCCGTACAGTCCCTGAACAATATTCCCGTGATAAAGTCCGAATAGGAACCCGGAGCATAAGGCACACGGCAATACGGCATATAACTTACGCATTCTTCGATATAACGCACCGCGAAACACCAATTCTTCGGCTATAGGAGATATGATTCCATACAAAATCAACTGCTGCCAGAATGGTACTGCGTAAAGAACGCCTTCCGCCTGCGCATATGATTCCGAGAGACCTTTGATCGGAATATAAGCCAACAAACAGTTAAAAAACACTGTATAACATATACCGAGTGGAATCACGATCAAAAGCAGCGGATTGATACGAAGCGATAAGTCTTTGACTTGAAATGCCCCCATGATGGAAAGTGCGGCACCCAACATGCACAAGCCATTTACAATCGTACCCGGCAGAAAAAGATTGGCACCGATGAATTCCAAAATAAAATCAAAGATCAAGTAGGATACACAATAAATCAACACCGGAAACATGATTTGAATCCATTGTTGATACATATATACCAAAACCCCGCTACTTTTTTGCTCTGTCATAGTTTCCTCCGTTTATACCGTGATAACCAAACCCAAGCCAAAGGAATAAATCAACCTTTCCTTTACGGGTTTTCCGGTTAATTGTACAAGTGCTCTTTCATAATAATCCAATTGTGTCCGATAACGATGAATCAGTTCCTCCGGCGTTTTGACTTTATCGGTTTTATAGTCAGCCAAAACCAATTCCCCGTCTTCTTCAAAATATACATCAATCACACCCTGAATCAGTAGACGTTCATCGGGTGAAAATGCAGGGTTTGCCTCATTTGCAGGAACTCCGAGTACAAAGGGTTGTTCGCGAAACAGTAATTGTTTTCGTCTTGCTTTCGCCATTCGCCGTGCCAAATCTTGTCGTAAAAAGATAAGTATTTTTTCTTCGGAAATCAAATCCATCATCTCCGCAGTCATTTTATGAGAGTTTAAAATTTGTTCTTTTTGTTCAAGTAAAAATTCCTCCTCATGACCAAAAAGTTTCGAAAACTCCAACAATTCCATGATTCTGTGATACGCCGTTCCTCTGGTTACGCCCGCAACTTCGGTCTGGGTGCGTGCAAACTTCGGAATATAGGATTCTTCTTCCGGTTCAGAAAACATTTTTTCACTTCCTTCGCCCATTGTTTCCTCAAAAACCGCTTCATGATAAGCGGCATGTTTCAGTTCGGAAACCGTCGTCTTTGTATACAGACCCGCAAGACCTTGATGCGCATATTGTAAGCAAAAACGTTCTTCCCATATCTGAAAATCCGTTTCTTTTGCACTTTCCGATAACAAGTGTTCCTCCAAAAACCCTTTCTCTATGGTCTGCGCCGTCATATCAACCTCAACATCTTGCGCAGAAATAACGTCAATTCTAATATTACCTGTTTCTTCCGGAAGCACTAACAAAGGATTTCTTATTTCAAATAAGTCAATGGATAGTTTTTTAAATGATTTCTGTCTCGCCATGACCGGTATCAACAAATCCAAGTAAGTACCGGCTTTGATTCGTTCCGTATATGTCAGTGTCTTATCCCTGACTTCCAAGGACGCAATGGCGTCCGTCACTGCTTTCTCAAGTTTACCGACTCGACCGGTCAAAATCAACTTTTCTTTGGCACGCGTCATCGCCACATAAAGGATGCGAAAATCTTCCCCTCTGCTCTCGCATCTCTGCTTGCAAATAATAGCATTTCTTCGTAGTGTATCCGTTTGAAAGCGCATATCCAAATCAATATAGCGATTTCCAATTCCAATGTCCGGATCGGTCAATAAGGGTTCCAAAAACTCTCTCTGACTAAGTTTTCTTCCCAACTGCGCAACAATACATATTGGAAACTCCAACCCTTTACTTTTGTGTATCGTCATGATTCTAACCACATTGGCATTTTCATCAACAATATTCGCCTCACCGAAATCGATTTCCCGTTGCTTTAACATCTGCAAATATCGGATAAAATCAAACAAGCCGCTGAAACTTGTACTTTCAAATTTTTTGGCATATTCCAAAAGCATTTTTAGATTGGCACGCCTTTGTTCTCCGCCCGGTAGTGCTGATATAAGATATACATACTTTTTATCATGGAAAATCTTCTGAATCAATTGGTATACAGGCATATAAGCGGCACAGGCACGATATCGTTCGATGTCATCCAAAAAACTTTGAATTCGATCTGCCAGTTGTTTTTTTGTCCCACGACTTTCCATGTGTTTCGCAACATATCCCGTAAGTGAATCCAACAGCTGACCCTTCGTGCCTCCTTCTGCTCTGATCTGCGCAATTTCCTTCTCCGAAAAATCGCCCAAAACGGAATGAAGCACTCCGTGCAGCGGTATATCCTGTCGCGGATTAACCAACAGTGTAATATAGTTAATTACCGTACGGACTTCCTGTGCCATAAAATACCCACTTGCGGAAGATATGTGTACAGGAATTCCGCTTTTCTCGAAAACCTTGCGAAAGACTTCATCAACGCCCTTGGCGGTTCGAAGCAATATGACAATATCACGGTATTCAGCAGGACGCAACTGTTGTGTTTTGGTATCGGTAACAAGCGTTTGACCGACCATAGCGCAAATGCGTCTCGCAATCATGAATGCTTCTTCCTCTGTTTTGCCGACTGATTTTTCATACAATAGTAATTCCGTATCGAAGTTCCCTTGTTCCGCATCCGGAAACGTAGCACCGCAATAGAGTCTTGCATCCTCATCATAATCGATATTCCCCAAATCTTTCGTCATAATTCGTTCAAAAACGTAGTTGACGCTATCGATAACCTCATTACGACTGCGAAAATTCTGAGAAAGAATGATTTTTCGTTTCTTTTCATCACCATTTTTATATGTATCATACTTTTGCATGAAGATTTCCGGTCTGGCAAGTCGAAAACGGTAAATGCTCTGTTTCACATCTCCAACCATAAAGCGATTATATGCTCCGCTGCTTTCTTTGGAGACAGACCATAACAGTAATTCCTGTACATCATTGCTGTCCTGATATTCATCCGTCAGTATTTCCGTGAAATAATTCTGGTACTCCGTTGCCGTCTCTGTCGGCATCACAATACCATCCTTTTGGGTCAAAAGGATTTGCAGTGCCAAGTGTTCCATATCCGTAAAATCGATGATGTTCTTCTCCCGCTTCATAGCGGAAAATCTATGACAAAAATCCAAGGTCATGCGGACTGCCATCTCCGCTGTTTCTCCTGCACGATTTTGATACAAGAGTTCACTCTCCGGCGGTGCGGTATATAGTTTCTTACGTAAATCCGTGATTTGTTTCTTTATTTCATCACGTATTAATTTTACCAGTTTCTTCTTCTCTTCATCAACCATATCGGAACGTTTGCGCGACAAATCCATAAATTTCCATGACGCAAAAATGTGTGAACGCGCTATATGCGACCTTTTTTGCATCAGTGCATCAATATGTTCTAAGTCATCCATTAATGCCTCCAGATATGCCAAGGGACCGCTAGATTCATTGCACAATTTCACTGCTTTTTGGGCCAATCGATGACAGTCGCGAAGCACCGCATCCTCATAGGCATAAATATACTTCATCCAATCAGCCTGTTCCAAATCCTCAATGGTTTCATATGTCAATTCTGCCCTGCATTGTTCCAATCGTTCTTCCCAAAATGCGTGACTCATCGCATCATTGTATAACCTAATAATCATGTCGGATAATTTTTCTGTATCGCCCACCTGTGCATAACGTTCCGCAAATGCGAGAAAATCCGGCTCTGCATGTAAATAGTACGCTTCAAGCATGTCCTCCATAACGTCATGCAGCATCAACTTCATCTCACCTTCGTCGGCCACTCGAAATCCCGGTTCCAATGAAATCTCCTGAAAGTGATTTTTAATTACCGTAAGACAAAAACCATGAATGGTAGTAATCTGTGCGTTGTGGATCAATACCGTTTGTTTCTGTATATGTCGATTCTCAGGTTCTGCTGCCGCAATTTCAGACAATTTGTTTCTGAGTCTCTCACGCATTTGCGCAGCAGCCGCCTCTGTAAAAGTTACCACCAGAAGAGTATCAACATCAATGCCTTCGCGAATCAATCCAATGATTCTCTCAACCAGCACGGCGGTTTTCCCGGATCCGGCTGCCGCAGATACGAGGATATTGCACTTACGCGCATCAATGACTTCCTGTTGTTGTTTCGTGTAGTTCATCGTTATCCTCCCCCCTGCATGTTTCGATTTCCGATATCATGACATCATAATTCAAGTCTTCCGCCTGTCTTTTCACATATCCCGGTAATTTGGCATCAAATGCGCAAGCCGATTTGTAACTGCAATACGTACATGCATCGGTATTCCCCTGCGCGAAAGGATTGATTGCAATGTTCCCATCCATCATCTCACGACACAGTATTTTGGCCTTTTTCAGTGCATATGCCAATACATTTTGAAACATTGTTGGCGTCATAACCGACGTGTTCTCTTTGACCGAACCATCCGTCTTACGCGTGACCGGAATTGCACGGGATTCCTTAATAAAATCGCTGTCCAGATTCTCTATATTGCGCTCGTCAAGACACACAACGCCTTTGGGAACCAGTTTTTTCCTGATTTCCTCGGTAATAAACTCCTCACTCACAATACAACCAGTGCAATCCGGTATCGGATCTTGAATCCGGTAATACAGCATTGCCGACGGAACCACCTCTTGATCCCGTTTTGCAGCTTTGGCAGCCTCCAGCGCTCGCTCCAGATAGATTGGCAATTGTAATTGTAAACCGAGATATAATTTCTCGATATCAAAGTCTTTGTTCCCGGACTTATAATCCACAACTTTCACATACACCCTACCTTGATTTTCACACAAATCAATTCTGTCGATTCTTCCCCGAAATCGTACAGTCAGATTGTCTTTATCATCAATCAGAAGTGTTTTTTCAAACGGTGCTTCAAATCGAAACGGATAAAAATGACCTTGTGCCAATTGATATTGAATGGTATGAACGGTTCTTTTTAGGATACGCTTCATCTGTTGAATTCGATACTGATTCTTTGCACCATCATTCAACACATTCTCTCCGTATGTCGCTGCCACATGTTCGACAATCTCATCAAGCACACGATCCGCTTCTTTCATTACTTCAGGATTATGCAAGTCTTCCTGCTGTATATACTCTCCGTATGCACGCAAAACTTCATGGTATACATTCCCCAAATCCACAACTTCAAAACTGTAATTCTCCCGTTCCCGAAGTCGCAGGCCATACTGTAAGTAATGTGCATACGCGCATGACGCAAATCGCTCCAAACTGCTGATATTGGCAGAAACCAGTTCTCCATACAATTGACGTATTAACTTTGACGGTAACTTTCTGCTTCGATAACTTGCGAAGGCTGCGGTAACAATTTTACGGGAAACAGCGGCATCGTATTCATCTTGTTGCATTGCGGCATACAAAGAATACAGCAAATGCTGTTCCACATCCGTCAGCACTCCCTCGGAATAACTTCGTAATAATTCGGCAAGTTGCTCCAGACCATCCTCAGGCGTATGAATCCGGTCAAGAAACTGCTTTCCTTCCCATTTTTCCTTTTTTATCATTGGAAATAGATTGCTTACATCTGTAATCAAATATGCCGGAAGTAAACTTTTTCCCTCCGCGCTGACACTCGCATAGGTTAAGTACAATCGTTCCGTCGGCTTTGTCATATTCAGATATAAATAGAGTCGCTCGGTAAAAATTTGTTGCCTTGGTGTCGGCTTTAATTCCTGTCCTTGTTCCACTAAGAATTCGCGGTCCAAATCCGACAGTATTCCACCGCTGCTGCCGCTTTTCGGAATAATTCCGTCATTCACTCCGATAAAAAACAAAACTTTAATATCAGAAAGTCGTGTTCTTACCATATCACCAATCAAAACACGATCAACAGTCTGTGGTAATGTACCAATACGGATTTCCGCAAGACCCGCATCAAGAATATCTGCAAAATCTTTCCACGAAATCAAATCCTCGCCCATCAGATCGCAAAATTGCTCCAACAATTCAAAAACAACGCGATATATTTGTTCATACTCTTTCGCTTTGGCCAAGTCCTGTTCTTTGATAAATCGTTCCTTATATTCCGATAATTTACGTTCCGCATCTGCTGCCAAAGCAAACCGATAAAGATCCAAAACGCGTTCACGTACGGTACATTCGCCTTCTTCTGACTGTAATACCGAAAAAAGTTGACACAGTTGTATCCTTGATTGTTCCAAGTTTCCAAGTGCCTGTGCATCTTTCTGCAGTTCTTTGCTGTAACGGACAAACGGTGATGACCACATGTTTTTTCCTCGTATTCCCAAGGCACATACATAATTATCCAGACAATCCGCCTGCTGCTCACCTATGCAAGAAATGCCGCATCGTAAAAAATGAAAAACATCCGCATAGCGATAGTTATATGCTACCACACGGATTCCGCTTCGCAGAAATTCAACAAAGGGGTTCAAAGACAGACTTCTTGTCGTATCTATATAAAAAGGAACAGAATATTTTGAAAGTTGTTCCGATATCTCATCACGATATCTCTCCAAATCACCCGTAATAACCGCAAAATCGCGATATGAATAGCCTTCGTTTTTGATGAGTTTTCGCATCTCATAGGAAATCCACTGTGCTTCCTCTTTGGGAGATAAAGCCTTGACAATACGTATATTGTTTGTTTCCTTCGTATACGACAGTTGTGGGCTTCGAAACAACTGACTTTCCAAATGAGCCAGTTCTTCATTATCCCGATGTCGATATACCGGTTTTCCGTAAATTCTATGTGCATCCTTTACTATGATTTGATTCTCTTCGGCAATTTTCATCAGTGAACGTACCGTTTTTTGAGATAGGTAAAAAAGGTCATCTTCCCCACAAATCCGATACGGATCACACTCATCTCCGATTGCCAAAGTTACAATCACTTCTTTGGCATAAATCATCAATTCCCTAATGACAAGATTCTGAACGGGTGTAAAACCGGTAAAACCGTCAAATACCAGTACACTTTTGGGGATTATATTCGATTTGGAAATTTCCCGACTCAGTATAACGGGAAGTTCCTCCTTGGTAGCATATTTTTGCCTGATTTCTTTCAAAAAAAGTTCATACAGTCTGCCCAATTCGTCTAATTTCTTACGCAACGCGAATCGATTTTCGGCAGCATCTGACATACTATGTACGGATTCCGGTTCCAATCCGTACTGCATGAATTCCGAGAAGATGGATTTTACCTCTCTGATATATCCGGGTCTTTGCAATTGCCTCCCTAACAGTGGATATTGGTCTCCTGTTTGTAGTACCAGTTTTCTCAACAAAAGACATTTGCCGGTATCATCCAGTACATCCTTTTCCTCACATCCGACCTCTGATAGAATTCGATGCGAAAGACGACCGAAACTCAACACATCAATATTGAGTATTCCGCCGTTTGGATGTTTGTTCACAAATTCTTTTTGTGTCTGCATCGTAAACTGATCGGGAACAATCACAAGAAATTCCGTATCGCGTTCCTTCAATGAACGCGCAATCACACTCTCGTAAACCTGATGACTTTTTCCTGCTCCGGATGCACCGAAATAGAATTGGAGACTCATTTTAGATTCCTCCTCTATTACTTTAAAATCTGAAAAGGCATTTTTTGAAAAAAGCAATTGCCTTCCCGACAATTGCTTTCCATGTATTTCATAACGTATCAATCACACTTTTGATGACAAGATAATATCCCTATAGTAATCGTTATACTATGAAATTGCCAGAACGATCTTCTCATACAGACCAACGATATCTTTGATGCCATATGTTTTTGCCAAATTAACATATGCAAGCAATAGCAAATGTACATCAATTTTCTTGATATCCAGAATACGCTCACGTGCATAACTCATACACTCGTTCTCAACATATTTACGCGCGTATCTCGTTCTTGTATTGATACGCACCTCATCACAATCCAAAAGATCCGAAATCTCATTGATCGGAATACTGTCATAAAAATATGCCAACGCGGTCACAGCGTGCAGTGGCGATATCTCCGGAATAAAGTTTCCTGCCAAATTGGCGGTCTCGGCTTCCGTTAACATGTTTTCCGAATAAATATATTCGTCGTCAAAACGAAGGTCATCATACTTTCCCTCATCTTCCTCCAACATCATATTCGTACAATTAACAACCACCCATTCCGTCAAGCGTTTGTAAATTATTTTGTTCATCCAGGTGATCGTGTCTTCGGGACGTGACAGTTCACCCATTTTCACGTAAAAGCTTCGATAAAGAGAAATCAATACACGTTCTGTCTCCTCTTCACCCTTCACAACCAATTTTACATGAAAATAAACATCATTGACTGTCATAACATAAAAATGATAGAACGCATCCATGTCACCCTTCAACATTGCTTTGACTTCACGCGACATTTCATATGTGTATTTCATGATTACCCTCCCAATCCTATTCTCGCACCTAACAAGACTATTTTAGTTTCTTTTTAGACGTTTTGCAAGAAGTATCTGTCTGTTTTAAAAGAAAGTTTCTTTCTTTTTCACTTTTCCTCGTCTTCTTCACCGATGTTATGCAACAGCGTTGTGGTATCGAGTCGATTGACGCCCGCATTTCCCGTCGAATTCTGTGCCCTCGAACCTCTTGTCCATACCCTTGTCGGCTGTGTTCTCGGCTGTGGTTTAACTCCTTGCGGCATTTCTCCACCCTGCGGCGGTCTTCCTTGCGGTGGTCTTGCCCCTTGCGGCATTCCACTCTGCGGCGGTCTTCCTTGCAGTGGTCTTGCCCCTTGCGGCATTCCACTCTGCGGCGGTTTCGTAGCGGTATTCATACCGCGAATCCCCTTCTCAACCCACGAGGTATCAATATCGGATTTCGGATTATCATAGACCTTCTCCTCCATCATTGCCTCGACCTGTGCAACGCCACCCGTTTTGGCTTGTTTCTGTGCAACTTTTTGTGCACGTTTCAATTCACGTTTTTCTCTTTTTTGTGCCCGCTTTTGTTGTATCTTTTCAATCGGCAGAATTTTATACCAATCAACTTTAAAGCGGCGTAATGCAATATCCAAAAGGAAAAGGAACGAGGATATTAACAGCAGAATATTTGCAAGTTCCAATCTGCCCTTAACGAAACTCAATTGTGTTGCAAAAACTTCTTCCGGTTTTGTAATAAATGTCGCTCCTACCGCATTTGCAAAGTCTTCCAGCGTCGTATTGTTAGGGTTTAAGCGATACTCCATCGAATACTGCATAATCGCCGCCGTATTGATACTGCCCTGTATCTCGCCGTTTTCCGATTGCTGAACACTGATGCTGTATACACCTGTCCCCGGCGTTGCGACTTTGGCCTCATATGCCCCGGGTTTGATTGGCTCTAACTTGATTGAAGTAACATTACCGTCATCATCAAAGACTGTAGCTTCGACATCCGTATTCGCGCTATACTGTTCCGTAAAATACTTAACCGTAGCCTGATTTCCGTTTTGCTCCACTTCTGTATATGAACCTTCGATACCGTTATCTTGCGTAACTTTTTTTATGATGTTATACCAAAGTTGTTGGCTTCCTTCCCAGCCTGCCCAAGGTGCAGACCACAACCCCGACATATCCGATGTCCATGCAACCCCCTTGCCGAGTCCGTATTGCCAATAAGTCAGTAACGGATCCCCATATGGCGTACCCAACACCTGAATTGCGCGTTCTTTTTTGGTTGTTGCCACATATCCGTACAAGGACGGCATTCCATCCGCGCCAACGCTCTCAAGCATCGTATCCGTTGATGTAATCACCGGAACAAATTCTTCATTGACAAGATATGTGTTGGATGAGAGAAATACTTCTTGCGCAAAAATACGCGGCAAATCCGAATTGGTATCCGTGTAGTAATATCTGCCGCCGCAACTCTCCGCCAAATCACGAAGAAGAATGTCGTTGCATCCTGTTCCGACCGCAACCGTAGATAAGGTGATTCCAGCAGCATTAATCTGCTCCTTTAGTTCATCATATTCGCCGTAGGTATCCTGTCCGTCTGTTAACAAAACAATATGTTTTACCATAGCATCACAGTCGTTGATATCCTGTGTTGCTGCAAGCAAAGCCGGATAGATGCTGGTTCCTCCGCCGAGACCGATGGTATAGGTTAAGTCGGAAACCGCATCTTTGTTGTTCGCAATTTGCAATTCCACAACTCTTTGGTAAGAATCATCAAAGGCAATGACGCCTACATAATCGGTATCTCGAACACTGCGGATGGCAGATACCGCTGCCTCCTTGGCCAAATCCAGATTGGTTATAATACCGTTTCCGTCAGACATACTGCCGGATCGGTCGATGACCATCTGCATTGCCATTGTCGGGACTTCGTTCTCCCCCTTTAAATCCATATAAACCGGCAACACTTCTTCCAAATCGGTATCTCGGTAATTACCGAGCGCAAAACTATCTTCTCCTCCAATTGCAATCAGTCCGCCGCCATAGTCTCGTACATAAGTTTTGATGTTATCGACGAAACCGTCCTGCAAATCATCTGCATAGACATTGACAAGAACGATTGCAGAATACTCAGAGAATCCCGATATATTTGTGGGAACCGTAGATGGCGTCGTACTTTGATAACTGATGCCAATGCTGTCCAATATCGGATACAGTTCGCTTGCCGCCCCCTCTTCGCCGTTTACAATCAACAACGGTAAATCTATCTCTATGCTCGTAAACGCAGAAAATTCATTATTCACGGTAAGCGTATCCTCATCCGCTTCAACAACCACGCGATATGTTTTCAATCCCTCATCCGTCTGTGTATCTTTAAAAATCAAATGATTTTCACCGGTCTGCAGCATTACGCTTTGTTGGCTCTTTAATGTTCTTCCGGAATACAGACTGACCGTTGCAGGCGTGGATACATTACTCTCAACTTCAACATTAATCACAAAGTTCTCGCCGATTGCCACATTCTCCGGAAGCGAAATATCACTGACGTAAACTTCATTGGCAACATTTTCTTCCAACTTATAGATCTCGATACTGCAACGATTTGCCACCAAATTCGACACCGTATTGGCGATATCTCCTTTATTCTCATTTCCGTCTGTTAGCAGTACAATTCTCTTGGCAGAGTCCTCCGACATCAGGGTATATGCCATGTTGATGGCTGCTTCCAAATCTGTAGCCTCCGCTTCGATATCTGTCTGCAATTCAGAAAAAGAGAATTCTTTGGAAACAAATTGTTCCACGCGATTGTTTCCGCCAAAAGCAACCACCCCGATCAAGTCATTTTTACCTTTTTCTTTCACAGCTTCATTGATAAACTTGATAACCTCTTCTTTTCGCTCTCTGACACTGTCCGAAGCATCCACCAGAAAAATGGTTGTAATATCACGACTGTTCCATTTTACACTGACCTGTGCCAATGCCAGAATCAAGGCTGTTGCCAAAACAGCACGCAAAACGACCTGTTTGATTTTGGATGATTTTTGGTTGGTAAACATATATCTCATCGAAAAAATCAACAGACCGATTACAATCGGTATCAGTATTAAGTACCAAGGATGAACAAATTCAATACTCATTATCACTTATCTCCTAAGGAAAAATACCCATTCCGCACCAAGCAACAACAGTGCGGCAAGTATCACGTAACTTCTTAATTCCAGAATCACATCAACGTTTGTCTTGACCGTTCCTTCATCGATATCGGCAGCATTCGCCGGAATATCGTTAATCGTATTCTCTGACGTAGGAAAGTTGACCGCTATATATGCCGTCTTTTCCGTATCCTTTTGTTTTTGCGTTATTGTATATACACCGAGCATATCGGTATCGGAAAAACCCGAAACATTGTCATGCAAAACTTTTTGTGTTTCGTCAGGAAATGTTACCATGGGAAGATCTCCGTCCAGTTTGCCGTTCACCTGCACTTGATTTCCTGGAAAAACTACATTTTTAGACAGCATTCCGGAGGAAACACATTCACTCATAATGTTGTATATCATGAGCGGAAATTCCATTTTGAGCGGTAAATCCGTATTGTGAAAGTCAAACCCGATTACGCAAATCGTTTGCATCTGATTCAACCCGATAAACCCTGCGCACTTATCATCCGTCTCAAGAAATGACTCACCCCATGTCGGAACTTCGTAAATATATGTCTGTCCAACACCGAATTCATAATCCTCCAAGTATTTCGTGATTGTTCGTTCCTGAGTTTTGACAAGTACCCCTTGTAACGTTTCGGTCACGTTATACAGCTCTGGACACTTACATCCGATAAAAATCATATTGCCCTCGGTCGGTAATACACTCGGTACCATACCGTCAAATATATATAGATCATAATCCTGGTTCGCAAATTCCGTAAAAGATTCAATATCATTGGATTTGGTAACCGTAACATTGTCAACGAGCGCCAGTGCCTTTTCCAGATATAGATTCGAATCCGTCATCAGCAGGATATTGCTTTCTTCCTGTTCGGTTAAAATATCATAACAGGTATTGTCTAACAGTAAATCATCCTGATTGGTTAACTCCACATAAATAATATCGCCTTCATAGGGAACATTTTCGAAATAAACAATGGAACTCTCACCCGCATTGATTGTAACGGTCTGTAAATCAAGAAGATTACCGCCGCCATACAAATTTACGTCTGTGGTCATTTCGCTTGTTCCGTAATTCACGATTTTAGCTAAAACCGTTAATTG
>CAYMCV010000031.1:0-22987 GCA_964389005.1 uncultured Lachnospiraceae bacterium | reverse complement strand
AGGATCGTATACGAATTCTGCTTCTGTATACGCTTGCATTGGATGATAGTAATCTATTCTGACGCCATCCCACTCACCAATTTCCCCAAATGTAATTGTTTCATTCGAGGTAAATCTTGACGTTAGTTCATCACGCAATGTGTAGTCGTAACTATCGGTTGCATCTTCAATTGTTAAAACAGGAAGATTGATACCCGAACCTTCCACTGCCTTTGTTGCCGTTTCCGACACAACTGTAACGATATGAGTAACAAGATCAATATCATAATAGACGTTTGTAATATTATTTTCTTGTATGAAAAACGGCCCGATTAAAGAAATCCCGACAGCAGTCGTAAATTGATTTGCTTGAAGTGTCGGCAACTCATCCACTGTGGTATTGTTAAAATCAAGTGGTACATACTCACTGGGAATATATACTAATGATGGTTCTTCCGCATGTTCTGCTTCAAATGCTGCTTGGTTCTCCGCTTCTTGTTCCTGCCAAGCAGCGTAATTTTCTGCTTCCAGATCGGATTGAAGCGAATCTATGTCCATCAGTATAGATGCAGCGCTAATACTGTTGGTTGTTTCGGTCACCGTACCGATATCGGTGATAACATTATTCGCCACCCATGTGGCATCGACCCATTGTGCATTCGGCGTTCCCGCTGTGCTTACGGTAAGACCTACCGTTTCTTCAACTGCTGTTGCCGGAACGAGATTTGCATAATCAGTTGACAATATACTCCGAAGATTGTCAAAGATTTTATCTGTATGAATCAAGTCAGATGAATATAGATATTTAATGCTCTCTGAGGAAGCTCCGGTGCATTTTGCTTCATTCACATAAACGGTACTGCTGCCACCGTCTACAAAATGAATGGCCCTTATTTTAGGTGGCTCATTCGGAACTGCCATTGCCGTCATTGGTATTGTCCCTGCAAGCAATCCAATACAAAGCATAGTGGAAAGTATTTTTGCCCGCATACGTTTTGTTGCGCTCTTTCTTTTCATCATATCTATTACCTCCTTTATTTACTTGCACACTATTTTACAAGAAATGAAGAGATTTGTGCAGTTCACAATTGTGCACACTTTTGAAAAAGGGCAATAAAAAACCACTGTGAAAGTGGTTTTAAGAATTGAAATCCATAAAATGTGCTACCAGACCCGCCCTTGTCTTGGTACCTGTCTTTTCGTACAAAACGGTAATGTACTTTTGTAACATTCTTCGTGATATGTAAAGTCGCTCTGCTATCATTTGGGTATCGTCCTCGGTGGTAATCAATTCCCAAAAAACTTCTCTTTCTCTCGGCGTCAAACCACACGTTTCTGCATACCGAATGAATTTTTCCTCCCTGCTAAGTTCCTTTGTCTCATCCGATTTTGGGGGCGGAAGTTGTTGTACAAACGATTTACTAATCAGCGGAAATAGAACAATTAACGTCAATGTTGATAAAAAGCAACTTCCGATAACCAAAGCAATGCTTCCGAATCTTTCATACAACCATACCATAGGAATTGCGGTCACGGCTGCCGATAGGCTTCGAAGAATTCTCCCAATACTCGCCCAGAATGTCGGTGCTTTCGTTTTGGGTGCCAAATCCGTAAAAGAAACCGTTAGAAACAAGATATAGAAACCGCAATACAGATACATAAAAGCCGTTGCCCAGAAAAAGGAGCCTTCACCTGAAATAAAAGCAGTGGACACAGTTGAAAGAAACAAGGTGCAAACGGTTATAAGTGCAAGATATTTTCTACTTTTTAAATCGGCAATCCATCCTGCAATGACAAGGCTTCCCGCATAGAACAATCTGACATTGGATGAAACGCTGCCGCTCCCTTGTGCATGTTTGGCGACCACAACGCCATCAATCAATCCCACCACAAGAGACATCAAGACGACCGCCAGTATCAAAATCATAGCTTCCTTCCGATTCGTCTTGTTTTCGGCAGAGTAGGGAAGCGGATTTTCGAACATCCAGTCCTTCGGCGGATTTACCACATAATATATCATGAAGGATACACTGGTCAGAATACTAACGATAAACGCAACATTGGCTACAAACAGATTCTGAACAATAAACTGTAACAAAACGGCGATACCCATTCCAATACCAATCACACGCCCGGCGTATTTGCTTTTAGCAAAATACATAGCAAAATGATAATAGATATTCCCACCGATATTTCCGTAACACAATAAGGCCAAAAATGAACAGAGAAGAAATAGGATGTGATTCTCCGTAATCAACAAAGTGGTGGACGAAA
Source organism: uncultured Lachnospiraceae bacterium (assembly GCA_964389005.1). GTDB lineage: Bacteria > Bacillota > Clostridia > Lachnospirales > Lachnospiraceae > CAYMCV01. Next base: position 20,734 of record CAYMCV010000031.1, on the reverse strand, counting down.
AGACCGACAATATACCGGCCATACAGACAATCATCTTTCTGACATATTCACCTTCAAATACTTTGCGAAGCAAAGAAAAAGATAAAAAGCCGACAGCGGTACAAGCAATGCCAATCGCATACACCAAGTTAACTCTTTTCGCTCCAAGTAATATTTCCGCTCTGTCATTGATTGTAAACTCTGTCAACTGAAATGCAAAAAAGCATAAAGAAAAACTGATTCCCTGTACAAACAGGGGTTTCAACGTATTGAAGTGTTTCTTATTTTCTGTCATATTATCTCCGATATCGGCCTCCACAAAATGGTGTTACAAGGTGTTGGTGTTACAAGGGGACGGGGCAAGTGTACCATTGCCTCGCAATGGTACACTTGCCCCGTCCCCTTGTAACACCAACACCCTGCAACATTATCGCCCCCATATACTATATCACAATATTGTTGTATAATAGTTGTATATGGAGGTCGTTTATGAAACAATATAGAATCATGATTTATTCAGAGATTATCGTAACGATGTTTGTATTTCAATTTATCCTGTTTCTTCTGAAAAGTTATGTGAAGCCGGATAACCTGAATCAATTCGGTAATAAAATGTTTACAATGACATGTATGATTGTTCTGGCGGGATTGGTTGTTCTTCTGGCTAAAACCGCACAAACACCGCTCTCGGTTTTTCCGAAAAAGTTTAAGACAAGCTATATAATTTTTACATGTCTGTTTATAGTTTTATTCGTCACAGCGCCGCAAAATTTTACCAAAGGCTTGCCCGCAATTGCAGTCCTTTTTTATGGAAGCGTCGTTACTCCGATTTATGAGGAACTTCTGTTTCGCGGCTATATTTGGAATGAACTGGACAAAGTACACGACTCCGATGATAAAGTTTTTCTCGCCGATGCCGTGTTGTTTGGTCTCTGGCACATTGGCTATGTATACACCAATCTCATTAACGGTGATTGGTTCGCGGTCATTTCCAAGGTTCTCATCGGCTTCGGATTCGGGCTCATTCTGGGTGTTGTCCGGCGCAAAACCAAAAATTGTTATTCAACCATGCTGCTTCACGGAATGATGAATATCTTTCTTTAAACGGAGCGATTTCGTGCACAATCGCAAGAAACGCTCCGCTTTTGCATTTTATCCTACATTTATCTAAAAATCAACCTCTGTATCATAATAGCAGCAACGATACAGTTTCTCCATTTCTTCGCAAGTGATTTCACGCGGATTTGAGGATGTGCAGGCATCGGAAACAGCCAGTGCGGCAACCTCATGTAGTTTCGTTAAGAATTCCTGTTCATTGATGATTCCGCCCTCGTAATCACGAATACAATTCGGAATACCCAACGCTTGGTTCATTTCCTTAACTCTCTGAATCAATGCATCTACCGACCGCTCCAGCCCCATCTCTGCGGCAATCTCATCATATCGCTTTTTTGCTTCCTCGTTCTTTGCATTAAATTGAATTACCTTCGGCAAATACATTGCATTGGCACAACCGTGGACAATGTGACCTCCGGAAAAAGCCGCACCGCTTTTGTGTGCCATGGAATGTACGATACCGAGCAACGCATTGGAGAAAGCCATCCCGGCAAGGCACTGTGCATTATGCATGCGCGCACGGGCATTTTTATCTCCCTGATAGGAGCGCTCAATATACGTGTTAATCATTGCAATTGCATGTAAAGCGAGCGGATCCGTAAAATCCGAATGCATCGTGGATACATACGCCTCAATGGCATGTACCAACGCGTCCATTCCTGTGTGCGCCGCCAATTTCTCAGGCATGGATTCTGCGATTCTGCTGTCAACAATAGCCACATCCGGTGTGATGTTAAAATCCGCGAGCGGATATTTAATGCCCTTCTCATAGTCCGTGATGACAGAAAATGCGGTCACCTCGGTTGCGGTCCCGGAAGTGGAAGGAATGGCGCAAAAATGCGCCTTTTGCCGAAGTTCCGGAAAACTAAACGGTTGGATGATATCAGCAAACGACGTCTCAGGATACTCATAGAAAACCCACATTGCTTTGGCGGCATCAATTGCCGACCCGCCACCGATTGACACAATCCAATCCGGCTCGAACTCTCGCATCTTTCCTGCCCCCTGCATCACCGTTTCCACGCTTGGGTCAGGTTCCACGCCCTCGTAAATCTTGGTTGTCATGCCCGCTTCTTCCAGATATGTTACCGTCTCATCCAAAAAGCCCAAACGCTTCATACTACCGCCGCCAACCACGATAAATGCCTTTTTACCTTTTAGATTCTTTAGTGCCGCAAGGGAATTCTCTTCATAGTAAATGTCTCTGGGTAGTGTAAATCTTCTCATTTTTAGCCTCCGCTGATTACCGATGATTTTGTGGTAAGATACAGATTTAGTATGGCTAAAATGAAAAGAAACTATACATGAATGTTACATGGGGACGGGGCAAGTGTAACATTATTCAATACCGCAGATGCGAGAGTGACTATAAATGTAAAATTCCTCCTGACTCTTTTGATACCGCTTCTCTTTTAGCGGAAAGAGTGTATCATATGCCTCCGCTGCCTTTGCATCAACGGCCATAATCTCACTTTCAATAAAATTGTAATTTCTCCCATCCAATGCATTCGGACGTAATTCTTTTACCAACATGGCCGTTGGATAGATACCCTGCAACCCAATGTGAAATTTTGCGCAGCTCACGAATCCGCGGGCAACGTAGTTTGAAGGATGTCCGAAAATCACGATCACGTCATATCCCATCTCTGCTGCCATCTGAAAAGATTGCTCCTGCAATGCTTTTCCGACGCCCATCCTTTGGTACTGTGGCAATACGCTTAACGGTCCAAAGGAGAGTATCTGCTTTTCATTACCCGCCGCATCCACAAGGCGCGCCTTTGTGTACATGATATTTCCGACAATGACTCCGTCCGCCTCCGCAACCAAGTCCAATTCCGGCACAAAATCAGCGTGGTTGCGCATTACATGTACCAAGTAATGCTCATCACACCCCGGTGCATGCTGATTCCAAAATGCCTCTCGTGTCAATTCTTCGACTGTCTTATAGTCCTTTGGTTTTTCCAAACGAATCTTTATATCCATAAGCCTTCCTTTCTCGTGCAAATATAGAAAAACGTGGGGCTGCATCCATGTTTCGCCGCAAGAATTACTTTTGTTACACTTGCCCCGTCCCCATGTATCATGTTACACTTGCCCCGTCCCCATGTATCAAAATTTCTCTTCCAAGAACCAATCGTAGATACGACTGGAGGTCAACGTCATTTCATGACTTGCGATTGAACTTTCCAATACGCCATCCGCTAGACATTTGACAACTTCTTCGATTTCAAAGCGGAACCCGCAGGGTTCGTCGTGTACAAAATGCTCCACCTCAATTCCGTTCTGATCATACAGCAGACACTCTCTGCCAAAATGAATCTTGGGAATATAGATATAGCCCTTCGAGCCATACAGATAACAATCCTCCGGAACTTTGGCTAAAAATGTCGCCTGTCCATTTGCAATGCAGTCGCCCAAATCAAAATTCAAGTTCAGCATCGCATCAACTCCGGTCGGCGCGTACTGTATCTGACAATCAACATCCTTTATCTTTTTATCCGTAAAATATGGTAACAAATCAATTAAGTAAACGCCGAGATCATAAAAAGCACCGCCGCCCAAATCCGGATTGAAAAATCGATTCGTCATATCTCGCGGCGAAGAAAAACCGATGGTTCCCTGTACCGATGTGATTTCGCCGATAGCCCCGGCCTTGACCCATTCACGTACTTTCAAAGATTTCGGTAAAAATCGCGACCACATCGCCTCCATCACAAAGAGGTTCTTCGCCTTTGCACGACGAAATACATCGAGTGCCCTAGCTTCCGTCTCTACCATTGCCTTCTCGCATAATATATGCTTGCCGGCCTCAATGCATTGCAACAGATTCTCATAATGATAATTGGTCGTCGTCGCTATATAGACAACATCAATATCATCGCTGGCAAGCATTTGCGCATAGTCTCCGTAATAACGCAGAATTTGCTTTTCCTCGGCAAACGCCTTCGCGCGTTCCGCACTCTTACTTGCAATCGCAACCACCTCCGCACCGTCTGCCCTTACCGCTGCATCACAAAAATCCTTCGCAATTCTGCCTGCTCCCATAACTCCAAAACGTACCATAACCCTTCCTTTCCGCGATACCATACCGCAATCGTTCTACGAACGAGTATTTCCCCATCTGTAAATCATTATATCTCAAACACACTGAATTATCTACGTTTTATTTGACAGTACAATTCAAACACAGTATTATTTTGGTAGGTAAAAAAGTACTGCATCTATGCTCTTGGTTGAACAATTGTCACTCCGATTGCGCCGAAATTCACCTGTATTTGACAATCATTGCGAAAGGATATCATCATGAATCTAAAAGACACAAAATATGATGCATTTATCAGTTATCGCCATACAGAACCGGATAAATATGTTGCCGAAACACTTCATCGGGAACTGGAAAACTTCCGACTCCCTTCGAATGTTATCAAAACAGCAGCTGTCTCCAAAACAAGAATCAACCGCGTTTTTCGAGACCGTGATGAACTTCTGCTTACCAACAATCTTGCGGCGTCAATTGAGCAGGCTTTGGCTAATTCCGATTATCTGATTGTCATTTGCTCACCGCGACTACCGCAGTCGCAATGGTGCATGAGAGAAATTGACACCTTTATCAAACTTCACGGCAGAGATCGAATTTTTACCGTGCTTGTCGAAGGCGAACCCGAAGAATCATTTCCTCCTCAACTGGTTAACGAAACAGTACAAACCATCAATGAAAATGGAGAAACAATTACATACAACCAAAAATATGAGCCCTTGGCCGCAGATGTTCGCGGTCATAATCGCAAAGAAATGAAGCGTAAGCTAAAAGACGAAGTACTGCGTTTACTTGCTCCTATGTTTTCTCTAAACTACGATGATTTAAAACAAAGACACCGAGAACAGAAAAACCGGCGAATTCTGTTTGCGACATTTGTAACCTGCGGTGTTTTTCTTGCTTTTGGTATCACAAGTACCATACTTGCACTTCAAATCAACGCACAATCCAAGCAGATTGTAGCACAAAACACAGAAATATCGGCACAGGCAAAAGAACTCGAATTACAATACACAACAACACAAAAAGACTATGCCAAATCCATGGCCGATGTTTCGGCAAATTTACTGGCAGAAGGCGATCGTCTGGCTGCCTTATATGTCGCACGCAGTGTTCTTCCGACACAATTGGAGCATCCTGAGATTCCATATGTCGCAGAAGCACAATGTGCTCTTACGGATGCATTGTTTATTTATCATGATAATCGACAGGTACTTCCGCAATATGCTATTGAGGTTCCGATGGGCATTCAATCCATGCAATTATCCGATTTGGGAACGAAGCTCCTCGTTCTTGACTCGATCGGTCAATTGCTCGTGTGGGATACATCCTCCCGCGATCTGATTTTCCAAAGTCAAACCGGCTCCGTAAACTATGACGAATTCCAATGCATCGGAGAAGATAAACTTCTTTACAATACCAATAATGGATTGGTTCTTTACGACATGAACTCAGGCATGAAACAATTGCTTTTTGATGATAGTGCTAAAACCATTCTCTCTCCAACCAATGATGAGTTTTTCTTTTTACGTGATCAAAATCTTATGTTTATGAATCTCAACGATGATACCAAAAATTTTACAATTGATGTCTCGGATTATGATGCTTTTTCCTCATTTCAAGGATGCTTTTCCGATGATGGCACATACGCACTGGCAGTACTGCAAAAGGATGATTTTTATGAGGCGTTGCTAATCTCCGTAAAATCACAAGAAATACTTTCTGTTATGCCAATTTCCGAGGTTTCTCCATCAGTTTATTACGGAAACCATTCTTTCCTGGTTTCTTATGTCACATATGATGATTATGTCTCATCTTGCAGTACTTTGTATTGCCTCAACGAAAATGACTTATCCGTTCGTTGGGATGCGGAATTACCAAACGATATCATATCCGATGCCATACCTTGTAATTATGACGCGCAAAACAATTGGTGCGTATACGGTAACGGCTGTTTATTAACTTTGGATGCTCAAAATGGAACCGTCCTTCATCGCGTCAATGCCGAAGCCTCTATTTTAAAAGGTTTCTTGAATAACGAACGTAGTGTACTGCAAACATTTACACGAGAAGGGCACTATTTAAAGTATCAAATCAACGAGGGTGAATTGTATGATTTATCAGACAGTACGCTTACCCTCAAAAGCGGTGTTTCCGATTACTGCTTTTCCAACGGTGTTCTGTTTCTCCTTCCGTCAGGCAGTAACAAAATCTGCAGATACTATAGCACCGAAGATGGACAACGCCAAATCCTGGCCCAATCCGACACTTCTTATTTTTTTCAAACATTGAATCAGGATGCGACCAGAATACTTTACACGAAAAATGATACTATTTTCTTAAGTGATATCAACCATAATGTTATAGCAGAAATCACTTCCGAGGATTCTATCATACAATACGCTTTTATCGGTGCCGGCAACGAGAAATTCGCGGTTTTTTCCGACAACGTCCAAATATACAGCGCCATTGACGGGCAACTTATTTTGGAATATCCCATGCCGATTGAATTTAGTTACATAAATGCAATTTCACCCAACGGGAAGTATTTTATCTTGGAATCCCCCACAGAAGAAAACAGTATTTTTGCATATTCTTTGGAAAGCGGACAAATGCTAAACCATACCCCCAAGGCTGAATTTCAAACAGATGGATGCTCCTGCGTATTTGCGGAGAATTCCGATGTGATGATGTGTTATGACAATCAAATGGATGAGGTTCGCCTATATCGCAACAACGAAGATTCTGCTTATCTAAAGCAAGCGCTTCCCCTCGGATATGCATCTTCGTTCTGCTTGTCGGACGACGGAAAATATCTGGCCATCTGTTACAAAGACGCATCGACAGCCATATATGACACGACTCATATGAATTTGTTGAATACCATCTATGCATTTAACGGACTTTCCATCTCCATGACTTATCAGCCATCAATCCAATCTTATATCCTCTCAAACAATTCGGGGGCTGTTCTGCTACATGAAGATATGAGCCAATACGGATATATATCCTCCTATTCATCGTTCGATGCATTAAATGCACGATTTATTAAGAAAACCGGCACTGAAATCACCGCAATTCCATATTACACTTATGATATGTTACTCGAAGAAGCGAACCAATTATTGGAGGGCTACGAAATGTCAGAACGTGACAAAGCCATGAATCACATTCCCTAAAAATGAAATGGTGCAAAGATATCAATAATCGATATCCCTGCACCATCATTTTTGTTATCTGATTATGTTACACTTGCTCCGTCCCCATGTATCATACTATTCTTTTGACTCAAGTTCTATGATCCTTTTTCGTAGTTCGGCAATTTCAGTTTCGGCTTGTTTCGCCTTGGTTTCGGCCTGTTCTTTTTCTGCTTCAATGCGCTTCGCCTTGGTTTCGGCTTGATTCGCCTTGGTTTCGGCTTGTTTTATCTCCGCCTCCAGTTCGTCAATTCGTATTCGGTATTTGTCATTAGGCAGTTCCATTGCTCCTGGTAACAGTTCTTTCATCGCTTCGCCACCTCCAAGTTCTTCATAATTCTTGCTGATATGAGCATATAGTTTATGCGTCAGCTCGAATAGCTGATTTGCATCGTCTTTGGTGATATTACCAACCTTCCGGTTTGCATCTATGCTCATTATTATATCATCCTGAATCAGTTTCCGCAATGCTTCGAGGTTTTCATCATTGACTTCTTTATTCAGAATGTTCTTAATCTGTAACAGGCGAAACGGTATCAGTAAAACCATCTTTCTCTGATTCAGTTCTGTGATTTCATGCTCCTGATAAAAGAAATTCTTCACCGTGAACGTAAACTCTCCCTGACCCTCAAATTCCAGACATAGTTCACTGGTTTCGGGCCGGTTTTCACTTTGATCAAGGTAGATAACAATAGGATTTGGAAAGCGAAGTTTCATGTTGCCGTTTCGTGTTTCCATAGCAACATAGTAGCCATACTCGAAAACCCGAAGAACAATGGCCGAGTCGGGTTTCATCTGCGCTTCTAAGTGATAGATTCTGTCCTGAATGCGAAGAACAACATCGGACAGACGTTCATGCAAATCACTTCTGACAAACTCGTTTCTGAGGTAGTCAACCTTGGAATCGGGCGGATAATTTGTGCCAAACAGACCATTAATCAGATTGACGGTAGCAAGGTCTGACAATGAAAAAATGCGTTTAAAAATGCGATCATAAATGTTTCGAATGTTTTCCATAGAAAAACTCCTTTCAGATGTGTATCGTAGTGCGAATGCCCAGTATTAAGGATTGTCGGCAACGTATACGATAAATAGAGGCATAATGCAGTTGACGTGTTACAGATTGTATCACAGTGTGAGGAAAGTGGGATTTTACATCACTTAGAGTGATACCGATTTTACTACAATTTCCATGTGGAATTTGCGGTCGAAATGACCATGATTAAGTGGTTCGAAAGTTCAGTTCTATTTTATCAGTTTTTAGAAGAATGGCAAGTCTTTTTTGGTTTAAAATTGCATATTTTTCCGGTGCAATTTGACTAACAAGTGTTTTTGTCAGAACTAATAGAACTGGTGCAAAGATATCAATAATCGATATCCCTGCACCATCATTTTTGTTATCTGATTATGTTACACTTGCTCCGTCCCCATGTAACATGTTAGGTTGCAACATCCAAGTGCATGACTGTTCCGACTTCCCCGTTTTCATAGAGAAACATGCCGGTATTTCGAATCATTCCGCGCATCGCATTGCTGTTTGCCTGATTCAGAGAAAACTGCGTTTCGACATGACGCAAACATATGGCGCCGACGCCCTTCTCGGCAAGTCGAAACAGCATGTCTTTTCCGTCCTCGCCCTTTGTCCAGATTTGCAGTTTATTCCAGATTTCATCATTCTCGTCAATCCAGCCGTTTCCATCCTCGTCAAACATCCGAAGATCTTCAAACCCGTTTCCGGACTTCGTTCCAAACAGTTCATTTCCATCGTTGATGACACCGTCGCCGTTTCGATCAAGCGCCAAATAACCGCTTCCCGGCGTAAGCGCATGTATATTTTCCTGCGTACCGTCACCATCCAAATCAAAGAAAAATGTCTGATCGCCCAAATTGGCAATATTCCCGTCCAGATTGATCACCAACGGGTCAATGAGTTGCGCATTGGTCGGCGGTGTATACTTCTCGGCATAGTATTCGCTAAAACTCCGGCTCATCATCAAATCTAAACCAAAATTGATTTGCCGCCCATCCGCCGTCACCACCGTTCCCTCTGTGTGGAATTCCGTCTGCTCCGCTTCTGCTTGAAACGACATTCTCTCATATGTCTCTGTACCGGAGGAATCACCGTTTTGCACAAGCGATGCGTATGGATTGCTTTGAGACTTCGTCGCAAAAAGTGCGCGAATCAGATAAAAAATACATCTTGTCTTTATCGTCTGAATAGAATCCTCTTCACGCTCATATTCCGCCTTGGTCACGGATGACACATTACGTCTTCCCTGCCGCAACCCAAGCATACTGTCCTCCATCTGCGACGCAAGGCTGTCTTCCTGCTCCTCTTTCAACAAATTGCGAAATGTTTCCTTTGCTTTTTGCACTTCTGCGGTGTTCGAACCAAGCATCGTCTCTGACTGCATATGCACGGATAAGTATCTTCTGCTTGACTCCATCCCAAACTCAGAAGAACTGATAATCATATTACCCCCTTTTCGCATGACCTTTGTATTGTTGTCTCCTCTTTCGTCAACCTGCTCCCTCCGTGTCGCATCAGAATACAAAAAAAGACGGCATCGGTCGGAAAATATCCTTTTTCCCAATCAATACCGTCCTTGGTTTCTGCGATATGTTTGATTCAGCTAAAAATTACTTGGCCGGGTAATTTTTACCTGTATATTCCTTATCGGTCATCAAACGCCAAAACTTAATCGCCAAACACAAATCTGCAGAAATTTAGTAGTAGTAGTTATACTCGACTATGGAAAGCGGCGCATCAAAGTAGTAATTCGTCACGCTTCCGTCGATTGCATTGACACCAATCAATGCAAAGTAGTTCGTATAATAGAGTAAATCACTGGAATTATCATATTGAGATATGTACATCCATGTCGGTACATAGGATATTTTTCCCTGATAATTCGTGGGTACATATGTAAATTGAACTTTGAAAACATCGCCGATCGGACTCCGTAACAATACCAGATATCGAAGCAGTGACTCATCCTCCGCCTCAACCTTCCCAAGCATTTCCTTTATTTTGTCCTGTGCAATTGCATCTATCTCTTCGAAATTCATAAGTTCAACCGTGGTGACTTCTCCCGTCAGTTTGCAAGGATAATAAAAATCAACACCGATGATTCCCGTGTGATCAATCCGGATACAGACATACTCTTGTCCGTATGTACTCTCCGTATTGGTATCAATCATCTCCTGCGTCAAACTACGCGCATTATCAGTAATCAAATTCGTGACGCCATTCATTTCACGTGTATAGAAGATGTTATATCCGTCCATAAAAACGTCGCCCGATCTTCCACGACACTTTCTTTTCGCTGCGGAAAACTCTACAAAATCATCGTATCCGAGCCGTTCGAGCATTGTTCCTGCAAGTTCTCTTGATTCTTCGATAACGCAAGGGTTTCCTCCGTTTCTGTCTTCAAATACGGTGGAGTCCAAATTGCAAATATTGTCTGAAAGAGTCACCATTTCCAACGTTCGAAGTTTTACGGATGTCCCATGATCATATTTGGTGTAACACAGTTCATATTTTTTCCCGTCAACGGTTCCCTTCAGCAAAGCACAATCAAGCGACAAATCGAATCGATCTGTCACATTGTTTCCCCATCTGTAAGTAATACCCGTATTCTCAACATGAACAATGACTTGGTCTTCTGTCATTTCCTGTACTCTGGAAACATTATACTTCGCAAGTAAAATCTGAATTTCTGCTATTGCTTCCGGGCAGGTTAAAACCTTATCGTTTTGATCCATGCCTTCGCTGAGTTCGGTCATCAAGGCATTCAATTCACTGTCGTCGCATATGTAGTACGGTTTTTCCACCGTATACTCGCCATTGTCAAAAATGGACGCCGCAAGTTCTTTGAGATAATCATCGTTGATATCGCATACTTCCATCCCGAATACGGTTGCCATATCAGAACCGTTTGATACCACTTCCGCCTTTACCGCAAGGTCGTTGCCGCCGGACTCACTTACCACCACATAATCCAAACTCTTCGGAATCGGCGTATTCGCCGCTGAACTTTCAATTGCGCTTCCTTGAACAGTCTCATCCTTGAGGCGTGCATAATCATCATCAATGCTGCCGCCTCCCTCGTTGCACGCCGGCAATACCGCTATTGCTGCCGCCAACAGTAAAAACACCCATCTCTTTTTCATAGTTTCCTCCAATACATTACTTATTTCTTCTTACGTATCAAAATACAATTTGCACTTAATAACATGATTGTAACATCCAAATGTATCAAAAATGTATATATTCACAAATTTTAGTACCATAAAAATGAATCGTCAATTCATCTTTGACAATCTATGAAGTTGCACCATGACAGGCTTCTCAAAATACGTTATACTTATGCCGTAGATATCGAATACACGATAAATAATCCCGTTGCCAAGTGGAAACGTGATTTGTAATACATTTCTGTTTGAATTTAACCAACAAATTCTTTCAACAAGTTGTAACGAAACGCATACCAAAACGGACTAATGTTTCAGAACGCAATGAAAAAGGAGGTGACACGATGGAAGATATCTCACAGGCATATGAACACTATTTTGATACCGTCTACGGATATCTGTTGACGCTGACCGGCGGCAATGCCGATATGGCAGAGGAATTGACGCAGGAAACTTTCTATCGTGCCACCGTAAAAATCACCGGTTTTCGGGGCGACTGTAAGATGTCGACTTGGTTGTGCCAAATTGCCAAATATACTTTTTATCAGAATTTAGATAAAAAAAGACGTCGCCGGGAAGTCCCCTTCGATGATGCTGTCGAAACTGCCATGCAGGAAGAAACGGAAAAATCCTATCTGGAAAGCGAAGCCAGACTGCATATCTATCAGGCAATCCAGAAACTTTCATCACCGATGCGAGACGTGGTCATGTTGCGCCTGACCGGCGAATTGAGTTTCAAAGAAATCGGTGACATCCTGTCACAATCGGAGAACTGGTCACGCGTCACTTTTTATCGTGCCAAACAAATTCTCGGAAAGGAGCTAAAAGACTATGAATGAAATCAATATTCCCTGCAGCGTTTATACCGACCTGTTTCCGCTATCACTCGATCGCATGACGAGCGATGAAACAGAGGCTATGTTGCAAGCACATCTTTGCTCCTGCGACAGTTGTCGTGATACCTATCACCAAATGGGCCTCTCGCTCTTACCGAAAGAAATGTCCCATCCCGGCGACTCCTCTTCACACGAGAATGACAACCGTCCGGTGGGACGCAAGATGAAGCGACGTTTTCGCTTCAAAACTTGTATTCGAATATTGCTTTGTGGCTATGTTTTTATACTGCTTTTGATTCTTGCCGTCATTTTGACTGACATGATGTTCCTGCCGTAAGGTTTTTATCTGCTAAAAATGATTTGGAAAAGAGGTGACTTCCTTGAAAGACAACAATATATGTTCCCTTGTCCGCGATTTATTGCCGCTGTCGCACGACGCGTTGACCGGGTCGGATTCCGAACAACTGATACAAGCACATTTGCAAACCTGCGCCGCCTGTCGCGATTATGATGCCTCTTTGCGTGAGCAAAGTACGAAGAACCAATGTCTGGAAGACAGACAGGGGCAAAAATTAAAGCGCCTCCTGCTGCGATATCGATACGAAACCATCGGTTTTGTTTCCGGAATCCTAATCGTGATTGTTGTTCTGCTCCTCTGTATCGGCGGTCTGTTCGTTCGAAGCCGACTGACCGAAGATGATGCACCTGTACGTGAGCACTTCACGCAAACGACTGACTACGGTTCGCAGAATTACACCGGAATTTCGGAACTGGCACTCTTTCCGAATTCCGATGACTTGCTCGGTCAACCGGAAGATTTTTACTATGACTGCAAGGGTAATTCTTTATATCAGGAATATCAGATTTACCTAAAAATGACTTACACGCCAGAACAATATGCTGCGCAAAAAGACCGTCTCTGTGCGATTTGCAATGACGAAACCGGTATTCCTGTCGTTTTCACCGAAGAAGAATTTGACCTCCCCGCCGTCTATGCCATGCTTTACGACGAAGGTTATGAATATGCTCTCTTCTCGGATGCGGATGCTACCATCGAATACATTTACCTGCAAGGCATCGACAGACGTAATCTCTATTTTGATGAGTCGAAATTACCGAAAGATTACGGACAATACGGTCTGCCTTTTGAGTCGGAACGCGAAGTCTTTCGAATTTATCCTACAGAAGTCGGAGGTCAATAAAAATGAATCGAATCAAAGCCAAACGAATCATCAAATGGGGAATCATCGGCGTTGCCGTTATGTGTCTGACGCTTTTTGTAGGTTTTATAGCACTCTTCTATTTTATTTTTATCGGCGGACCCGCAAAAGTCACACGGGACGTCAATGATTACGCGTCGATTTTTACGGAAGAATGCATCGAAACCGGGTATATCGTCTTTCCGGAGACGATTCCCGACAGTGCAACGGATATTGATTTTTACCACTCTTACCGTCTGGGTATTTTTGACCCGACCGTGGAAACTTATCTGCGTTGTACTTATGACACGGAAACCTATCAACGTGAAATCGACCGACTCGAAAATACCGGTAAAACCTATGGCGACAAACGAAAAATCCTTCTAAAAGACGAGAAAAAGAAATTCAATTTTCCGGCATACATTGCCATAGAAAATGCAGGCAATGGCTATGAATATGCGCTGCTTACAGGCGACAACGAAATCACCTATATCTATACCTGCTATATCGAGAAAGAGCATGTTCACTTCGATGAAAGTTACCTTCCGTCCGATTTCATGACCGAAGAAGGGCGCGCATTCGGAAGCGGATATTCAATTTATTATGCAGTCGTTACCGATTCCATGATTGATACCGACTATTCGCGAGAACCGGTCTATGCCGTAACCGATGGGCATTTACGATTCGTGAATGACAACTCTTTCTGCGTGCGCACGGTCCTGAACGAAAACGGTGAAGAAGTCATTACCGGTTGTTATTTTACCGAATCCACATCTCTTACGGATGAAGGCACCGAAACCGAATACACGGAATTAAACGGCTATATCTACCAAAGTCTGGAATTGAATCGCGACCGCACGCAAGCAATCGTAACTTATCTAAAAGACGAAACAACAGAGACCTATACGTTTGATTTATAGATTTACAAAACCTGATTTTTCCATTATACTTTTGATTGGAAATCAGGTTTTTTTACGAAGGAAGGGGTAAATAACATGTTGATTCGTATGAGGGGAAGATTTGCAAAGTGGTGCTTTTTATTGGGGACGCTGACGATTTTCGGTCCCGGATTCTGGAATTTCATTATTCTAAAGATGCCCGAAGTGGATTTGTATGAAATCAGTGCCGACGATTATCGAAAGAATATGCACGTTGAAATGTACATCAACGCATCTTACGGTTGTTACGCAACTGCCGATGAAACCGTATCACGAAACGGAAGGGCGGTCTCGACGACACAGAATAAGTATCGCTATTACTTAATCCCCGCTTTTACCGACGACCCCGATGAACTCAAGTTGTTGACCGTTGAGTGTGTGAATGCAGATTTCTTCAAGTATGAGAATTTGGAGGAGCAGACCTGGCGATATTTAGACGGTACCAATGCGGAACTTAGTTCAAGTCAAATCCTCTGTCAAGGGAAGTTACAACCGTTAGACAGCGAAATGCGAAGATACTATAGCGAATGGTTCAAAGCTGTTTTTCCCGGCGAAGACCCTTCGCTACACTTGGTTCCTTACTATGTGGAATACTTAAACACCAAAGAAATTAACCTCGAAGCCACGATTTTTATCATATTCATACTGATATTTGCCGTCTGGCTTTACCTCTCCATTCGAGCTAAAAATGAACAAAAGAATCGGGAAACTTTAGATACATATGATGCGCCGACTCCGACACCGAGCCCCTATGTACCTTATCAGCCAACGCAAGACGGCAGAATTTCGTTTATGGGCATGTCATTCCTCAAAACAGATCTTGACAGCGTGGATTATTATGTCAAAGCCGGGCGAACCGAGGAAGCCGTCGAACGACTCATGTCCATTTCCGATATGAGTGCGGCACAGGCCAAAACCATAATTAGCCGCTGGGACAGTTACTATGTCTGATTGAACAATTTTATAGTTTTTTATGCATACAGAGTGATTCCGACATCTGCTCGTAAGGGCCGTAGTTCGGAATCACTTTGTATCCGAGTTTTTGATACAAATGAACCGATGCCTCAAGCAGTTCTCCGGTTTCCAAAATCGCATGGCGATATCCCTGTATTCTCGCATCCGCTTCCAGTCTGCGAACCAGTTCTTTACTCAAACCCAAACCACGATAGGATGCATCCACATAAATTCGTTTTAACTCCATGGTATCATTATCATATCCGCGAAAAGCGCCAGAACCGACAGGTGTGTCATTATCGTATATGACAATAGCGTCGGATATACTCTCGGTGGTATTGAACTGCGCATATTTGCTTCGTTCAATTTTTGCGCCGACAAGTTTCTCCAAAGTTTCATCCAATTTCTCGCACATTTGAATAAAATCTTCATTCTCGCCGTTCGTTTTGACAAATCGAAATTTCGCAAGGAGCGGAAGTCGTTCCCGCTCTTTTTTCGGCAAATGATTCACGACCTCCTCGTATGCTTCATCAATCATACGCGCCAGCAAATCCCACGGAATTTCCGACAATTCCGCCGTGTTCCAATAGGGCTGCTGTACCGGTGGACAGTGATATCCGCGCACAATTACATTGGGATACGCCTGTCGATAAAAATCGGCCGCCTCCGGATTGGTTTTGAGTGTCGTCTTAAACCACTCCTGTTTATTCGACAATTGACAGAATATCTTTCCGGCTACGCGATAGCACAGCAAATCCGGTCCGAACGGTCTGCTCTCATATACACAAGGCTTATTCATACAATATGTTTTGATTCGATCCAACTCTTTGAAATCCATGATAATCTCCTTTTGTAATAACAACCAAAGCAATACTGACTGCTCTCTTTCTTTTCATCGGTATCATCATAGTACCAACATTTCTCGAAAAAGTGAATAACAATGTATAACAATTTTTATCCGCCCGGCACATCTTTATTGGAAACAATTTCCTTGTAAAATGCCCCTATGCATTGTATACTACAAGTGTGCGTAGCAGTATGAATGCCTATTTGCATCGTCGCATCCGGAATCTATCCAAACAAAAGACACTATACAGTCAAACTACCATTTCTATAAAAAATGCAATCAGCAAAACTGAGTTTTATCCAAGCAAGGGGGAATGCTTATGAAGAAAGGTACATGGAAATATTTATGGATTTTTGCAGGCGGACTGGTGCTGTTGTTATTGATTTTTATCGGTTTGCTCATCTACGTTGCAACCGAAAACAATAAACTCAGAACCTATGAGTTCACAGCCGAGAACTTAAACATACCGCAAGATGACTTAATCATGACAATTACCGTATCCAAACAGTGGCAGGATCGGGATTTGCATCCGAATGAACCGCTTGGTGCGGAATATGACGGAATTCTTACCAATAATTCCAATGTCGTATTCAAAGACTGGTACGTCAGAATGGTTTATTCCGAGAATTCCGTTTTGGACAGTTCCTGGAATGGCGATTATACCATCAAAGATAATATTATTACTTTTGTAGCCAAAAATGAATCTGCAACCGTTGCACCGCAATCCCAAGCGACATTCGGTGCCGTCATCAATTCCAAAAACCTTTTGGAATTACAAAGTTATACTTTGCAGGGATATCGCATCATGAAGGTAAGTCAGTTGTTGACTGCCAAGATTCTGCTTGTGCTTACCATCTTATGGATTATGGCTGCACTAATGAACATTACTGTATCGCTCAAAACAAGACAGTACAAGGCACGTCAGGAACTGGATATGGCGATTATCAACCAGTCCATCAGTACGTTTACCGGTTTTATCGATGCCAAGGATACTTACACACGCGGACATTCTTCACGTGTTGCGGAATACGCCGCAGAGATTGCACGAAGAGATAAATTAGATGAGGAAGAAGTGCAACGTGTATATCAGATCGGACTGATGCATGATTGCGGTAAAATCGGAATTCCGGATAATGTCCTAAAAAAGCCCGGACCGTTGACCAAAGAAGAGTACGAGACCATTAAATCTCACACCACATTGGGTGATGAATTACTGGCTAACTTTACGGCAATCCCCGGAATCCGGGACGGCGCCCATTATCATCACGAGCGATATGACGGAAACGGATACCCTGCAAGACTTGCCGGTAAATCCATTCCATTATATGCGAGAATCATCTGTATTGCTGATTCCTTTGATGCCATGAGCAGTAATCGCTGCTACCGTGAACACTTAGAGGATGAGGAAATACGACGAGAATTAACGGATAATGCCGGAAAGCAATTTGATCCGGAACTTGTACTTCTCATGTTGGAAATGATGGATGACGGATTCGTAACCGCAGTCCGAGCGGATTGATATAACTTGTTTCGTTATTCATGTCATAAAATGATTAAACCGGCAACTCCCATCAAAGGGAGTGCCGGTTTATTTTATATTATCGTATTAAACTAGAACTTTATAAGCGACTACTCTTCTGCGGGTTTCTCCGCATCAACCAACAGTGCCGTTCCGTAAGATGCAGGACTGGACCAGCTGGTATTCGTGGTATCGTACCAGTTCACCATACCGAGTCGATTACCGCTCTTGCAATCATTAATCTGCAATTCCAAACCAAAGATCACGCCTGCTTCCGGTGTAATGTCAGTCCACTTCAATGCCATTTCCACACTGTAGCCGACATCTGTCTTCGTTACCACAGAGGTAATATTCTCTTCGACACTCTTGGTTCCGTTAAACGACGCTTCATTCTCGCAATTAACACGGAATTGTTTGTCATCATCTTCGTAAGCATCCGTCTTTCCGTTATTCTCATCCATGAATACTTCCACGGAATCTCTGGTATGGACTTCACTTCCTGTCACATCCAGATTCGGGTCTATAACATCAAACCATACATAAAGTGCTTCCTCGTCCCAAAGTACTTTGGCATTGGCAGTTGCTTCCGGTGCCGCGCTCTCTGCCGTTACGAAGGTAAGCGGCATTGCTGTTGCGCCATTCCATGCTTCCTCTGCTTTACCGTCAATTTTTACCGTTCCCTTGTTGATGGTCGCAAAAGGTTTCAATAAGAGCTTCCCATAATACTTACTGCTCTCTGCCTGCTTGTTGGTCGTATCGTTCCATGAGAGAAGTTGGTCGTTATCGGTTACGCATACATCAAATCCAACAGTCTGAAAATATACAAGTCCCTCTGCCGCTACCGTAAGCTGTGCTTCGTAACCGTCGGCTCTTTCGTCCGCTTCACTTCTTTTTACAGTTGCCTGTAAAACACTTGCGCCATCCTTACGGCTGTCTTCTGTATCCAAATAAACTGTAACCGCATCATTGTCATCCTGCGTTTTATCCTGTACCAATACCTTCACGGACACACCTTCTTCTGTCCATACGGGATAGAATCTGACTTTGGTACCATTTGCTCCTTCATATGCAGTTTCAATTGCAACACTGAATTCATCCGTCTGTGAAGCCTGAATCTCATTGATGCAAGGTTCAAGTTTTGATGAATCAACAAACGCCCAAAATGCCGGTTTCGCTTGATAATCCGCATCAAACAACAACGGGCACTGCGGTCTGCTGCCGTCTGCGGAGCCACCTACGGAGTTGGAACTTTGTAACCATGAATTCCCGTCATCCGTTCCCCAGAAGATGATAGAGGAAATGTTGATGTTTTCTTCGTTTACCAATCGACAAACTACGTCATAAATATTTTTGTACTTATATGCCTGTTTCTGATACTCAGCATTCACATCTGAACCATCGTAATCGGTGCTTGACTTCATATCCAACTCGGTAATCTGAATTTCATCCACAACCGCGGCATATTTCTTGACAGCAGTCTCAAACTCTGCCGGTGACGGTGAGTTCATGTCGTAATGTCCCTGCATTCCCATGCCGTCGATTCTCGCGCCCTCAGTTGCTTTAATCTTCTCTAAAAGTTTGCAAATACCGTCGCATTTGGTCGCTGTGGTATCATTGTAATCATTGTAGAATAACTTAACATCTGCCGGTGCATACTTGTTCGCATACACAAATGCGCTCGTTACATATGCATCCGATTTAAAGACATTGAACCATGAAGAATTGTCGGTTCTGGTATCTCCTGTCGAATCGCTGACCGCTTCATTAACTACATCCCATGCATAAATCAAACCGTCATATTTACTGCCTTCTCCATAATAATGACTCATAACCTGCATCATGTAATTATCCATTCTGGCAAGCATTGTATCCGAATCCACATATGCTTTGTTTGCGTCATAGTCTTCATGGAAGAACCACTCCGGTGTCTGCGAATGCCATACAAGCACATGACCGCGAACTTTTAATTTTTTCTCTTCTTTGTCTACAGTCGCATTATATTCCATGATTTTATCCAACATGGAATCGGCAGCCGCAAAATTAAGAATCGGGAAACCATCTTCTCCGATATTGGCTGTCTGGCCCAAAAATGACTCCGGCTTCATTTCATTCTCGCACGTAACAGCGTTAAACTGTGTCGTAGCAAGTGTCCATCTCGCCTCATCCGTCATTGCCGCAGCCGGAAGACATACCCCGGCAAGTCCGCCGAAATCCTCCGTAAACACATAACGAAGTGTTTCTTTGTCTGCCTCGTTCCATTCACCCTGCGGTACTTCTGCTTCAGAGCTCTCCGGAACACTCGAATCCGGTGTGCCGGTACCACTACACCCTGCAAGCATGGTGATTGCCACTCCCAGGGCAATCGCAAGTTTCTGAATTGATTTCTTTTTCATACAATACCTCTCCTGTAATTTTTTATGACTGCATCGCCGCATCCCCACATGCAATACAAGTATTTCTCCAACCACAGTCACTTTATAAGTGTTACACATTTTATCAATAAAATCAATCACAATTCTTAATAACCCATTAATTCACTCCGAACATTCCTTTGACTTCTTCCACTATTTCAGAATCTCCTCCTACAATCGCCGAGGTTACCAGATATTCACCCTGTTCTCTCTTGAGTGCTATTTCCATTGAAAAAGTACCTTCTTCTCCGTTAACAATACAAGAGAAAAAAATTAATGCAAAACACTTTTTATTGATATAATAATACTGAACTTCGTCAATCTCAGAAACACTAATTCTGCAATCACGCGTTTTCCAATTTTCTTCTATTTGTGTACTTACGTCACCATATATTGCATTACTGCCCATTACTTCCAATATCGCACGCTCTGACATAAAGGAATCAAATTGATGGATCTATATTATTAAAGTGGACACAATTAGTAACCATATATTACAATTAAGTA
>CAYMCV010000030.1:0-23037 GCA_964389005.1 uncultured Lachnospiraceae bacterium | reverse complement strand
TTCTGACGGTATCCTGCGCAACAGATACACCGGGTAAAATATCGCTGTTTTCCATGACAATGGCAAGTGTTTCCTCAGAAACATCCGACGCTACAGTTGTCGCAATGTATTTTTGAAATGCATTTGCTGAAAGTGCATATCGAATATTCAAAATTTGTATAACTTCATCTTTGGTATATCCCATGCCGACTACAAAAGTATCCTTATCATTCGGATCGGTATAGTCGCCGATACCATACTTGGTCCTTTTGCACATGAATTCAATAACATCGTCAGGCGTTGCGGTTTCTTCTTCATATTCTAAATCTTTGATATTGGCATGACCGTAAATATCAGCCAAAAAACGCAATAACTGTGTATCTTCAACTGTAAATACATAATTATCGTCTGCGTCCACAACAATTTTGAAATCACTGATGGTACTGTCACCGTTCTTTTCAACCAATTTGATTAGTTCGTAAATTGTCTTATTCAATGCTTTGTTTTTGGCGGCCAAAGAGCCGGATTCATAAACGTCTTCTATGGTAATATTGTATGCAAGCTCGTTATAAGCCAATAAATTTCCGTCTTTGTCAAAAATATTCCCACGTGTACTGGCAATGGAACGTTCTCTGATAATTTTAAGTTTAAAATTGTCCAAATACTCTTGTCCGTGAACAATCTGCAAATTGAATACACGCATAATGAGGATTCCCGCCATTAAACAAAAAATAATGAGCAAAACAAAAAGACGAGATGTTACAAGATTAAGGAACTTTTCTTTTATTTTTTCAAACAATTAGTCGTCACTCCTTGCATCGGTCTTACGCATAAAATAATCCAGCAATAATAACAGCGGATAGAGAATTACGGTAACTAAAATGGTATACAGCACTTCCGGTAAAATGATATTCACAAAATAGAAACCAAAGTTAAATTTACTGCGAAGCATAAATGTCAATACATAAATCAAGCCCGAACATATGAGATCGCTTCCGATAATCAGAATTAATGGAAGTTTGATATCATTTGGATAGAAAATATTATGGAATAAGCCGTTTAAATATCCCATATACATATAGAGCAAAGCATACAATCCCATGGTATCAATGAAAAAGATATCAAGCAACAGTCCGCAAAAAAAGCCAATGAGAATACCGGTACGTTCTCCCTGCATGAATCCGCAAGCTGCTGTCAGCACAATCAGCACATTCGGGATAATTCCGTCAATGGATAACGGATAAAATACAGTACACTGCAAGGCAAAGCATAATATGACAAGTATAATGTTAATCAGTAGTCTTTTCATAAACCCTGCAATCGCTCCTATCTCATGTATCCAAATCAATCCTCAATGGTTTGTTTCTTTTCCAAAATCACAAGTACCTCATCTAAATGTTCAAAATCCACTGCCGGTGTCAAGTATCCGGATTTGGTTAAGTTATTGGAATCCGTCGATATGTAACTGATATATCCGATTAGGATTCCCGGCAAATAGTGGTCACTGATGTTAGACGTGACAATTTTATCACCGACAGCCACCGCATCCTTGCTGTCTATCAATTGTTGAAAACGAATATATCCCTGATCCATCAGTTCCAAATCACCGGAAACAATTAGTTTGTCCGATGTGGATAAAACGCTGCCGCTCACATTTGTTGTATCATCAATAATAGTGATAACTTTAGCCCAATTGGGACCGACATCTACCACTCTGCCGACCAATCCGCTGCCTGCGATGACATTCATATCAATTTCGATACCATCGTCACTGCCTTTATTAATGGCAAACGAATTGAACCAGTTGCCGGAACCACCCATAATGACACGTGCACCCGTCTTTTCGTAATCGGAATACTTTTGGTCCAGTTCGTAGAGTTCCCTTAATTTCGTGAGTTCAAATTTCTCCTGTTGTAAGGTTGTATTTTCAATTGTTAATTCATCCACCTGTTGTTTTAAAGAAGCATTTTCTTCCAACAATTCGGAAATCTGTGCCAACTGGTCAGTTTTGGTCTTGAAATACCCTCCTGCCGCACTGATACCGTTTTGAAAAGGTACAATAACATAACCTGCTACAAAATTGACTGGCGTAGGGTTAATATCGGTTAAAAATGAAACCAGCATCATTACGACACAGACAATCGTCAGTATCAATAATAGGTACTTTGGCGGAATTTTGATTTTATCACGTTTTCTTTTTACGATCGGACTCATGATTTACTCATTCCCTCAATGGTATATGCAATCGAACGGTATTTATCGTCTTTAATTATTTGTTCCAATCCGCGTATTACACTGGTAGACGCATCATCGGAATGATTCACTTTCAAACCGGTTCCGTTAGCCATAATCTGACTAAAGTTTCCTACCAAAGATCCGCCGCCTGTTAAATAAATACCGTTTCTGTATATATCGGCAGCCAATTCCGGCGGTGTGCGCTCTAAAATAATTCGAACATTGTCAATAATAACGTTGAAATGTTCCTTCATGCAATCTTCGACCAAAGATGTCGGTATTTTTCTTTCCATAGGTAATCCTGTCACAATATCTCTGCCGTAAACAATCGCATCATCACCTTTTTCTTTGAGCTCACGCAAAGCAATTTTGACACTTTCCGCTGTCTTTCCGCCGACCAAAAGATTATACTCTCTTCTGATTGCTGCGCGAATGGAATCGTCAAATTTAAGCCCGCCGTTCTTAATCAACTTGCTCAATACAATTCCACCCAAGGAAAGAATCGAAATTTCCGTTGTATGATATCCGACATTGACCATCATCACGCCTTGTGAATTTTTGACATCGATACCGAGTCCGAGTCCATCGGCGACAGCTTTCTCAACAATCATTATTTTCTTGGACTTAACATTGGCATCCTTAACCAAATCAAAAAACGCCCTCTTTTCAACCTCTGTGATATCGGTCGGAACTGCAACATAGAAATCTGCGGTATGCAAATTCCCTTCTGATGCATCATTTAAAAAATAATGTAACAATGTCTGCATATGTTTGATGTCTGCAATGACTCCGTTGCACAACGGATAACTGATACTGATATTGTCCGGTGCTTTCTCATACATTTCAAATGCCGAATCTCCATAGGCAAACAGATTGTTTTTTCCTTCAATGGCAATCATGTTTTTTTCAATTAATGTTTTCCCGGTTGCTGCACTGTATATTTTTATCGTACTTGTACCGAGATCAATTCCAAATGTATTGTTGCTCAAGTTTTCAAACCCCTTTCTTTCGTTCATTATTCCCTTTTCAAATATTTTTAGCCATAGAACGGTAAAGACTGCTCATTGGCATATGAAATCATCTAAAAGAACATCGTAGTTATAAAAACAACTCACGATAATATTAACATAGAATGAAAATCATGTATACCAAATGTTCTAAAAATTTTTCGACATCGTTAGTGATATCAACCCATTTTCATACAAAGATTGCAAAGACTTCATGACGCCGAATTTGGCATGAAACCAGGTTAAACCTCCTTGAAAATAAACAGCATACGGTGGTTTGATCGGTGCATCCGCACTCAATTCGATGGAAGAACCGGATACAAATGCGCCTGCCGCCATAATTACTTCGCTGTCATATCCGGGCATTGCCCAGGGTTCTGCAGTGACATGACCGTCAACAGGTGATGCAGACTGAATTCCTCTGCAAAAAGCAATTACAGCGTCCGGATTTCCGAATTCAATCGCTTGAATGATATCATGTCGCACTTCATTGGAATGTGGTATTGTTTTCATGCCGAGTGATTCATAAACGCGTGCCGCAAAAACAGCTCCTTTACATGCATTTGCACTTACGGTCGGTGATAAAAACAGCCCTTGATAAAAATCCTTTAAAATACCGAGGGATGCTCCGACTTCTTTGCCAAGTCCGGGGGAAGTCAGTTGATATGCTGCATTTTCCACACATTCTTTGGTACCTGCGATATATCCGCCAATCGGTGCAAGTCCGCCGCCGGGATTTTTGATTAACGAACCGACGACCATATCTGCGCCGACATCACTTGGCTCGATCATTTCGATAAATTCACCGTAACAATTGTCGACCATACAGATTACATCGGGTTTTAGAGATTTTACAAAAGAAATCAGCTCGCCGATACTTTGTACAGAAAAGGAAGGTCGCGTTTGATATCCCTTGGAACGTTGTATCGTTACTAATTTGGTCCTTTCTGTTATGGCTTTTTTGATATTGTCATAATCGAAGCTGCCATCTTCAAGCAAATCCACCTGACGATATGAAATTCCGTATTCACTCAAAGAACCTTTGGACGGACGTATGCCGATGACTTCTTCCAATGTATCGTAAGGTTTTCCTGCCGGACTCAAAAGTTCGTCGCCGGGACGCAGATTGCTTTTGAGGGCAAGTGCAAGTGCATGTGTTCCGCAAGTGATTTGCGGACGAACCAATGCATCTTCTGTATGAAAAACATCGGAATATACTTTTTCCAGTGTATCTCTGCCCAAATCATTATAACCGTAACCTGTTGTACCAAGCATACAAGCTTCACTGACTCTGTTTTTTTGCATTGCTTTCAATACTTTTAGTTGGTTGTATTCTGCAATCGCATCGATTGCGAGGAAACGATTATTCAGTTCTTCCGATATGTTATTACAATAGTCGTATACTTCTTGCGAAATTCCCATATCGATATAAATATTTGCCATTGCATCCTTCATGTTACAGCACCTGTCTTTCTTTACAAACTTCTATGATTCTTGTAAGTATTTTTTGCATATCATATGCGTAATCTTCCTGCTCAAGCCAGATAACATCTTTTTCTCTTTTAAACCATGTAATCTGCCGCTTGGCAAAATGTCTCGTGTCTCGTTTAATGATTTCAATTGCTTCATCCAGTGTGAAATCACCGTCCAGATACGAAAGCAGTTCTTTATAACCGAGACCTTGCATGGAAACCAAGTCTTTGGTGCAACCGTTATCTTTGAGTCTCTTAACCTCATCTAAAAGTCCGTCTGTCATCATCTCGTCAATACGCTGCTCGATTCGCGCATATAATTTGCTACGCTCATCATTTAAAACAAAGTACGCAAATGCATATGGCGATTGTTTGTTCTGTTGTTCAAGGTTGTGTTCGGAAATCATTTTTCCGCTGCTTTGCCAAAACTCCAATGCGCGAATGACACGTTTCGTATTATTTGGATGGATTTGCTTCGCAGCATCAGGATCAACATCAAGAAGTAAACTATACAAATAATCATTTCCCTTGACTGCGGCAAGTCCTTCCAGTTCTTTTCGATAAGCGTTGTCTTCTGCATGCTCTGTAAAGTCGATGTCATAGAGTAAAGCCTGAATATAAAAGCCGGTTCCGCCGACGACGATTGGGATATGATTCGCCGCACGCACTTTCCTAATTGCCTCCTTCGCCATCCTTTGGAATGTAACCACATCAAAGGATTGGGACGGTTCACAAACATCAATTAAATGATGTATCACACCTTCTCGTTCATTCGGCATCAATTTGGCTGAACCGATATCCATTCCGCGATAAACCTGTATTGAATCGGCGGAGATGATTTCTCCGCCAATGTTCTTTGCCAATGCAAGCGATAATTTTGTTTTTCCGACGGCAGTCGGTCCGGTTAAAATAATTAATGGTGTTTTATTCACAATCTGCTCCCGATAAAAATTACGAAACAACGCGTTTGAATTTCTTTTCTATTTCATATTTTGACATTGATATCATTGTCGGTCTTCCGTGAGGACAATTGTAGGGATTATCCAGTTCCAACATCTGATCAAGCAAAGCAATCAGTTCCTTTTCCGACATTGCTTGGTTTCCCTTGACTGCGGCTTTGCATGCCATGGACGCCACCTTTCTTAAAATCACATCCGGATTGTTTGTATCAACCTTGTTATCCGCTAGTGAGTCCAATACTTCAAGGAACAACTCTTTCTCGCCGCAAGCGTATAAATCAAGCGGAACGGAACGAATCGCATACTCATTTCCGCCAAAAGAATCAATTTCGAATCCCATTTGTTTAAAAACAGCAACATTGGCTAAAAAAATATTTTCTTCCACCGGCTGTAATTCGACAATAATCGGCGGATTTAAGTTTTGTGATACAACCGATTGACTCTCCAATCGTTTGACAAATTGCTCATATTTGACTTTCTCATGCGCCGCATGTTGATCCATCAGATATAGTTTGTCTTGATATTCAATCAACCAGTAAGTCCGAAATAATTGTCCCAAAACATGATATTGCGATTTGGCCTCTTTGGTTAACATTTTATCGTCAAACAATTCCATTTGTTCGGGCTTTTCTACAATAACCGTATCTTTCTGTTTGATGATATTGGCATGAATTTCAGTAGACGGAGAAGAATTCGATATACTGTCGTCACCAAAGATTTTCTGCGCAATCGGGTTTACTTCAACTATTTCGGAAATTGTTAAATCTTTGATTCGCTGTTCCTCGAATGGTTCCGGCGTTTTTTCAATCGGTTGAATTGCTTCGGGTTCTTCTTCAATATGTACTTCCTGTATGAGTTCTTTGCCCTCCAAGGTTGAACGCAAGGCTTGTGTTAAAAGTGACATCAAACGTTCTTGGTCAGAAAAGCGCACTTCCATCTTGGTCGGATGTACATTGACATCCAGCAATGTGGAATCAATATTGATGTGCAATGCACAAAAGGGAAAGCGATGTTGCATCATGTGATTTTTATATGCTTCTTCGATACCGGATGCAATGAGTTCACTTTTGACATATCTACGATTGATAAAATAGTTTTCATAACTGCGATTCGCTCTTGCAAGTTCAGGCTTTCCGAGATACCCTTCAATATCAATCCCCTCTATATGATACTGAATCGGCATCATGCTTCCGGCTGTATCACGTCCGTAGATTCGGTATATCACTTCTTTTAAATCACCGTTTCCGGATGTATGAAAACGTGTTAGATGATTCACAGTCAGTTTCACCGATAAATTAGGCATACTCATGGCAAGATGCTGCATCAACTCCGTAATGTAGGCACCTTCCGTCGCGGGTGATTTGAGGAATTTTCTTCGCGCAGGGGTATTATAGAATAAGTTTCTGACAATGACGGTTGTTCCGACAGGCGCACCGACTTCTTGTTGTTCCGTTACCTCGCCGCCCTCCACGCAAAATCGATAACCGATGAATGCGTCTTTGGTTTTGGTAATCATTTCAACCTTGGATACCGCTGAAATACTTGCCAGTGCCTCGCCGCGAAAACCAAGTGTATTCAAATACAGTAAATCATCAACGGAAGTGATTTTACTTGTTGCATGACGTAAAAAAGCAAGCGGAACCTGTTCCTGTTCAATGCCACAGCCGTTATCGGTGACACGAATCAATTCAATACCGCCGTTATTTATTTCAACCGAAATTGCGGTTGCGCCGGAATCAATTGCATTCTCGACCAATTCTTTAACAACGCTTGCAGGTTTTTCAACAACTTCGCCGGCGGCGATTTTATCAATTGTCTGATGATCCAATGCCATTATCTGTGCCATATCTGTCCCTCCATTACCATCGATTCTTCAATTTGCTTTGCAATTGATACAAGGTGTTTAACGCATCCATCGGTGTCATTGTGGTGATGTTGATCTCACGAAGTTCATTTAGGATATCTTCATCTTTTACCGTGTCAAACAATGAAATCTGTGCCATGTCGACTTCATCTGGCTTCGCGGCTTTTTTTCTGTCCTTTTTATCTTCTTTGGCTTCGTTAATCGCAATTGCCTGTATTTTTTCGGTAATATCGTTATCCGATAATTCCTGAACGATTTCTTTGGCACGGTCAATAACCATATCGGGAACGCCTGCCAGTTTTGCAACTTGAATTCCGTAACTTTTATCTGCACCGCCCTTGATGATTTTATGTAAAAAAATGATATCATCGCCCTTTTCCTGTACGGCTATACAATAATTGTTCACATTGGATATTTTACCTTCCAGCTCTGTCAACTCATGATAATGTGTCGCAAACAGCGTTTTCGCGCCCAAATATTTTCGATTACTGATATGTTCAATAACTGCCCAAGCAATGCTTAATCCATCATAAGTTGAGGTTCCCCTGCCGATTTCATCGAGAATCAACAAACTCCTCGGCGTCGCATTCCGCAAAATATTGGAAACTTCGTTCATTTCTACCATAAAAGTACTTTGACCGCTTGCAAGGTCATCGGATGCCCCCACGCGTGTGAAAATTCGGTCAACCAGACCAATATCCGCACTCTTTGCCGGAACAAAAGAACCGATTTGTGCAAGGAGTACAATCAATGCCACTTGTCGCATATATGTTGATTTTCCGGCCATATTTGGACCGGTAATCACCGATACGGCATTGTTTGCCTGATCGAGCAGCGTATCATTTGGAATAAACAAGTCATTATTCATCATCTTTTCAACTACAGGATGACGACCGTCTTTGATCTGAATGAGACCTTTGTCGTTGATTCTGGGACGAACAAAACGATTCTGCTCCGCAACCACGGATAATGATGCCAAGGCATCCAAACAGGCAATGGATTTTGCCGTGCGTTGAACGCGATTTAATTCCGAGGCAATGGCATCACGAACGTTACAGAAGGTTTCATATTCCAATGCGTAGAGTTTGTCCTCCGCATTCAAAATGGTGTCTTCAAGTTCTTTGAGGCGCATCGTGGTATATCGCTCGGCATTGGATAACGTTTGCTTTCGAATGTATTCTTCCGGCAATTGTATATCTTTATAAGCATTTGTTATCTCGATATAATAACCGAATACTTTGTTATACTTAATTTTGAGATTTTTGACGCCGGTACGCTCCCGTTCTGTGACTTCCAACGCTGCAAGCCATTGTTTCCCATCACTTTTGGCACTTCTAAAGCGATCAATCGTTTCGTTATAACCTGCCTTAATCATGCCTCCTTCTTTCGTTGCGATTGGAGGATCATCAACAATTGCATTGTCTATGAGGGTAAAAATGTCCCTTAACTCATCAATTTGTTCGTACAATTGTCGTAACAAGGTGCTTTCACAGTCATTCAGGACTGTTTTGATGTGCGGAAGCATTTCCAAAGAGGAACGAAAAGCAATCAAATCACGCGGATTTGCCGAATGGTAACTTATTTTCGTCAGTAATCGTTCCAAATCGTAAATTGGATTTAAGTATTCACGTATTTCGTCACGCATGATTGAATGATTGCACAAATCTTCGATTGCATCCAATCGACTTACAATTTCCTCTTTTTCAATCAGCGGCTGTTCCACATAATTACGTAGCAGTCTTGCACCCATCGCAGTCTTTGTTTTATCAAGAACCCACAAAAGTGTTCCTCGCTTCTGCTTTTCACGTAAGGTCTCCGTCAATTCCAAATTGCGCCTTGTGGAACTGTCCAAGAGCATATATTTTCCACATGCGTAAGGATGAATCTGTGTAAAATGACTTAAGGAAGTTTTTTGCGTTTCATATAGATAATTTAACAATGCGCCGGCGGCCAAAAGACCGATTTTAAAATCTTCAAGCCCCATTCCGTTTAATGCGGAGACACCAAAATGCTTCATTAGGCATTTTCTGCCGGAATTCTCATCAAAATACCAAGAAGCAAGCGGATACACGGAAATATGTAAACGCTCTTTTAGATCTTCGATGTTCATATCGGACACCAAAAATGCATCATTGCAAATGATTTCTGTCGGCATATATCTTGTGATTTCATCCGATAATTTTCTTGCATTGTCAACTTCGGTCACAAAATAATCACCGGTGGTGACATCTGCGACAGAGAGACCGATGGAATCGGGAAGATACAGAATACACATTAAATAGTTATTTTTACTCTCCTCCAATGATTGCATATTCGTATTGGTTCCGGGTGTTACAATTCTGACGACTTCCCTCTTGACCAATCCTTTTGCAAGTTTGGGGTCTTCAACCTGTTCTCCGATTGCTACTTTATATCCTTTGTTGATTAATTTGCTTAAATATGTCTCGACCGCATGGTAAGGTACGCCGCACATCGGCGCACGCTCTTCCTGACCGCAATCCTTTCCCGTCAGTGTGATTTCCAACTCTTTGGATGCCAAAATGGCATCCTCAAAAAACATCTCATAAAAATCGCCCAATCGATAGAATAGGATACAATCCGGATATTGCTTTTTGGTTTCCATATATTGTTGCATCATTGGCGTTAATTCTGCCATCATATCCTCCATACGGTAAGAACGAATGAAAACAAATTCGTATCATACGTTTGCCGTGTTTGATTTATTTTGTATATTCTTCTGGATTTCCTCGGCACGTAATAACGCATCATCAATGCATGAGCGAATATTCTCGGTTCCGATTGCCGTATCAAATCCGGATTTTTTGAATATCTGCATCGGTTGTTCATTGACATGAGACAAAATGATGGTATACCCCTTCGCCTTTGCCGTTTCATAAATTTTCTCAAGGTTATGCATTGCTGTCGCATCGATTGCGGTTACACTTCGCATACGTAAAATCAAGCAATTATGCATATCATCCATGGAAATCTTCATGATTTTATCTGCAGCACCGAAAAACAACGGTCCGCTCAACTCATAAACCAAGGTATGACTCGGAACAACCTTGAGATCCAAACTGTCCGGGTCGTTTTCGTCATCCAAATACTTCCAGCCTTCCACTTCCGTCACTTCACTCATACGACGCATAAATAGGAACGCCGCCATAACGATGCCGACTGCAATTGCGACAACAAGATCGAATGCAACCGTCAGAACAAATGTGGTTAACAATACCAGTATATCACTTTTTGGTGATGTCTTTATCAAATACTTGAATTCTCGCCATTCCGACATATTATATGCCACCATGAGTAAAATCGCCGCTATGGTCGGCATCGGAATGAGTGCGGCATACGGCATCAAAAGAACCAATATCAACAACAGTGTGATTGCATGAACCATACCTGCAACCGGTGTTCTTCCGCCGTTTTTAACATTTGCCGCAGTTCTTGCAATTGCACCTGTAGCAGGTATTCCGCCAAAAAGTGCAGAACAGATATTGCCGGCTCCCTGTGCAACAAGTTCCATATTGGAACGATGTTTGGAGTTTACCATACTATCGGCAACAACGCAGGAAAGTAATGATTCAATTGCAGCAAGTACTCTATTGTAAACGCATCAGGAATCAGATTCTTGATTGTCACAAAATCAAATTGCGGAAAGGATATCGTCGGCAATTTGTTGCTGAT
Organism: uncultured Lachnospiraceae bacterium; assembly: GCA_964389005.1. Lineage (GTDB taxonomy): Bacteria > Bacillota > Clostridia > Lachnospirales > Lachnospiraceae > CAYMCV01. The sequence goes on along the minus strand of CAYMCV010000030.1, from coordinate 11,831 downwards.
AGTATATAAATCACCGATGGTGTTGACATCAATCGGTAAAAACTGCACCATCATAATGCCGACTAATACAGCAATCAATGATGCCGGAATTTTGGAAACATACTTTATTTTGGGCCAAAAAATCAGAATCAAAAGGCATACTGCACCGACAAGCAATGATTCCCAATGAAAGGTCGTAATATATGTTCCGAGTGCTTTGGCCTTATCAATGGTTTCAATAAAAGAAGCACCGCTTGGATACGTTAATCCAAGAAAATCCTTCATTTGACCAATCGCAATGGTTACAGCAATACCGGAGGTGAAACCGGTTGTGATGGTAAATGGAATGTACTTTATCAAACTTCCGAAGCGAAACAATCCCATAAAAATCAGAATGATACCGGCCATAATGGTTGCAATGACCAAGCCGTTCATTCCGTTTTTGGCAACAATGCCTGCGACAATTGTCGCAAAAGCTGCCGTCGGCCCTGCAATTTGCACGCGACTGCCGCCCAAGAAAGAAATAACAAAGCCCGCTACGATTGCAGTATAAATACCCTGTTCCGGACCGACGCCCGATGCCAATGCCAATGCAATTGATAACGGTAAAGCAATAATTGCAACAATGATACCCGAAATGACATCACGAAAGAATTGTTTTCGGGTATACGTTTTCATTACAGAAAAAAATTTCGGTTTTAGTTTTTCCATTTTTATACAAGCTCTCCTATGTAATAGAATCCCTTGCATGTGATGAGATGAACCGGAACAATTTGTCCAATCAATTCCGGGCTACCCGGAAAGTGGACAATGGTATTGTTGGACAACCTTCCCGTAATGAGATGTTCATCCTGTTCATTCACTTCTTCTGCCAAGGCATCCATGATTTGACCCTCATACCGCGACACCTTGTTTCTAGCCATATCCTGTACTTCTTTTAATACCCTCTCAAATTGTACTTTTATGAATTCCTGTGAGACCTGATTCTCCATGGCTGCCGCCGGCGTCCCTGTTCTTTTGGAATAAATAAAAGTAAATGCATTTTCGAATCCGACTTTGCGGATTACGTCAATGGTATCATCAACATCGGCTTCTGTCTCCCCCGGAAAACCGATGATAATGTCTGTTGTAATTGCTATATCAGGAATTTCACGTCTGATTTTGAGCGCAAGTTCCAGATACTGCTCTTTGGTATAGCGACGATTCATTGCATGAAGAATTCGCGTGCTTCCGGATTGCAACGGCAAATGTAAATGCATGCAAATTTTTGATGAATTCTTCATAACCGTAATCAAGTCATCCGATAAATCCTTCGGATGCGAAGTCATAAAACGGATACGTTTAAGCCCATCAATCTTTTCAATTTCGGCAAGAAGTTCCGCAAAGTTCATCGGATGATCAAGATTCTTACCGTAAGAATTCACGTTTTGTCCGAGCAACATAATTTCAACGACGCCATCGCTAACCAATCTGCGAATTTCATTCAGAATTTCTTCGGGTTCTCGACTGCGCTCCCTGCCGCGAACATATGGCACAATACAATAAGAACAAAAATTATTGCATCCAAACATGATATTGATTCCGGATTTGAACGTATATTTGCGTTCAATTGGCAAATCTTCAACGATGGAATCGGTTTTGTCCCATATGTCAATAATCATTCGATCGGATGAAAGCATATTGCATAAAAGTTCCGGAAAGCAAAAAATATTGTGTGTTCCGAATATCAAATCTACAAAAGGATAGCTTTTTTTGATTTTTTCAATTACGCTTGCTTCCTGCATCATACAACCGCATAATGCGATTTTTTTGTGCGGATTTTGCTTCTTCATGCCATGCAGTACGCCAAGATGACCGTAAACCTTTTGATTTGCATTATCTCTGACCGTACAGGTGTTATAGATTACCAAATCGGCATCTTCCGTAGGAATCAAAATGAATCCGACTGCTTTCAAGACACCGGTCAATTTTTCGCTGTCTCTCGCATTCATCTGACACCCGAAGGTGGTTACATTACAAGTCGGACGATGTCCGATTGTATTCGCATATGCATCCAATAGTTGCTTCGCATGTTCAATCGCCGACAATTGTCTATTTGTTTCTATGATATCATTCTCTTTCATAAATTCTCCGAATCCATTTCGTGTTTACACTTATCTGACAGCCCCGTTCCCGTTTAACAGATATTTGTAAGTAGTCAGTTCTTTGAGCCCCATCGGGCCGCGTGCATGTAATTTTTGCGTACTGATACCGATTTCCGCACCGAGTCCGAATACAAATCCGTCCGTAAATCTTGTAGATGCATTAACATATACGCAAGCGGAATCAATACATCTTTGAAATTTGTCTGCATTTGTGAAGTCTTTTGTAATGATTGCTTCCGAATGCTTGGTACTGTATCGATTGATGTGTGAGATTGCTTCGTCGATGTTTCCGACAACTTTTATGGATAAAATATAATCTAAAAATTCTTTTGCAAAATCCTCATCTGTCGCCAAAACACAGTCAGACAGTATTCCCTTCGTGATTTCATCTCCGCGCACTTCTACATGAGCTTCCTTGAGTCGTTCGTTCAACAAAGGAAGAAATGCATCCTTAATCTTTTCATGAACGACCAGTGATTCACATGCGTTACAAACACCGATTCTTTGTGTTTTTGCATTGATGATAATATTGATTGCCATATCCAAATCAGCTGTTTCATCAATAAAAATATGACAATTACCGGTTCCTGTCTCAATAATCGGAATCGTACTGTTCTTAAGTGCCGCATTGATTAATCCCGCATTTCCACGAGGAATCAAGAGGTCTACATATTGATTCATTTTCATGAATTCGGTGGTTGTTTCTCGGTCGGTCTTTTCAATCAACAGAATTGCATTTTCTGTAATTCCCACACTTTTTAGCGCTTTTTTGATGCATGTAACAATTGCGATATTGGAGTTGATGGCATCGCTCCCGCCTTTTAGAATCACGGCATTTCCGCTTTTGAAACACAGACCGAACGAGTCAACGGTAACATTGGGTCTTGATTCATAAATAATTCCGATGACACCCATGGGTACTCTCACTTTACGAAGATGTAATCCTGCGGACAGTTCGCGCTCTTCTAAAACTTCCGAAACCGGATCCTCAAATTGAATAATCTGATACAGCCCTTCTGCGATTCCTTTGATTCGCTCCTCATTCAATAAAAGTCTATCGATCAATCCCGGATGCATTCCGTTTTCGCGACCTTTATCGATATCCTTAGCATTCGCCTCAATGATTGTTGCACTTTCTGCAATTAGCGTCTCGGCAACTGCTTTTAGGGCTTCGTTTTTTTGCACATTTGTTAGATTTTGAAGTTCCAATTTGGCACCGACTGCCGCTTGACATAATTCTTCTAAATACATAAAAATACTCCTTTTCCGAAAGTACATGTTACCGGTAATGTACTTCATTGATTTTTGTGTTTACACATCATAAATTCATTTTCGGTAATGATATAATCAACCGGATAATCCAAAACAGATGGTTGAATATCATTCACAATTTGCATGTCATAAGCCAATCCAATGAGTGTTCGCGTTCCTTTATGCGCCTTCCAGAAATATCGATCGTAGAATCCTTTGCCGTAACCGATACGATAACCGTTTCTGTCAAAAACGCTTCCGGGCGTCAATATCAGATTGCGGCTGTCGGAAGGTTCTTCGTAGACGTCAATACCGGTCGGCTCCATAACCCCGAAGTAACCCGACTGAAATGCCGAAGGTGAATCAATCTGATAAAAAAACAATTTATTATCCACTATTTTGGGACAGCAGACTTTTTTACCGTCTAAAAGTGCTTTTGTGATAATTTCAATCGTTGAAACTTCACTACGAAACGATACATATGTATATATTGTATCTGCAGCACGATAAAAATCACTGTTAAACAGTGTATGTGCAATTATATGAGAATACTTTTTTTGGAGTTCTTCCGGAATCGCATCTCTTTCACGCAATTTCGATGTTCTGAGTTCAAGTTTCGAGATCGGTGTTTCCATTGGCTTGCTCCTGTCCGAATTTCTTACCGAGATTCGTAATCGACCCATCTGTTTCCTGTATATTGATTTGATTCAACTGACCGCGTAAATTTGCACGAATATTGGCAATGTATTCTTTCCTTAGTGTCAGTTGTTCTTCTCGTTCCGAAGGGGTCAATCCCTCGGATTGCGATTTGTGATACAATTCATTGATTCTGGTGATTTTATCATCCATGCTTTGTTCATTCATTTTTAATCATTCCCATCTTGCCGATATTATTCAACATCAAAATTTTTCACATAATCTTCCAGATAAAAATTCTCATCTTTATTGGCCAAAAACAGTGTTCCAAAAGATCGTCCGTCCATAATTCTGTGTAGAATATGTATATCTTCGCTGTTTGCAATGATCATATCGGCACCTGATGCCGTTGCAATCTGAGCGGCAATCATTTTGGTATTCATTCCGCCGGTTCCGACATCGCTTCCTGTTTCATTTTTGGCCATTGCAAGAATTTCCGGTGTCAATTTTGGAACCAAATCAATAAACTTTGCTTTGTCATTGGTTCTTGGATTGTCCGTGTAGAGACCGTCGATATCCGATAACAGGATCAATAAATCAGCATCAATCAGCGACGCTACAATGGCAGAAAGTGTGTCATTATCTCCAATTGTAATTTCATATGTTGCAACCGTATCATTCTCATTCACAATCGGTATTGCACCGAGTTTAAACAGTTCCGAAAATGTATTGTGTGCATTCAAACGATTCAAATTATTGGTAACGGTGTCTTTGGTCATCAGAATCTGTGCTGCGGTACGATTGTATTCGGCGAACATTTTCTGGTATACCATCATGAGTTTCGCTTGTCCGATGGCAGCGCAGGCTTGCTTCACCGCAACGCTGTTTTCATCACCATCCGGAATATATACGGAATGTTTTCCGACAGCAATTGCACCCGAAGATACCAACACAACATCTTTTCCCTGATTCTTTAAGTCGCATAGTTCTCGAACCAGAACTTCGATCTTGGTATAATCCAAGCGACCGGTTTCTTTGTGTTGTAAAGATGACGAGCCGATTTTAATTACAATTCTCTTTTTATCTTTGATTTGCTCACGTACCGATTCCATGGTTTCCTCCGAATGATAATTCCGTTTTTTAGCATTATAAGCGATTTTAACGCAAATCTTTTCAATTGTCTATATAAGAAATGTTTTCTGCGGTAAAGGTTTCGGCTATTTTTTCGGCGATTTTGATACCGTCCATCGCAGCAGACATAATTCCGCCCGCGTAACCTGCCCCTTCTCCGCAAGGATAGATTCCGTCAATATTGGAAACATACGCTTCATTGCGAATCATCCGAACAGGTGAAGATGTTCTGCTCTCCGGTCCGAGCAACAATGCACGCTCATCCGCAAATCCCTTGATTTGACGATTGAATTTCTCCATGCCTTCAATAATTGCCTGATTTAACTCTTCCGGAAGAAGGCTTCTTAAGTCTGAATAAGCAAATGCCCCTTTTACCGACGGTGTGTCTACATAGTCTTCTTTCGGAGAAGAAAATTTGTGATTTTTGTAATCACCGTAAAACGAAACGGGAATGCTTCCGTTTCCCAATGAAAAAGCGCGTTCTTCCAATTGTTCCTGAAAGCATATACCGGCAAGCGGACTTTCATCTTGGAAATCGGCTCCGGATACCGTTACAACAATGGCGCTGTTTGCATGGATTCCATCTCGTTTTGCATAACTCATTCCGTTCACTGCCAAACGTCCCTTTTCCGAGGATGCATTGACAACGTATCCGCCGGGACACATGCAAAAAGAGTAGACGCCTCGTCCGCACTCAGTCTGTGCCGTTAACTTATACGGCGCGGGCGGAAGCTGGTTGTTATATCGCTCCTGATAATTTTCACCGTATTGAGAAGTATTGATTAATTCCTGTGAGTGTTGAATCCTGAGACCGACCGCAAAACTTTTTTGCTCCATTGCCATTCCGCTCTCATACAACATACGAATGGTATCGCGTGCACTGTGTCCCAATGCAGTAATCAGCAGGTTGCATGGAATGTATTCTTCCGTTTGCTCTTTCGTATGTACGATTGTGATCCCGGTAAGGCTTTGGTCGTGGTGATGAATTGCGGTTAATTTGGTCGAAAAGCAAAATGTTCCGCCCAGTAAGATGATTTCTTTTCGCAAATTCATAATGACTTCTTTCAATACCTCTGTCCCAATATGCGGTTTGCTGTCATACATGATACATTCGGGTGCGCCCATCTGATGAAAGATTCTAAGGCATTCCATGCCGCGACCTTCCTTGTCTTTGACAAGTGTATTCAGTTTGCCGTCCGAAAAGGTTCCGGCACCGCCTTCACCAAATTGCACATTGCTCTCGGAATTCAATGGATTGCCTTTCCAGAATGAATCTACAGTTTTCGTCCTTTGCTCCATGCACTCACCGCGTTCAACAATCAGCGGTTTAAAACCTGCTTTGGATAAAAAGTATGCACAAAAGAGTCCGGCAGGACCCGCTCCGATAATCACCGGTCGATTGCAAAGAGGTTTCGTTCCGTTTGATGGAAAGACGTATGGCTTTTCAATATATGGTGTAATTTTTCCATGGCTCATATGGATTGCTCGTTTTTCTTGCTTGTCAGTCAATGAAACCGCGCAGGATAAAATTACATATATCTCCGGCTTGTATCTTGCATCAATGGATTTCTTGATAATTCTGTATTCAAGAATTTCTTCCGGCCTGACTCCGCATGCTTTCGACAATTGTCTTATCAACATCGCTTCATCAGCGTTTGGAGAAATTTTTAACTGCTGTATCTGTATCATTCGTCGCTCCGTTTCGCTGCAGCACAACCGGCTATTTTACCGCTTGCCCATGCAAAATGCAGATTGTACCCGCCACACCTGCCATCAACATTTAAAAGTTCTCCGATGATGTAACATCCCGGGAGTTTTTTGGATTCACAGGTATTCGTTATTTCGGATAATAATACACCACCGGCTGTCACCTGTGCTTGCGCAAAGCCATTACTCTCTTTTATTTCCGTCAACCATCCCTTGATATCGGAACAAATCATTTCCCATTGCGACATTGTTACGTCTTTGGCCATACATGAGGGGGAAATATCGTGACGTTTTAAGAAGAATGGAATCAATTTCTTATGTATGGTACCAACCCAAAATTCTTCTGCGGTATAAGTATTGGTATGTGGTAGTTTGCGCTTGATATATTCCATCAATTCATCAACTGTTACTTTGGGTAAAAAGTCAATTACAATCTGTGTTCTGTTACCCTTTGCCAAATACATCGCTGCCTGTGCGCTTAGTTGAAATATCGGAATGCCGGATAGACCGTAGTCTGTAAGCTGTAATTCTCCCGATTCATCCGCTATTACTTTTCCATCGGCCAAAAGACTTAAGGAACAGTTACACCGAATACCGGCAAGTTGCTTCCAAAAATTACCTTTTGCTCGCAGCCCTGTTAATGCGGGGTATAATTCACTGACACATAATTGAAGTTGCTTCGAAAGAACATAGCCGCTTCCGTCAGAGCCTGTATTGAAAGTTGCTTTTCCACCGCATGCGAGAATGACACGGTCAAAGGATAAATGTCCTAACGAACAATCAATGTAATATTGTTGACTTCTTTGGTCAAGCCGTATACTGTTGACCGAAACGTTTGTATGTATGGATACGTTTAATTCACGTAAGCGATACATCAAAACTTCCAAAACTGCGGATGCCTGTTCATTTGCAGGATAGAGACCGCCGTTCTTAACCTTAACCATCAGACCCAAATCTTCAAAGAAACGAATTGCATCCTGTGTATGAAATTGTTGAAGCAAATAAGCAAGGAGATTCTCATCGTCTGTATGATAGTCCGAGACGGATATCGACTCATTCGAAAAATTGCACTTGCCGTTTCCTGTCGAACGAATTTTGATGCCGATTCTGTCTTTATGTTCCAATATCGTAACATCAGCCCGTTGATCAGCGGCATATATGGCGGCTGTCATTCCGGAGGCACCGCCTCCGATAATCGCAATTTTTAAACGTTTGTTCACACTTAACCTCCGACTAACTGGTGTATGATTCCAAAAAATAATATAGTTCTTCCACTGACTGAATCATTTTCCCATTAATAATTTCAGTTTTCGTATTGTCAGGTAATTCATTCAGATGAATTCCGGTGTGCATATAAATGGTTTCACGATCGGCCATATATACAACAATCAAATCTTCCTCAGCAATCAGAAAAAAGCCTTCTTCTTCCTTTTCGCTTGCATACAGTTTCCATACTACAACTTCATCTTGAGAAAAGCGTTCCAATTTCGATGAAACAAAGCCTTTTTCACGCTCAGACAAAGAAGGCGATTTGGAGGACTCCCTCAGCATAATCTCGACTTCGTCTCTTGTCTTTCCGATGAACTGCTCCGGAATCTCTGTACGCTCTTCGCTTTCTTCGCCTGTCGTAATATCATAAGAAAGAACAATAAAATTTGTATCGTACGTGGTAACAAATTCCTGTTGGATAACCGAACGAACGCTTTCTGTTTCGGGAAGTTCTTCCGAAACCGTTTCACTTGGTAAAATCGGCGCAACAATCTTCGGTGTCGTAAACATACAGTACACCACGCCAAATGTAAATCCAAACAAACCAACAAAACTAAACAGAGCAATATTCAAGGCGATTTTTATGATTCGATGCATGTTGTTCTTCACTCCCACAAGACTAATTCATGTTTTATGGTGTTAGTATCAACAATTAGAATCATTTTTATGCGTTATAATTTATCGGATTAAGTGTAGTAACTTTGATACTTTCACTATGGTTCGTCCGCAAGGAAGTTCCGTTAGTTCTTTTTCCGTTGCTCCCCGTAACAGAATGAAAAGAACTGCATAAACAATCATTGCAATTACAAGCGCAATGATTGTTGCCGCCTGGTAAGGCAAGAAAAGACGGAACAGTTGATAAATGCCAAATGCAATCAACCCCATGACTGCCGCAGCCATAAACGGTACCAAAAATGTTCGACGCCATTCCTGTCGATATTCCAAGTGTTTACGAATAGCAAGATGATTCAGTACACACATGATTATTGAGAATATGATATTGGCATAAACTACAGAAAAAATACCGAGATTCATATATTTTAACATCACATAAAGCGCACCGAGTTGTAAGAGGAGTGCAATTAAGGCATTGATAACAGGAATTCGCATTTTACCGATTCCTTGCAAAATTCCGTTTCCCAAAGTGGATAAAGCATAAAATATGACGGAGGCCGTTCCGACATAAAGCATTTGCGCCGCCAAATCAATCTCTCCCGTAAACAGCATGTCTACAATCGGTTTTCCGAGAACCGCAAGACCGACTGCACATGGAATGGAAATCATCATCGTAATACGAATAACGGAGCGAACCTTATCTCTTGCCTGTGCACGATTGTGATTTGCAATACTGTTCGCCAACGTTGGAACAATGGAGGAACACATTGCATTCGCCAAGGCAATCGGAATATTAATCAGAACTTTATATTTTCCACTGTAAACGCCCCACTGAAAGGTTTTCAAATCGATTTCGCCGATGCTGACCATGTATTTGTTAAAAATCATCTGATTTAGCACACCGCTGATATTATATACAACCGTACTTAAAATTACAGGCACAATTGTCATGATTAAAATTCGCATAATCTGCGTGTAGTCTTCGGTTTTCTTTGTGACATCTTTTAATTCATTGTGATTCCGATTGGAAGAAGAAACTATGAATAAAAAAGCCAAAAATGCAAGTCCGCTGATTGCGCCGATAAAGCATCCGATGGTTCCGCCTGCAGCGCCGTTTGCTGCCGCAAAATTCTCATCCATTTTGAGATTTCCGATTAGAACGCCGCGATTGAACGCTAAATATGCACCCAAAAGTGAAAATATTACAAGAAAGATTTGTTCAACAATTTGCGAGACGGCTGTAGGGGTCATGGTGCCAAGCCCTTGAAAATATCCGCGAAAAACTCCCATTACCGCCACAACGAGTAAGGTTGGTGCAAGTATCTGCATTGCCAATGCACTTCTTGGTTCCGACATAACCGTTCCGGCAAGAAAATTTGCAAAAATCAGCATGAATAAACAAGCAATACCGCCGGAAACAATTGCAAACGCCATAGAACCTTTGAAAATTCTCTTGGCATTTTTATATTGACCTCTGCTGACTCTGGCCGCAACCAAGCGAGAAACCGCAAGCGGCAGGCTGTAAGATGAAATCATCAGGATAATGGCATATACTTCATATGCTGCTGCATAATAACCGTTTCCTTCATCACCTATGATATTGGTTAAGGGGATTCTGCGTATCAATCCAATCAAGCGCACGATAATTCCCGCAAACGCCAATATTCCTCCCTGTAATATGAAACCATTCCACTTACGTTTTTTTTGGTTTTCCATTGTTAACCTCGTTTCTATGCTCTGGTAATCTGAAGTTCTTCCAAATACTGATTCTGCTTATCTTCCATCGTTTTCGCTTCTTCTTCATCCATATGGTCGTATCCGATAAGATGTAAGACGCTATGCGTAATTAGAAAAGCATATTCGCGTAAAACACTGTGATTGTATGCAAGTGCCTGTTCTGTAATTTTATCGGCCGATAACATAATATCTCCCAAAACGAATGCACCGGTCTCCGGGTTGAAATGTTCCGCATCTTTTTGATTACAAAATTCGGTAAAATCTGCCGGATGTAAAAAATCTGAATTTGGAAAGGAAAGTACATCCGTTTCTTTATCAATTCCGCGATAAGATTTATTATACTTACGAATTTCGTCATTATTTGTTATGAGAACGGACGTTTCCGTTTCATAAGGACATCCCTCTCGTTTCATAACATGTGTAATAACTTGCAAAGCTATCTCATGTAAATCAAAATCGGGCGATAATTCAGATTCATTTTCTAAATACAGCATGATTTCCTCCGTTTTTATCTTAAAAAATCAAAATAGATCTGTTCTTTGATAAAGAATTTTTTCATTTGATGCAATTCTTGGAATGTAACACAAACCTGATTCAAAACTCCGTCCTTATAAATCTGTTCAAACGCATCTTCAATGATGTTATTGTAGTTCAAATCTAAATTCGGTCGGTCATGCAGTTGTTTGGAAACATTTGATATAACTGTTCCGGAGATATATACGATTGCCGCTTCTTTTGAATAAATATCTTGGCTTTGCAATTCACTCAAAAGTACGCGAAGCGGAGGCGGAAATGATAAATCATCATGTTCGTCGATGTCAAGATAATAACTACCGCCTTTACTTAGGAGCTTGTCTGCATGAAGAAGATCTGCAATACGTTCCGCGAAGTAAGCCGTATGTACCGCATGATAATATGCGTCCGGGTTATTATCTTTTAGTTGCAGCATATTCCTGATCGTTGATCGTTTGATATATTTCGCGATATCTGTGTGTCACACTCGCACTGTAAATCTTCATCAGAATAAAGTACAGAATCGCATTCATGATTAGGTTGATGGCCGGCATCAGAAATGATTCCATTTGTGTAACACCGGAAATGAAAAACACAACCTGTGCGATTAAAGAAACCGCATGTACCGATAATGCGCCTACAATTGGTAATGCAATTCTAAAACGATCATCTAATTTGTGAAACAAAACAGCAGCAAAAATGCCTACGATAAAGTATAAAAAGAAAATGCCAAGAGGCGCATCGGATAACGAAACTGCCACCAGAATCAAATAGGTGCCTGTAGTAATCCCTGTAATTGTTCCGGAATATATGGTAAGGGCCGTTATCAGAACAGGGAAAATCCAAGCA
>CAYMCV010000029.1:18463-23068 GCA_964389005.1 uncultured Lachnospiraceae bacterium | reverse complement strand
GAACTTCAGAAGATGGCAGAGACCTATCAGATGGAAGTTCAGCAGATTAAGGATCTTTTGGATGAAGAAAGAACCAAAGAGATGAAGGCAGACATTGCCGTACGTAAAGCGGCTGATTTGGTTATTGAGAGTGCAGTTGAAAAATAATATTACAATTGACTCGGATAGGAGAAGAATATGAGTTTGGTACCTTATGTCATTGAACAAACAAGTCGCGGGGAGCGTTCTTATGATATTTATTCCCGCTTATTGAAAGAGAGAATCGTTTTTTTGGGCGAAGAAGTGAATGATGTCAGCGCAAGTGTTGTCATTGCACAGTTGTTGTTTCTGGAAGCAGAAGATCCGGATAAGGCCATTCATTTATACATCAACAGCCCGGGCGGTTCCGTAACCTCCGGTATGGCTATTTATGATACGATGCAGTACATTACATGTGACGTATCAACCATTTGCATCGGTATGGCAGCCAGCATGGGCGCATTTTTGCTTGCAGGCGGTGCAGAAGGAAAGCGCTTTGCACTTCCGAACGCAGAAATCATGATTCACCAGCCGATTGGCGGTGCACAGGGACAAGCGACTGAAATTGAGATTGCGGCGAAGCACATTTCACAGACCAAAGAACGGTTAAATCGTATATTGGCCGAGAAGACAGGGCAACCTTATGATGTCATCGCGGCAGATACCGATCGCGATAACTGGAAGACGGCGGAAGAAGCCGTTGCTTATGGTTTGATTGACAAGGTCATTGCGTCGCATAAGACGATGGAAAGGAAATAACTTAACATGGCAGGAAAGAATACAGAGGGCAAGGTCAGATGCTCTTTCTGCAATAAGACACAGGAGCAGGTACGCAAGATGATTGCCGGACCGGCGGGCGTTTTTATCTGTGATGAATGCGTTGATGTTTGTTCCGATATTATTGAAGAGGAATGTGACGAGCGTGAATTTGATGCGGAAGAGCAGGAAATCAACCTGTTAAAACCGGTTCAGATCAAAGAGTATCTTGATGATTTCGTCATCGGACAGGAAGCGGCGAAGAAGGTCCTTTCCGTTGCGGTATATAATCACTACAAACGTATCATGGCACCGAAGGATTTGGGCGTAGAACTGCAAAAAAGCAACATCATCATGATCGGGCCGACCGGTTCCGGCAAGAGCTATCTGGCGCAGACATTAGCGAAGATAATCAATGTACCGTTCGCGATTGCCGATGCGACGACCTTAACGGAGGCAGGATATGTCGGTGAAGACGTTGAGAACATTCTGCTGAAGTTGATTCAGGCAGCGGATTATGATGTTGAGCGTGCACAGTACGGTATTGTTTATATTGATGAAATAGATAAAATTACCAAAAAGAGCGAGAACGTTTCCATTACGCGTGATGTTTCCGGTGAGGGCGTTCAACAGGCACTGCTAAAAATTGTCGAAGGAACCGTTGCAAGTGTTCCCCCGCAAGGCGGCAGAAAGCATCCGCATCAGGAACTGATACAGATTGATACCACGAATATTCTTTTTATCTGCGGCGGTGCGTTTGACGGACTGGATAAAATTATAGAAGCACGACTTGATCGGAAATCCATCGGTTTCAATGCGGTAATTTCCGAGAAACGTGATTACGAAATCAATGCGTTATTACAGGAAGTATTACCACAGGATCTCGTGAAGTACGGTCTGATTCCGGAGTTTGTGGGACGTGTTCCCATCAATGTGTCATTGGAAGGTCTGGATGAGGATGCACTGGTACGAATCCTCATGGAACCGAAGAATGCTTTGGTAAAACAGTATCAGAAGTTGTTCGAACTGGATTCCGTGGAATTGAGTTTCGAAGAAGATGCGATTCGTGCAATTGCGCATGAAGCATTCGAGAGAAAAACCGGTGCGCGTGGATTACGCTCCGTTATGGAACGTACCATGATGGATGCGATGTATCAAATTCCTTCGGATGATACGATTCTCTCCTGTACTATCACGAAAGACGCAGTGGAAGGAATCAAGCAACCACTGATTGGACATAAATAACTTATTAGCGCCGAAGAAGCGATGGTAACACCGTATGGAAGGCAGAGATATGGAAAAAGAAAATGAGATGAAAAACTTTGTCCCCGCAGTAGCCTTGCGGGGACTTACCGTATTACCGCAAATGTTAATACATTTTGATTTGAGTCGCGAGAAGTCTATTTTGGCTGTGGAACAGGCAATGAAGACAGACCAAAGAATTTTTCTGGTGACGCAGGACAATGCGCAGGAAGAAGAACCTACTTTTGACGGCTTATTTCATGTCGGAACAATTGTCACAATTAAGCAGATTACCAAATTACAAAACAAGATTGCCAGAGTACTCGTGGATGGCGTGAGCCGCGCCAAGTTGCTTGGCTTTTGTGAAGAGGAGAGTGCTTATCTGCTGGCGGAAGTGGAAGATTATCCGCTTGTAATGATTGATTTGGATGAGAGCGCCAAAACAGCACGCATGCGAATGCTCAAAGAGCTTCTTGGTGCTTTTATGGCAACGCAACCGCAACTTGAGAAGAAACTCGGGGATGGTTGGAATGATGTGTATGATTATGATTTGCTGTTACAGCAGGTGATGATTCTGTTACCGTTTCACTATCGGGAGAAACAGCGTCTTTTGGAAGCAGAGGGGCAGGAGGACAGATTCGAGATATTGATAAAACTCTTGCAAAATGAGTTGGAGATTGCGAAAGTTCGAACAGAATTGACCGAGAAAACCAAGGGACAGACCGAAAAACGGCAGCGTGAGTTTTTGTTGCGTGAGCAAATGCAGTATATCAGGAAAGAACTTGGCGAAGACGATATTTTACCTGATGCGGAGCAATTCGAGGAGGATTTGCGCCATCTCAAAGCATCCAAGGAAGTAAAAGAAAAAATCCGCAAAGAAATCTCGCGTTTTCGCTCGGTTGCGGGAAGCAGTTCCGAGAGCGCTGTTGAGCGCGCCTATATCGAGACCTTGTTGGAGATGCCGTGGCAGAAGGTTTCAAAGGACAATCTTGACATCGAACGTGCGGAACGAATTCTCAATGAACAGCATTACGGTCTTGAACAGGTGAAGGAACGCATTTTGGAATTTTTAGCTGTCAGAGCATTAAACCGGCAGGGTGAGAGTCCGATTATCTGTCTTGTGGGACCTCCCGGTACCGGAAAAACCTCCATAGCACGTTCGGTTGCGGAGGCTTTGAACAAAAAGTACATCCGTATCTGTTTGGGCGGTGTCAGAGATGAAGCGGAAATACGCGGACACCGGAAGACGTATGTCGGCGCTATGGCGGGAAGAATTGCGTTGGGCCTGAAACAGGCAGGTGTAAAAAATCCATTGATGTTGCTTGATGAAATCGATAAACTGGGGAGTGACTATAAAGGAGATCCTGCGGCAGCCTTGTTGGAAGTGCTGGATTCGGAGCAGAATTGCAGGTTCGGCGACCATTATATCGAGATACCGATTGATTTATCCGAAGTCCTTTTTATCGCAACCGCCAATTCGGCCAACGATATACCGCGGCCGCTTTTGGACC
Source organism: uncultured Lachnospiraceae bacterium (assembly GCA_964389005.1). Classification (GTDB taxonomy): domain Bacteria; phylum Bacillota; class Clostridia; order Lachnospirales; family Lachnospiraceae; genus CAYMCV01. Next base: position 19,541 of record CAYMCV010000029.1, on the reverse strand, counting down.
GTATGGAATTAATCGAGGTGACCAGTTATACGGCGAATGAGAAGTTCCATATCGCCAAAGAGCATCTGTGGGAGAAGCAACTCAAAAAGAACGGATTGACGATGCAGAACATCAGTATGAACGATGCTGCGCTTCGCACGGTGATTCAGTGTTATACCAAGGAATCGGGTGTGCGTGAATTGGAGCGGAAGTTAGGCGAAATATGCAGAAAAGCGGCACGTGAAATCCTGCAGGGACAAAAAAAGCAGATTAAGGTTACAAATGTAAATATAGAGAGATACCTCGGAAAACCGAGATACCAAAAAGAGCATAAAAATGAAAATGACGAGATTGGTGTTGTTCGCGGACTTGCATGGACAAGCGTAGGCGGAGCGACTTTGCAAATCGAAGTTAACGTCATGCCGGGTAGCGGAGAGATGAAATTGACCGGTCAGATGGGTGACGTTATGAAAGAGTCAGCCATGGCGGGAATGAGTTATGTTCGTTCCGTAGCCAAGGCATATGATGTGGCGAAGGACTTTTTCAAAAAGAACGATTTCCATATTCATATTCCGGAAGGTGCGGTTCCAAAGGACGGTCCCTCCGCAGGAATTTCGATGGCGACCGCTTTGTTTTCGGCAGTCACGGGAATTCAGGTAAAAGCAGACGTTGCCATGACCGGTGAGATTACGTTACGCGGGCGCGTTTTACCTGTCGGCGGATTGAAGGAAAAGATACTTGCTGCCAAGACGGCAGGCATTTCGACGGTACTTGTTCCTGCCGATAACCGAAAAGATGTGGAAGAAATCTCGACAGAAATAACGAATGGTTTAAATATTTGTTATGTGGAGAAGATGGAAGAAGTGTTTGCGCTTGCAACACTCGAAACGGAGAAAATATGATAATCAAAACAGTGAATCTTGAGACGGTGCTGGGGATTACGAGTCAGATTCCGCCGAGCACATTGCCGGAGATTGCGTTTGCGGGCAAGAGCAATGTCGGGAAATCCTCCCTCATCAATGCATTGATGAATCGCAAATCTTATGCACGCACCAGTGCGCAGCCGCTGCCCGTGACCCTCACAGACCATGGCACGCTG
>CAYMCV010000029.1:17671-18453 GCA_964389005.1 uncultured Lachnospiraceae bacterium | reverse complement strand
GCGCAGCCGGGCAAAACGCAGACAATTAATTTTTATAATATCAACGGTGAATTGTATTTTGTGGATTTACCCGGATACGGTTATGCCAAGGTTTCGGTGGAAACGAAAGAGAAGTGGGGGCGCATGATTGAGCGTTATTTGAAGAAATCCACGCAACTTAAGTGTGTTTTTTTGCTACTTGACATACGCCATGAGCCTTCAGCAAATGACAAGTTGATGTACGATTGGATATTGCATCAAGGCTATCAACCTACAATTATAGCAACAAAATCGGATAAAATCAGTCGCAGTCAGATACAGAAGCAAATCAAACTGATTCGCGATACGTTGAAGGCATCGAAGGAATGCGTTATTTTGCCATTTTCCGCACTGAATAAGCAGGGAAGAGATGAGATTTATGAAGTAATCGATTCGCTGATGAATAGGAACAGTTCTGAATAGTTCCCAATATAGAACATCACAGAGTCAAGCCTTGAGGCATATCTTATGATATACCGCAAGGCTTTTGTTTTTGATACGGCTATGAAAGCCGTAAATACGAAGCAACGGAGAGTTGGTCTATAACGAAACGTACTATAAAATCACGAGGTTTTCATATGAAGGGTGTTATCATTGGCGGCGACGAAATTGCGGCGGGCATCGTCCAGGTGAAGGATCTGCGTGCGGCGACGCAGGCAGCGGTCCCCATGCCTGCGCTCGTCGACCACATCATCGACGCCATGGTTGGCGCCGGTGAATTCGACAGCCGCCACCGCGGCACAGGCGCTGGCCCACTGGGTACC
>CAYMCV010000029.1:9922-17661 GCA_964389005.1 uncultured Lachnospiraceae bacterium | reverse complement strand
GTTCTATCTGGCAAAAGCATTACGACGGTTTGGATATCGCATTGAGGGATACCACATTGAGTGTCCGCAACAGGAAGAAATGATTACAAGTGTCACTGCACTGCCGGAGTATGTTGATTTCTGGGTGCTTCCGATTCCGTTTAGCGTCGACGGCAAGACTGTGCGCATGCCGGATTGTCGAAATACCCTGCTTCTCGAGGAAATGGTGCAGGCGGTTCAGCGTGGAAACTATGTTTTTGGCGGCTTATTCTCTGTAGATTTTCAGACACGACTGGAAGCAAAAGAGGCAATTTGCATTGATTTTATGAAAGATGCCTCCGTCGCGCTGAAAAATGCAGTGGCTACAGCGGAAGGTGCCATCGCCGAGGCAATCATTGCAGGGAAAGGAAATCTGCATCGCAGTCGATGTCTGGTGATGGGATACGGTCGTTGCGCGCAGGTACTTGCGGAAAAACTGAAAGGATTGTCGGCACGCGTTTGTGTATCATGCCGCAATGCGGAGGCATTGAGCCTTGCGGAGGCCATGGGGTACGATGTTTTTAGGTTATCACAGGATGCCGTGCAATTTGCCCGATATCAATACATTTTTAACACAATTCCGGCACCGGTTTTGACGGAGCGTAATCTCTGCGAATGTAGCCGCGATACGGTCATCATTGACATTGCATCCAAACCCGGTGGAACGGATTTTCTATATTGCGCCAAAAGCGGCATCACTGCCAAGTTGTGCGGCAGCCTTCCGGGAATCTATGCGCCGAAGGCTTCGGGAGAAATATTGGCAGAGGCCGTATGCAAGGTGTTTGAGACTAAAAACAGTGAGGCTGTTTTATAAGCGGAAAGGGGAAATATGGAGTTGAAAGGGAGCAAAATCGGTTTTGCAATTACCGGTTCTTTTTGTACTTTGGATAAAATTCTCGCGGAAATGAAGAAATTGTGTGATATGGGTGCCGATGTTTTCCCCATATTTTCCGATACAATACGAACTACAGATACCAGATTTTTCCGCGCAAAAGATTTTCGCACGTGCGTGGAAGACATCACGGGGAAGGAAATCATTGACAGTATTACCAAGGCAGAACCCATCGGCCCCAAGGCTTACTTGGATGTGCTTACGGTTGCGCCCTGTACGGGGAACACCATAGCGAAGATTGTAAGCGGAATTACGGATACGCCGGTATTGATGGCGGTAAAAGCGCATGTGCGCAATGCGCGTCCTGTCGTTATCAGTATATCGACAAATGACGCGCTTGCTGCAAATTTTAAGAATATCGGTTATTTGATGAATACGAAGTATTTTTATTTTGTCCCCTTTGGGCAGGATGATTGCAGTAAAAAACCCAATTCACTGATTGCCAAAGTGCCGATGCTGTCGGAAACCATTATTGCGGCGGCAGAGGGGAAGCAGATTCAGCCGGTATTGATTGCACATTCCGGTTCGTAAGTTACCAATCATTTCCGGATTTACACATGAATCTCAATTTGATACTCTTGCATCCATTGGTTGATTTGCAGAAGATAAGCAATCATCTGTGGTCCCGCCATCAATTGACCATACCATGGAGAACCGTAATTCTTGGGGCTTTCGAGAAATCGGTGAACGGCATCTGCATCAAGGAATTGTTTTATCGGCGCATTTTGGCTTGAAAGCACATCACGTAAACGTGCGGCTAAAAGTTGCTCATACAGCGGGTGGTAGGTTTTTGGGAAGGGGCTTTTCTTTCGATTACGAATTGATGTCGGAAGAAGCGCGCCGCAGGCACTCCGCAACAAGTGTTTCTCAACGCCGTCAATATACTTCATTTGCCGCGGAATATTGAACACATACGAGACCAAACGGCGGTCGGCAAAAGGAACACGAGCTGTCAATCCGTGGTAACTGCTGCAACGCTCCATACGATTGAGGAGTGTCTGCATGAATCCGTAGAGGCTTAGGTAACCGATACGCCGCTGCACACGGTCTTCCGGAGAATCCTCCGGAAGATAAGGCACTTTGGCTAAAAATGAATGGTATGTTTTTTGCACATATTTTTCCATATGAAGTGCTTCTGCAAAATCGTGCTTTAACAGTGAACGTCGTGGGGTCAGTGTGGGCATCCACGGAAATGTATTCAGGGAGAGCAGTTCATCCTTATAGAACCAAGGATAGCCGCCAAAAACCTCATCGGCGCATTCACCGGTCAGAACCACATCGCATTTTTTGACAACTTCACCGCAAAAATAGTTTAGCGAGGAGTCGATGTCTGCCATACAGGGTAAGTCATGCGCGGACAGCGAATCCGTCAACCGATCGACAAGCGTCTCCTGCGGGCATACAAGTACATGGTGCGTACTGTTGATTTCAGCCGACATTTTTTGCACATAGGGATAATCTTCGGAAGGCTGATAAGCGTTGGATGCAAAGTAATCGGAATTGCCTTCATAATCAAAAGAAAAGGTGGTTAGTGTTTGATGGTTTGCGGACAATTCTTTGGCGCATAGAGCGGAAACGATACAAGAATCAAGACCGCCCGATAAAAGGGTTCCGATAGTTTTAGCATTTGACATTTGCCGCTTTACGGCATCGGAAACGAGAAACGAGGTCTTTTCAACGGTATCTTTGTAGTTGTCCGTGTGTGGATGTGCCGATAAGCGCCAATAGGATTCCGTATGAAGACCGAGGTGATTACAGCGAAGATAATGCCCCGGCAGAACTTCGCACATACCATCCAAAACAGCACAACCCGGTGTAGCGCCGGGACCCAAAGAAAAGATTTCATTCAAGCCATTGTAATCCAACTTGGGCGTAATGCCGGGAAATGCAAGCAGGCTTTTTAACTTAACGGAAAAAACGAGACAATTGCCGATGAAAGTATAGAAAAGGGGTTTGGTGCCAAAGGAATCGCGGATTAAGTAGAGTTCTCGCAGGTCTTCTGCGTAGATACATGCCGAGAAACAACCTTCCAAAGAGCGGAAGAAAGCGGTACCGTACCTGATGAATCCGGCAAGCAATAAGTCTGCGGGGCGTGTTGAATCAACTTTAAGACCGGTATTACGCAAATCGGCAAAAAGTTCTTTGGTGTTATAGAGTTCGCCGTTTACTACGGCATGAAACTTACAATCGCCGATGTTTATGGATGTAATACCGGTTGTCATATTCGTATGCGGAAGCGTTTCTGAAATGAGACCGCAGCAATTTGTCAACAGCGAACTTGTATTGTCATTTTTAGCATAAAAAAGAGAACTGCTCATTTCCGATAACGTGTGGCGAAAGTCATCCGCACGGCTCAGAAAAGAAGCGTTGCAATCAAAGAAACCGGAAAAACGGAACATAGATATTCCTTCCTGGTAATTATTTAGTTATGTATATGCATGCGACAAAAAAAACAGAAGTGCAATTTGCACTTCTGTTGCTTATGAAATAACGAATCAGTCTTCTTTATAGTTCACAATGTCATTAATCAAATTCTGAATCTGAGCGTCTTTGTTCTCGTCTGTAAATTGGCAGGTACCGACTGCTTTATGTCCGCCGCCGCCATACTTCAACATGAGGCTTCCGACATTCACATTCGATGTTCTGTTCAAAATACTGTATCCGACTGCGCAGGAGCAACCGAGTCCGCCTTTGCCGTCAACAATCCAGATGGAAATGTTCTGCTCGGGATACATGCTGTAAATCATGAAGCGATTGCCGGAGTAAATCGGGCTGACACCACGCAAATCGGAGATAATCAAATCACCCTCGACGCGGGTATACTTCTTCACCATCTCGGTAAACATTGCCGTCTGTTCGAAATAGACATCGATTCGCTCACGTACATCCGGAAGATTCAGAATTTCCTCTGTACTCATCGTGCGGCAGGCTTCCATTAACTGCTCCATCAACTGGTAATTGGAGATGGTAAAATCACGCCATCTGCCGAGACCGGTTCTCGGATCCATCAGGAATCCGACCAAGACCCAACCCTTCGGATTCTGAATGTCTTCAATGGTAAGGTTGCCGGAATCGACTTTATCAACTGCTTCCATCATATCGTCAAAGTGCGAAAAACGCTCGCGACCGCCGTAATAATCGTAAATAATACGTGCGCAGGAAGGTGTAAGACGGCTCTCACCTTTGTATTTCCCCTCCAGTTCATTTCGCTCGTGTTCACTGGAATGATGGTCAAACCAAAGTCCGCAACCCTCGACATATGGAACATTGGCAAGACAGTCATTCTCGTTAATCTCAACAAGTCCATCCTGCAAATCCTTCGGATGTGCGAACTTCCAACTGTCAATAATTCCGGCTTCTTTCAGCAGTGCCCCACAAGCCAAACCGTCAAAATCAGAACGTGTTATCAATCTCATGCATCTATACCCCTTTGCTTATATTGTCAGAAAACGTCAAACCACATAAAAATTATACTGTATTCATTTCAAATTGGCAAGGAAACTCCATAGGTTTTTTCAACTTTTCTTGTATTTCTTTTTATCGATATTTTTGTTATACTGTTCCTATCTTAACAGATAAAAGGAGACGAACGACATATGAAGGAGAACGAAGGTCAGGACAGCAAACGTAAAAAAGGAATCGTGATTCTTGCAGTATCGGCAGCGGCGCTTTTGATATTTATGACAATTATAGTTGTTGCAGTGATTATGCTTATCGTGAAGGGAAGGCAGGAGACTAACGAATTGCTTTCGACGCAGGAGCAGACGATCACGGGGGAAACATCGACAGATGTAGACAAAAATGACCTAGCAGATGATAAGAATCCGTCAACAGAACTGTCGGAGGAGACATCGTCGTCGGAACCGGATGATGGGAAAACAGGCGCAGTCATTTCGACCGGAAATCTCTCTGAAAATGGAAGCGGTTACGAGGGGGTTGAAGGAATCGGTAAACATAATTATGGGGAAGCATTGCAAAAGTCGCTTCTTTTTTATGAGTTGCAGCGTTCCGGTGATTTGCCGGAGGAGAGCAGATGCAATTGGCGCGGGGATTCCGGTATGAAGGACGGAAGTGATGTCGGACTTGATTTGACAGGCGGCTTGTATGATGCGGGAGACCACGTGAAGTTCAATCTTCCGATGGCGTATACATCTGCGATACTCGGATGGTCGATATATGAGGACCGGGCGGCATATGAAGAAAGCGGACAGTTGACATATGCGCTTGGGAATATCAAATGGATTAATGATTACTTAATAAAGTGTCATCCGGAGGATGAAGTTTTTTATTATCAAGTCGGAAACGGCAGTGCCGACCATTCCTGGTGGGGACCGGCGGAAGTGATGCAGATGGAGCGACCTTCGTACTGTGTTACGAAACAAAATCCGGGGTCTGCCGTGGTAGCGGAAGCGGCGGCGGCACTCGCAGTCGGGAATCTTATTTTTGCGGAGGAAGACCCGGAATACAGTCAAACATGTCTGGAGCATGCGAAGTCACTGTATTCGTTTGCGGTGTCAACCAAAAGCGATGCAGGTTATACAATGGCAAATGGCTTTTACAATTCTCACAGCGGTTTTTATGATGAGTTGGCGTGGGCAGGAACGTGGTTGTACCTTGCAACCGGAGAACAAAGCTACTTAAGTGATGCGGAGAATTTTTATCAAAATGCAAATCAAGATTATGACTGGGCACTATGCTGGGACGATGTTCATATCGGTGCGGCTGTGTTGCTTTCACGTATCACAAAGAAAGATACCTACACGAAGGCGGTGGAGCAACATCTCGATTTTTGGACAGACGGAACCGCGGGCGGAGAGCGAATTACCTATTCGCCGAAAGGACTGGCATGGCTAGACAGTTGGGGTTCGCTTCGTTATTCAACCACGACGGCTTTTGTCGCATCAGTGTACAGTGAGTGGACGGAGTGTCCCGCGCAGAAAAAAACCGTATATTGGGATTTTGCGGTGGCACAGGCCGGGTATGCACTGGGAGATACCGGTTTTTCCTATCAAATCGGATACGGAGAACAATATCCGCAGAATCCGCATCACAGAACGGCGCAAGGGTCTTATTGTAATAATATGAACGAACCGGCGGTGGCACGGCATACACTTTACGGGGCGTTGGTCGGCGGGCCGGATGCTTCGGACGGATATACGGATGTCGTATCGAATTATAATACTAATGAAGTTGCATGTGATTACAATGCGGGATTTACAGGGTTGCTGGCGAATCTCTATTCCGTCTATCACGGGAAGACACTCAAGGATTTTGGCGCGGTTGAGGTTGCGGACGTTGATGAAATCTATGCGGATGCAGGTATCAATGTTGATGGATCCGATTTTATCGAAATCAAGGCCTACGTGTATAATCAGTCGGCATGGCCGGCGCGTCAGCCGAAGAATTTGGAACTACGTTATTATGTAGATTTGTCTGAGTGTATCGAGGCTGGTGCGAGCGCGTCCGATATTGAAGTCACGACCAATTATATGCAGGCAGGGAATGCCGCCGGACTTAAAGTCTGGGATGAGGATAAGAATCTCTATTACTTATCGGTGGATTTTTCGGGCGCGGATATTTATCCGGGCGGACAAGATGCTTATAAAAAAGAAATTCAGGTTCGGTTACGAAATCCCAAAGGGGTTTGGGACAACAGCAACGACCCGTCATATGAAGGCTTACAAAAGGGTTCGGTATCATTGGCGACGAAACTGGGATTGTATGAAGACGGTGTGTTGATTTTTGGTTCGGAACCGGCATCCGGGAGTCAGGCAGGAAAGAGCGTTGTGACAGGTAGCGGCTCATCGGGCAACAGTCAGGGAGGTTCTTCAGGCAGCAATCAGGGCAGTTCACCGAGTGGCAGTCAAGGAGGTTCGTCGGGCAACGGTCAGGGCAGTTCGTCGGGTAGTAGTCAAGGAGGTTCGTCGGGATCCGGGACGGGCGGAAGTGTGAGTCAGAAGCAGAGTGCAGAAAACGATACTTGTATAGTTAATGTGGATTATGCGGGAATGCAGAGCAGTTCGACCAGTTTATCCGGGACGTTGACTTTTACGAATAACGGAAGTGAAAGTATTTCGACAAATGACATTGAAATATCCTTCTTTTTTAGCAAAGACAGAAAACAGACACTGAATTTTGCCTGCTATCATGCTGCAGTGAATACAAAGAGCGGTGATTATCAGGCGTTAAGCGGTGCTACAGGCACATTTGAGGATTTCACGGGGACGGATGCGGACACGGTATGTCGAATGAAATTCTCAGATGCTAAGAAGATTGCGAATGGGGATACACTAACCATTAATTTTAGCATCAATCGCTCCGATTGGTCGGCATTTACTACTACGAATGACTATTCTCTGAAACAAGCGGAGAACATTGTCATCAGAGATGGGAGTACCATCATTTTTGGAACGGAACCATAATGCGACAACGATATGTTTCGGAGTGGGATTACCATGTGAGAAGCGACATTGATATCAGAGAGGGATTATCATGTGGGAAACGGCTTGATATTGGAGAGGAACCACTATGCAACAACAGCAAAAAAAGTCGAGATTAAATTCCTTCGCATCTGTTATATTGATTTCACGATAAGGAGGCAAGAGAATGGAAGAGCAAATTGTTGCGGTTCAGCGAATGCAAGATTACATAGAAGAACATCTCTATGAAAACATTACTTCAGCGGATCTGGCCAGAGCAGCCGTATATTCGCCCTGGTATGCTTATCGACTGTTTACGCAGTGGCTTCAAATCACCCCGAGCGGATATATTCGCAGACTTCGGTTATCAAAATCGGCATTGAAGTTACGAGACGAACATCTCAAAATTA
>CAYMCV010000029.1:0-9912 GCA_964389005.1 uncultured Lachnospiraceae bacterium | reverse complement strand
GTGGGGTTCCAAAGCGTCGACGGTTATCAGCGTGCTTTTTATCGCGAATTCGGTTGTAACCCGCATGAATACGCGAACGCACCTGTTCCCATTCATCTTTTTACACCTTACGCAATTCAGTCGAAAAAGATGAGAAAGGAAAACAAAACAATGGAAAAAGTAAAAACAGTTTTTATCGAAAAGATCGAAAAGCCGGAACGAAAAGTGATTATCAAAAGAGGTATCAAGGCAGAAGAATACTGGAGTTATTGCGAAGAAGTCGGATGTGATGTCTGGGGATTGCTGCTCAGCATAAAATCAATCAGCGGCGAACCCGTGTGTCTCTGGTTACCGGATCGATACATCAAAGCAGGAACGTCAAAGTATGTTCAGGGTGTGGAAGTCGCATTGGATTATGACGGACCGGTACCCGAAGGCTTTGATGTGATTACGCTTCCGAAATCGGATTATCTTGTATTTCGCGGAGAACCGTTTGCGGAGGAGGATTACGAGAATGCTATCGGAGAAGTTTGGGATGCAATCAAGAAGTACAATCCGACGATATCGGGCTATGCATGGGATGAAGAGAATCCACGTATCCAGTTAGAGCCGCGCGGAGAACGCGGTTATATGGAATTGATGCCGATTGTGGTGAAGAAGTAGTTGCTGACAGGCGGCGGAGAAGTCTCTTTTGGTGTTGAAGGTGCCGTGGAGGCGGCTGGAGAAGTCTCTTTTGGTGTTGAAGGCGCCGTGGAGGCGGTCGGAATATGTCATTTTAGGTGTTTTTTAAGATAAAAGCATTCGTGTTATGATAAAAGAGACGAATTGGTTTACATAAGTATTCGATAATTTGAAATATGGGGTACAGATAAGCACTATTTGAATCTGTACCCCTTGCTTTTTAGAGAATCAAGAAATAATGCTGAAAAATTGACTATTTCTGGGGCATAGATATTCACTATTGCAATCTGTACCCCTTAGCTTATGATAAAGCGAAAATGATGGTTTACATAACACCTATTTTTGGGGCACAAATATGAATAAAGAAAATTTGTGCCCCAAATAAAAGTGACACGAGTGTCAATTGGCGTAAAAAACATCTACAATCGTAATGGTAACGACAAAAAGTCTAAAAAAGTTAGAAATAACGATGTAAAGCATATAAAAACAACAGCAATAAGGAAGGAAAACATCCTAAGAAAGATATAACATAGTAAAGCCATAAAACAACAGCAAAAGGAGAAAAGCATTCTAAGAAAGAAATAACGTTGTAAAGAGTACTAGAATGATAACTATATTCCGGATGCGTTGTTACAAAGAAGCACTGATGGTATTTTTGGTACTTGCGATAAATCTTAGATTATGATATGATTTGAAACATCAAAATAATTATCTTAAAACATCTTTATCATCACATGGTATTATTTCATCATTCAGATTTTCCAAATGAATAAAATCCCGAGTCATCAGATAATGAAATCCGCCATTTATTTGGTCACTAAGAGCAATCAGACTTTCATCAAAGAACTAAGAGCAATCAGGCTTTCATCAAATTGCTAAGAGAAATCGTCATTTATTCATCATTAAAAGCAATTCGACATTTGCCAATTTATTAAAGCAATCATGCTCATCAATTCATTACAAAGGAGGTCATTCATATTATTTACATTATGCAAGAAGAAAGAGAACGCTTATTAAAACAAATCGCTCAGCTATCCGAAGTTATTTCAGTGTTACCGGAAGGAAATTTGGTTTACAGTCGGAGTGATAATCGCACGAAGTGGCTTATAAGTAATGGGTCATCACGCACCTATGTATCATTGAAAAAGCGTCAGTTTATTGAAGAACTTGCATTGCGCAAGTATGATTCATTCATTATTGAAGAAAATCGAAGAAAGGTTCAATTAATAGATAGTTTTATTGCGAAATACGAGAAGTGCCAAGACAAAGCGTTGCAAATGCTTTCGGAGAATTCTTGTTACAAAGAATTGTTACAAGACTTGGTTACAACTCCGTCTGAACGCATGAAACAATGGGCACGTGCTGACTATCCTAAAAGTAGTAAAAATCCGGAGCATCTGATTCATAAATGTATAGCAAATCATTATGTCCGCTCAAAATCTGAGGTAATTATTGCAAACGCATTATTACTAAACAAAATCCCCTATCGTTATGAATGTCAGCTTTTGTTGGGAGAAAATGAGTTCTACCCTGATTTTACAATCTGTCATCCACGCACAGAAACAATTATTTATTGGGAACATTTTGGGCTAATGGATCATCGACAGTATCGAAAGAAAGTCGCCGATAAAATTGTTACATACGGGGATTACGATATTTATCCCTCAATGAATCTGATTACAACATATGAAACGGCCGCTTGTCCAATCAATTCGGAAAAGGTAGAGCGCGTTATACGAGAATATTTTTTGTAGTGGTGCTTATTAGAGGATGAAGAAATGCACTGAAATAAGTAGCTAAAAATTAAATTGCCAAACAGACGTAATTCTGTTACGATAATTACAGATTTCCAATATAAACTGTGTATTTCACGATTGATGGAGTCAATATACAATGATTCACTTGGTGAGGTGAACATTACAGACACAAATTCTTTGATTAATCGTGCACAGCAAAGCGAGAATAATTCCATTGTCAATTGTATACAGCAAAGCGAGAATAATTCTATTATTTTATCGTGCACAGCCAAGTGGAAATCAATTATTTTTTTAGGAGGAAATAGTACATGAAATATCGTTTTTCATTTTATCAGAATAAAGATTATGATCGTTTAATTGAACTTGTTTTGAAGTCTTATGAATGGGAGACGCCAATTGTAGGGCTTAGCAGAGTCGAGTTTTCACATGGATTACACCCGGAATTCACAGGTTTTCGGCATGCGTGGGAGCACACTGTCGGTATGTACTGGGAAGGCGATTTGCTGGTTGGCTGTGTCTGGAATGAGGGCACATACGAGGGTGATGTATTCTTTTTGTTTGAATCAAAGGAGCGGGCCGGGGAAATCGAATTACTGAAAGAGATGATTAATTTTGCCAAGATGTATGGCGTCGGTATTCCTGAATCTCACAAACGTGAACTCAATATCACGATACCAAAGTGGAATACGGAACTTATGCGTCTCGGAGAAGAAATCGGATTGCAAAAAGGCGGGTGGCCTGAGCACTTTCTTATGTTACCTTTTAGCGGTCAGCCGTTTGAGGTAAAATTGCCGGATGGCTATACCATCATTGACGGTCATACATCGCCGGATTTCTATCTGTCTAATGTACATAGAATGTCATTTGGGTATGGTGCAAGTCAATACGCGTGTGAGCATGGGGCAGCGGCATTCCATGAATTAAGAACCATGGGACATTATGATAAGGACTTGGATTTGTGCATTTTGGATCCGCTCGGACGGCCGTGTGCTTTTGCGATTCTTTGGTATGACCCGAAGATGCCGTATTGTGAATTGGAGCCGCTTGGCGTTGTTTGGTGGGAAAGAAGGAAGGGTTTAGCGACCGCCATTCTGCATGAAGGGGCAAACCGCGTGATGAGCAAATATCCGATGTGCCGTGGAATGAAGGGCGGAGATCAGGATTTTTATCTAAAAATTGGTTATGAAAATAAAGGTGAGATATGGGCCTACCATTGGGAACGCGAGGTATTCATCTCGTGGGAGGCGGAATCAAAAAATCAAGATTACGCGTCGGAAATGAAATGGTAAAGTAGGAGCAAGGAAACAGGCAGTGACCGCCGAGCCTGTCGAAATTGAACGAGGACACCGAAAAACGGCGGTTTGCATGAGGTTAACCCCTGTGGTGGGATACTGCTACAGGGGTTTTTTAGTGGTACTGATTATTGAATAATGCTATAAACTGTGCTATGATGAAACAATGAAAAAACAGATAAGGATCGGTGAATGCGATGGAAGAGAAGGAATTGACGGAAAAGGAAGAGAAATCCATAGAATCCAGGAATTTTATTGAACAGATGATTGATAAAGATTTGGAGGAGGGCGTTTACGATAATGTTCACACGCGTTTTCCGCCGGAACCCAATGGATATTTACACATCGGACATGCCAAGAGCATTCTGTTGAATTATGGATTGGCTCAGAAATATAACGGCAAATTCAATATGCGTTTTGACGATACGAATCCGACGAAGGAGAAGATAGAATTTGTCAATTCGATTCTGGCCGACATTAAGTGGCTTGGTGCCGATTGGGAAGATCGGCTGTTCTTTGCATCCGATTATTTTGAGCAGATGTATGAGGGCGCTTTGAAGTTGATTCGCAAGGGCAAAGCATATGTTTCCGATTTGACGGCGGATGAGATACGTGAATATCGCGGTACTTTAACTGAACCCGGCAAGAAAGATCCCGCATCCGACCGCAGTATCGAGGAGAATCTGCGCCTTTTTGAAGAGATGAAAGACGGGAAATATGCTGACGGCGAGAAGGTATTGCGTGCGAGAATCGATATGGCTTCGCCAAACATCAACATGCGTGACCCTATTATTTATCGCGTGGCGCATATGGAACATCATAACACCGGCGATAAGTGGTGCATTTATCCGATGTACGATTATGCACATCCCGTAGAAGATGCCATCGAAGGAATTACACACTCGATTTGTACGTTGGAATTCGAGGATCATAGACCGCTGTACGACTGGGTGGTCAGAGAGTTGGAATATCCGAATCCTCCGCGCCAGATTGAGTTTGCAAAGATGTACTTGACAAATGTAGTAACAGGAAAGCGATATATCAAAAAACTGGTGGAAGACGGGATTGTTGACGGCTGGGATGACCCGAGACTCGTTTCCGTTGCGGCACTTCGCCGTCGCGGATTCACACCGGAATCCATAAAAATGTTTGTGGAACTTTGCGGAGTATCCAAAGCACAATCTTCCGCAGACTATGCAATGCTTGAGTATTGCATACGAGAAGATTTGAAACTCAAAAGACCGCGTGTCATGGCAGTTCTTGATCCTGTGAAATTAATCATCGATAATTATCCGGAAGGACAGATTGAGATGTTGAAAGCACAGAATAATCTGGAGAATGAGGAACTCGGAGAGAGAGAAGTACCGTTTGGCCGAGAATTGTGGATTGAACGTGATGATTTTATGGAAGAACCGCCCAAGAAATATTTTCGCTTGTTCCCGGGCAATGAAGTTCGTCTGATGAATGCTTATTTCGTTACCTGCACCGGTTGTGTGAAGGATGAGAACGGCAATGTGACGGAAGTTCATTGTACTTACGACTCGGAAACCAAGTCTGGTTCCGGTTTTAACGCAAGGAAAGTCAAAGGAACCATTCATTGGGTGGCAGCCGAGACGGCGATACAGGCAGAGGTTCGTTTGTTTGAGAATCTGGTGGATGAGGAAAAGGGTGTCTACAACAAAGAAGACGGTAGCCTGAATTTGAATCCCAATTCATTGGTTACACTTAAAAATTGCTTTTTAGAGCCTTCATTACAAACAGCGCAGGCCTATGAGAGTTTTCAATTTGTTCGTAACGGATTTTTCTGTGTGGACTATAAAGATACCACGCCGGAACGATTGGTATTCAACCGAATCGTATCGTTAAAGAGTTCGTTTGTATTACCCAAATAGCATAGATGAATGTAAATTTATACAATGCGGATACACAAAGGAGAGGTTACGATGGATTTATTTGCTGGATTGGAGAACCTAGGTATATCAGGAATCGACAGTGCGAGTCTCTTTTCCGAAGAGGAAGTAAAGAAAGACACGCAAGAGGAACAGGAGGCAGATGTACCACAGACAGAGCCGGAAGAAAGCATGATTTATGACAAAACCTATGAATGTCCGGTATGTGATAAATCATTTAAGAGCAAAGCCGTGCGTGGTAATAAGGCCAAATTGCTTGGAACCGATATGGATTTACGTCCGGTTTACGGTAATGTTGATGCCTTGAAGTATGAGGTCGTAGCGTGTCCACATTGTGGATATGCCGCTTTGACACGGTATTTCGGACCGATGGCGAGCGTTCATGTGAAGATGATTCGACAGGGAATCAGTGACCACTTTATCCCGAAGGACAATACAGACACGTCATACTCCTATGAAACTGCGATTGAGCGATATCGATTGGCCTTGGCGAATGCAATGGTGAAGAAAGCAAAGGCGAGTGAAAAGGCCTACATCTGTCTCAAAACCGCATGGGTTTTGCGCGGTATGGCAGATATGAAAGAAGCAGCAGGCGAAGAATTTCAGGCAATCCATGATGAAGAAGATATCTTTTTAAAGAACGCCTACGAGGGATTGCTAAAAGCAAGACAAAGTGAGTCACCGCCGATTTGCGGAATGGATTCGTCGACACTGGATTATTTGATTGCGGTACTCGCACTGCGTTTCTCATACTATGAGGTGTGTGCCAAGATGATATCCGGTCTTCTCGTGAACAAAACCGTCAGCAACAGAATTAAGGATAAGGCGCGCGAACTAAAAGATCAATTGCGTACAGAATTGAAGAATAAGGAATAATGTATATATAATCAAAAAGAATCATGAATCACAGAAAAAAGGAACCGCGATGATAACATTTCGGTTCCTTTACGTTATCTGTAATTCAAAACATTATGCGTTGGTTTCTTCTTCGTCAGAAAAATCCGAAATATCTTCGGAAACGGTCTCTGTGTCAGAAACTACATCACCGGTCATATCTTCTGCAACAACAGCGTCATCTGCGACAACGGTTTCTTCAACGGTCACTTCTTCGGTTACTTCGGCGTCATCGTCCTTGGATGCGAATTTCTCCTCGACTTTCTTCCAAGCTTCCTGTGCTTTCTCAACGGTCTTGTTATAAGCGTCGGTTACTTTAGCCTTGGCTGCATCCATGTCCAAAGGAACATAAGTGCGTGTCTTCGTTCCATCCGGATTTGTTTCTTCAACACAGAATTTGTCTTTGTTTTTCAAAAGGTAATATACACCGGCAGCGGTAGCACCTGCAGCGGCACCAAATAATATCCATTTCGTAGCTTTGTTCATGAGTATAAGCTCCTTTCAGGTGTTAATTAATAATATCCGTTTATGCTCTTTCTATTCTAATACTATTTCCCAAAAATGAAAAGAGAAATAGGACAAAAAAATTATTTTGTTATTGAATCGATGTGTAGACTATGTTATCATAAAGTTCGACCCGTAAAGTCAATCAAGGTCAAAAAGTGTGAAAGCGGAATGGAAAATGAACGAGAAATTTTTTGATTTGAAAAAAGAAAAACAGGATCGTATGCTGAATGGCGCAATGAAGATTTTTGCAAAAAACGGCTATCAACGGGCAAGTACGGATGATATGGTGAAAGAAGCAGAGGTTAGCAAAGGCCTGTGGTTTCACTATTTCGGGAGCAAGTTGGGACTGTATACATTTGTCGTTGACTATACCGTTAAATATATTGTCATGGAGTTGGCTGTTGCAGTCAATCCGGATGAGAAAGATTATTTTCAATTGACCAACGAAATCATTCAGTCGAAACTTGCCGTACGGAAGCAATATCCATATATGCCGCTGATGTTGGATTCATTGTTACATGAGAAGGATGAGGAAGCGCTTGCGGAAATCGGAGGTTTCAAACAGGCATACCTTGATAAAATCAATCACATCTATGAACAGACGGATTATACGCTGTTCCGCGAAGATGCGGATTTGGAGCCGCTAACGGAAACGATGCGCTTTGTATTGGACGGGCTGTTGCAAGAAGCTTATGAAAGTGAAGCGTTTGCGGAGAAGAATTATCGGAAAGCGACAGAAGCATTTTTGGGTATGATGAAATCTATTACATATCAGGCGTAGTGTTAATCAGCCGGCATTGTATACGTTTCAAACCACATCATTAATATAGAGACAATCAAGCATAGAGGCACTCCAATGGGGTGTCTTTTATTTTACCTTAATTTTTATCTAAAATATACTTGCCATAACGGAAATGCTGTGTTACAATATCCCCCACAGACAAACAAATGTCCGCGTACAGAATACAACAGACGCGGCATTTCTTTTGGACACAAAAGGAGGCGGGGTGCCCATGACAGAGAATGCCAGTTATTTCGTGGTTCGTAAGAAAGCACTTCCCGAAGTGTTGTTAAAAGTAGTTGAAACCAAGGCATTGATTGAGACCGGAAGCGCCGCGACGGTACAGGAAGCGGTAGAGCGAACGGGAATCAGTCGCAGTTCATTCTATAAATATAAGGACGACATTTTCCCTTTTCACGATAATTCGGAGGGAAAGGTGCTGACGTTTACGTTTGAGATGATGGACCAGCCGGGAATACTGTCAGATGTGTTGAAGATTGTTGCGGAATTCGGTGCGAACATTCTGACAATTCATCAGAGTATCCCGATTAACAATGTGGCATCGCTCAGTATCAGCATTCAGATACTGCCGTCAACGCGCGATATTTCGGAGATGGTAGAGACGATGGAGCAGATTCACGGTGTCAGATATGTGAAGATTGTTGCCAAAGAGTAATGAGAAAAGAAATATGTAATTCGGAAGGAGAGAGGGCTATGATACAGGTTGCGGTTTTGGGATACGGCACTGTGGGAAGCGGTGTTGTGGAAGTAATCACAAAGAATCAATCGGAGGTCAGCAAAAAGGCGGGCACAGAGATTGATGTAAAATACATTTTGGATATCAGAGATTTTCCGGGCGATCCGATGGAGTCAAAGGTGGTTCATGATTATGAAGTGATATTGAACGACCCCGAGGTAACTGTGATTTGCGAGACTATGGGAGGCGTGGAGCCGGCTTATACTTTTAGCAAGAAGGCTTTGCTAAAAGGTAAGAGCGTATGTACCTCCAATAAGGAACTCGTTGCCAATCACGGGCCGGAATTGATTCAAATTGCAAGCGAAAACAATTGTAATTATTTATTTGAAGCGAGCGTCGGCGGCGGAATTCCGATTATCAGACCGTTGAATTCTTCATTGACTCCGGAAAAGATTGACGGAATTAAGGGAATTCTGAACGGAACCACCAACTATATGTTGACCAAGATGGACAAAGAAGGCATGAGTTACGATGCGGTTCTCTTGGAGGCACAGGAGAAGGGCTATGCGGAGCGTAAACCGGAGGCAGATGTTGAGGGATATGACGCTTGTCGCAAAATTGCGATTTTATCTTCATTGATTTACGGAAAGACTGTGAATTACGAAGATATCTATACCGAAGGAATCACCAAGATTACCAAGGAAGATTTTATCTACGCACAGAAACTGGATATGAGTATCAAACTTCTGGCCGTCAGCAAAGACTTACAGGGCAGTTGCTTCGCAATGGTTGCGCCGTTCCTTGTATCTTCGGCCAATCCGCTGTATTGTGTGCAGGACGTTTTTAATGCGGTTTGTGTACACGGGAACATGCTCGGAAGTACCATGTATTACGGGCGCGGTGCCGGGAAACTTCCGACTGCAAGTGCGGTTGTATCGGATGTCATCGACTGTGCGAAACATCAGGGCAAATTCATTTTCTGCTTCTGGGACAGCGAAAAGGTGGTGCTCTCACCGATTGACGGCATATCATTTAAGTATTTGGTACGCGTCAAAGGGACACCGGATGAAAGCGGCGTGAGCGAAGTGTTTGGTAAGGTTGAAGTGATTACGGTAGAGGAACTTGCGGGCGAGTTCGCATTTTTAACAGATGAACTGTCAGAGAGAGAATTTAATCAAAAAATTGCAGAAGTACGCGGCGTACTGGGTCGCATTCGTCTGGATGCATAAGAGAGGCAGATAAAAATGAAATATATAGTTATTTTGGGTGACGGTATGGCCGACGATCCGATTACTGATTTGCAGGGAGCCACGCCGTTGGAATATGCCAAAACGCCCAATACGGACATGCTTGCACGTGATGCGGAAATCGGGATGGTGCATACGATACCGGACGGTATGTCTCCGGGGAGCGA
>CAYMCV010000028.1:7608-24018 GCA_964389005.1 uncultured Lachnospiraceae bacterium | reverse complement strand
TTCATACCGTTTGGATTCTCTTGCGCATTTGTGATTTTATAACTTGCCTTGTCATTCGTTCCCGGAGCAATTTTCCATGTATGCCCATCATCAGCACTTACTTCCCACAAAAACTGCATCGGTTCATATCCGAATGCTTGTGCGTCAAGTGTCGTACTTTTTCCTTCCCCGAGAACGCGGCTCTCCGGTGGTATTAATGAAAGTTTGAACTTCGGATCCGGAACGAACTTCACATTCATTGTTTTGTTCGTCAACAAATCTGTCAGCGACCATGTATTGTCTCCCGTAGATTTTTGTAACTTTCCACCTACCGTAACCTCTACGAGATACCCAATATTCGGAACTGCTTCCACCACAAAATTGCCAAATCTCTTTACTATAAAAATATTTTGTCCGCTATACGATTTTCCGTCAACACGATAAGTTCCGCTGGTTCCGCCCGTTACTGTTATTGCGTAACTGTCGGGCACGGTTGTTGTAATATCGACGGATTCACTTGCGGATAACGTCGTCGGAAATAAGAGGAACAGTATTGCAATCAGTGCAATCCATTTCAATCTTTTCATATGCGCCCTCCTTCCGCCGTATGAAATAAAGAGCTTTGCAAAATTTTAGGAAATATTGACACATGTAAACGCAAAAGTTATGGTATCGCTATAACTTCCCGCTACTGCCGCATTCCAAGCACTTGATGTAATCTCAACCGTCAAGGCTTTGCTCCCCGTCGATGTAAATGCCGCACTGCTAAAAGCGGTGTTATCGCATTTCAACGCATACGAAATGGTTTTGGATGCATCTGCCGAATTCTTCAGTGTTCCGGAAGGGGTTGTCGAAATTACCAGTTGTTTTCCCGTTTCAAGTTGCAACGAAGTCACATTGATGCTGCCGATGGATGATGATGTGGCACCGTAAACAATTGTTGTATCTGCAGGTATCAACACCGTATACTTCGGTTCCACCGTGGTCGTAATGGTTGTACTTCCGGAGGTCGGATTTGCGGCGTATGCCATTATACTTATGCTAAAAAGTAATGTAAAAATCAAGATACAACATAGTACTTTTTTCATGGCGACACCTCCTTTGGTTGTATTTTTGTGAGACTATGAATTTTTACTTATTTACCACGCTTACTGTAATTGTAAGTGTATCCGAATAAGTACCTGCGGCAATCGCTGTTCCGAGATTACAAGTCAATATAATGCTTGTCCCAGTATATGCCTGTGCCGCATCCGCTTCCAAAAAAACACTATTCATGTCAATTACCTCCGGCTCTGTTGTACCGGGTTTCGTCATGGTATATGGTAAGTACACAGTAGTATCACTTCCATTCTGTAGCCGAAACAAACTATTTTCTTCATCGTAATTTGATGCACCCGAAATTTTGAACTGTATTTTTTGTGCTGCATTCAGTAATGTATTCTGATTTACCTTATATTCTCCGGTTGGACTTGCATCATTAATGGCAGTTGGGATCGTAATTATATAGCTTGGTGCGACTTCAAACGAAAGCGCTGTTGTGTTTCCATCTCCGAGCGCTCCACTGTCTTCAGACGCCATTACCGGTAACGACATTCCCATAACCAAAATCATAACTAACATAATCGATACTATTTTCTTCATAATAACCTCTTTTCTGCGCCATTGTCATTTACAGACAATATTTTGCGCTATGTGATTGATTGTCCAGATACGATGTGTTGATTCAATATCTCTACTACATTCGCTATTCTACTGCAACTGTAAATGTTAAAGAGTCTGCATAATCACCCACTTTGGTCGGAGCCGCTGCTTCAAAATTGAGAGTCGCGCTACCGCTATCGTTTCCTGCGACTACACTGAGAAAAGCAGTATTGATTGCTAATGAATCACCGTCTTTTTTTATGGAATACTCAATATAACTGTCCTTACTACCGTCTCGTAAACGGAATCCCTTCACCGCATCGTAGTTGCTTGCCGCTTTTATAGTAACTTTCAGTGTTTGTCCATGCTGAATAAGACAATTTGTCACGGTGACTGTACCGCTTCCTATTCTACTTACCGTATCAAAGGTAACACTTTCGGGAATCGTAACGGTAAATGCCTGTGACACGTCATAGGTAACAGATGTACTCTTTCCTGCAGCCTCTCCCGTGCCCGTAATACTCTGCGTACCCGTTGCCCCTACCGGCATTGCGAAGCACACCGTCAATATCATAATCAATAACATTGCAATCACTTTTTTCTGATTCTTCATAAATTGCCTCCTTTCAAACGATCCGTCGCATCCTGCGACTTCGCTTGGTGATTTGATTCATTACATATAACCGAAATCAAACACCGGTTAATTTTTAAATACAACGAGTTCTGTCTCCATATCAGCATTGTTGGTCGGGGTCTGATTCTCATCCATCTTGTACGGCTGTACATGAATCACCGCCTGATAATTCCCTTCCTCCAATGCTCTGGAAAGTGTAATGTTCTGAATTGTCTGTCCCGGCGGTACCAGTTCCGATGCGTACAACACCTCTCCCGAGTCTTTCAACCTTAATTCAAAAGATAAATAATACTTCTCTGCGTTTGCTTCCGGATTCGGGAAATCAACCGCAATATCCGTTTCTCCTGCGGGAATTGTGATATATCCCCATCCGGGAATCGCAATGCCTTCGCCTTGATTCTCATTTGCTTGCTCTATTGGTTCAACATATTCTCCCGCCCCCGGGTCAACTTTTAACTTTTGGCCTCCACTGTCTGCCGATATATTATCGTCTGTGCTCTCCGTCTGCGGAAACCATGTCCGAAAATTCATTCCGAAGACGACGCCCCCCAACATTAACAATAGGATGGTAACTCCAACCAACACTCGCTTCAGCCATTTTTTATTGTTCATCCGCATCCCTTCTTTCTTCATTATTTGTATGGCTCTTTTTCATCCGCCCCAAGTCCTATATTTGTAGGCAATGCTCGTATGTTACTGTACAATCATTAAACACCATGCCACCCAAAGATACAATGATTCCGGCGGAAGTGGCAATTGCCATAAACGTCAATGTAATTGCCAAAACAACTTTACTTTAAAAAACCTTAACATAACTTGTACCTTTTAAAATGAACTGTTATAATTGTCTTACAATTGAACTTAAATTAAGAAATATTCACACACAACGGGATGGGAAAATGAAATACTACAGCAAGAATTGCATGCAAATGCGCTTTTTTTAACTAAAGAGGGGGGAGTTTTATGGAATTTAATGAAAAGTTTTCGGCTTTACTGGCGCTGACCTCTGTTAAGGGAAACTCCCTGGCAAAGGCAATCAATATTGATTCCGCACAAATCAGTCGCTTTCGAACCGGTGCAAGAAAGATGCCCGGAAATCCTGCGATTCTGCGAGATATCTCCAATTATTTATCTTCATACTTTGACAGCGGCTATCGCATGACCGGTTTATTCGAGTTAACCGGCGACCAGCGACTGCATACCGATGTTACACAGTTACAGATTGCGGATATCATCTATACCTATCTGACCAACAAAGATCCTGTTTCTTCCAATAAAGAAATGCATCGTTTCTTGAATCGAATCAACAACTTCCTTCCGAACTCACCGGAGGTTGTCAGTATAGACTCAGAAATTGCACCCTCTCCTTTTGCAAATACGGATTTAATTTCATATCAAAAAAATCTCGGAAAGAGACAAGCTCTGCTTCGTTTCTTCTCATTTTTATTGTCACGCGGTACGCCTTGTGCAATCTACATCTTTTCGGACGAATCGGACGTGTGGCTCTTAGAGGATGAGAAATTTTCAAGACAGGTGGCGTCCGGTATAAAAGAAATGACCGAACGCGGCTACAAATTCATTCGCGTTCAGCCCCCTTCGCAGAATATCGAAAGTTCATTCAGAGATATTGAGCGTTGGTTGCCGGCATACATGGCCGGATCCCTGAAAATGTTCTTTTATCCGTGGGCTCGTGACGAGTTGCATCGGAGAACAATTTTGGTTGTTCCCAATGTCATTGCTTTTTACTCCGCTTCTTTATACGGAATGAAGGATGCGGAAATGACATTTGTCGCTACAGAGCGCGGTATGACCAATTCCTTCAATGCTTACTTCAATGATATCGTCCGCAGATGTCGTAGTGTCATGTCGGTATACACAGTTTCCGAAAAGGATCAGATTCTGTCGCAAATTCGAAATATCTCGATGATTACGGACAACGGTGTCTACAAATCGCATTGTTTATCGGCACACACCATACCAAAGGTTGCACATGACAGTATGCGAAAACGTGCATCAGTTCACTTATCAAAGGTTTTTGATTGCTATGAAGAGGCCGAACAGAACAAAATCGAAGTCATGAGCCATTTTACGATTACGGATATCCTATGTCTTCCAAATTATAAAGATGTTCTTGCGGGAACCGAACCGATTCCGGGAACGATTGCGAATTCGGAACCTCTCTACTACACTACCGAAGAGTATATACAGCATGTTGAAAGCATCATTAACTACTTGGAGACCTATCCAAATTACCATGTAGTGCTGCTGGATTCCAGTGAACTTGACAATGTTGTCATCTACACCAAAGGTAATCATCATGTGCTTCTTATTAAAGAAAGCGATCCGTTTGCTTTATTCGAAGTTACCGAGCAAAGTTTTGCGGTTTCTTTGGTCAGTTACTTAAATACACTGACGCGAGAGAAATCCAGCACAACTTCGAGAAGCGACATTGTTACACGCTTACGACAGGAAGTCGGTCTGATTAAAGCCAAACGTATGCAGATTATTTCCTAAAAAGATATATCCCTCCATTTCCCTTTTCCCTTGAAAGCCTCACCGCGATGCGCCGGTGAGGCTTTCTTATGATACGGCTTATTGAATACTCCGCTCCGGCAACTTAATTGCCACTTTGGCAATTGCCACTTCTTTGGAATTTATTGAAAAATTTAGTTAAAAAGGGTTTAATGATAGTACCTATCATTATGCGAACGAGTAATTCAGAACCGGCAACCATATATCGGAGGTGGTTTTATGACAATCAAAATCTCCCAACTACACAAAGGCAGACACCGTATTGCGGCAATTTTTATGACGCTTGTCTTGTGTTGCAGTTTGGTTCCGAATTCCGTATTTGCACAAGATAATCTTACCGCACAATGTCTGTGCGGACATACCCATGATGCCGCGTGCGGTTTCAGTACGGGATGCCCTGCATCAGTTTGTAATCATGTGCACGACGGCAGTTGTTATACTTCCTCCCCTTTTTGTATTCATACCTGTAATGAAACCTGTGAGAATCCCTGTTCTCACTCCTGTGATGTTAATTGTTACTCCACTGTATTAAACTGCCGTCATACGCATGACTCAGCATGCGGATTTTCTGAGGATGTACCTACGAACACTTGCAATCATATATGCGATTACATCAATCCTATCGCAAATAATCCTGATTCTCTCGATGCAGAACCGCCATCAAGCGAACCGGCAGATTCTTCTGAATCCCCTACCATTCCCTCAGCAGAAGATGAATGTAATTCTTTGGAGGAATCTTCGGATGCAGAAGATAAAAGCGATATCTTGGAGAAGTCCTCGGATGCAAAAGATGAAACTGAGATTTTGGATGAGACTTCGGATATAGAAGATGAAGAATTAATATCGGATATCCCGGAAGGCGAACTTACACTCACACATGAGACCTATCCGGTTACCGTAAACAGTAATCTTGCTTTTCCGGCAGGTGCCTATCTGTCGGTAACGGAAGTCCCCGTTGACTATTTGCAGGATTATTTGGACAATGCACAATCGGAAGTGATTTTTGCCTACGATATCAAAATAATGATACCAAGTGATGAAGGCGATGTTGAATTCCAGCCAACGCCGGATATGTCTGTGAAGGTAATCATTACACCGAAGCAATCATCTACAAGCATCATCGAAATTACGCATATCAAAGAAAACCACGATACCGGTGAGATGATTCCCGAAACCGTCACCGATGTAACCACGATAAACCAAAGTGTAGCGTTTGTTGCAGACAGTTTCTCAATCTATATTGGGACGATTGTGAATGGGGCAACTTTAATACTATCTACCGGAAACGGATTCATTTTCTATTCCGATGAACAATGCGAGAACAGTATCAGTGGTAACAACTACATGATTAATAATACTACCGATACTGCATATATCTATGCCAAGCCTTCCGCCGATAGTTATCAAATCACCTCCATTTGTTATAAAGATACATCTACAGGAGCAATCACAACTGTTGCCGCTCCGAACAGTGGTGATATATGGACGTTGTCTTTTCCGAATTCAATGCAGAATAATCAACAGATTATTGTTGAAACTTATGTAAAAGCACCCGGTGGAGCAATCACATCGACATCGACAGTAACCGCAATAGCATCCATATTTGATGAAACGGCATTAAATCAGTCTGAAACAAATAATATCTCAGTTAGTCAAAACGGTAGTTTAATTACGGTTTCCGTAAAAAATAACTTACTCCTACAAAATACGATTACGATCGGTTCAGATGTCAATATATGCATTATAAGCAGTGGAAACTTTGTAATTAAGAGAGCATTCGGTTACGGCACGAATGCGTCTTACATGTTTAGTTTAAATAATGCGAGTACAATCCTTAGTTTGGGGCGGGGTACTATTCAAAACAATACCATTACATATCATTTTAACACCGGTGAAGTTGAAACAATCGAAGTTGGTACAATTCCCCCCGCATCATCAAGCGAAAGGTATGTAACCTACACAACTGTCAATGCGCTTGTTGAAAGTAATCTATCTGGAACGCTGACAATAGACGGCGGTGCGGATTTAAATGATTACACCGGCACACTCTATTCTTACAAAGACAAATCTCGTAGCACCGGAAACATTATTAAGAATAAATTCGGTGAAGTTAACATATGGGGAGGCGTTACATTACAAAACAATCAAGTACTTGGAAACGATACTGACGGTGGAAGTGCCATTAACACGATTGACGGTAAACTCAATATTTATGGTGGCATCATCGATCATTGTATTTGTTGCAGAACATCTTTCAACCCGTCGACGCAAACTACATCCTCGTTTAGTGACGGCGGTGCTTTAATGCTCAATGGTGTCAATACCAAAGCAATCATATATGATACTCGTATTCAGCATTGTGAGTCTGACAACAGTTCAGCCATTTCGTTATGGAACGAATCGAATTTATTTTTCCTAAACGGAACCATACAGAATAATTTCAGTATCGGTGATTCAACTTATCCTGCACAAGCATTTTCCGTCTACGCCGGGTCAATACTATATGCATATGGCGGAACAATCAGCAATAATCAGGGAATAAATTACTTTGCAGATTTGAGAATCAGCAGTAGCGGCAATAATGTCTTACATCTGTTTGGCGGAACAATTGGACAAATTGGCTCCAATGCGGAAAACAATACGGTAAATATCCATTCCGGACAAGTCGGACAATTGGTAGGTCTAACAAATGAAACCGGTATGATAGGAACGGTTAACTACTTTGGCGGTACTTCCTTGGCAGTCACATTGCCCGATGCTGTAAATGCAAACGGAAGTCAAAATGTAAATGTTTATGTTTACGAATCCGATCAACTCGTGAAAAGTTTTTATACATCCGGAACCGGTACACAAAATTCCGGTAACGCCGATTTGACCATACTGTTGTCAAATGGCACTTATAGAATTATTGTTCAGTCAGCAAGCATGCATAAAACCTATGAAGTTATCGTAGATAATGATGCTGCTACAGCCACACCCATAAGCCTAGCCCTGACAACTCCGGCGACCGGTCTGCTTACAGAGAGTAGTTTTACATTTGCTGCTGCAGGAACTGAAAACGCATGTGACGGTCAATTTTCCTATGGCGTAAGCAATCAAGAAAACGGGACGTATCTCTGGCAATCAACGCCACAATTTACAGGTCAAAGCGGAACAAAGTATTTTAAACTAAAGATTAGCGGAGGTCTGAATACATCCGAATCCGGTTCCATAAAAATCGTTTTTCAAACACCAACGATATCCATCGGTAATGACTTTGAAATAGAAAGAGGCGTGACACATACATTCACTCCCATCATATCTCCTACAGGATTTCCAATAAACAGAATAAAGTGGTTATTAACAGAAACGACGAGTCCGTCGTCTCTTGTAGTTAAAAACAGCAACGGTAGCGGTACGGTTACCGTTGCTGTGAATGAAGTCAGTCAAATGAAATTAAAAGTGGAGTTGTTGGATGAAAATGGAAATTCCTATGCGATTCCGATATATGATGAGTTAATCATTACTCCGATAGACAAACAAGTCGTAAACCCGCCTTCTTATGTCGTTACTATCCCGGAAATTGTTGACATCAATGATAATCAAGGTGAAATCACCATATCCGGACAAACATTCAACTTTACGACAGAAGTTCTTCAGATTAGCATTAACTCATCAAATAATTGGAAATTAAAAAGTCCTGCCGACATATTTTTAACGTATTCCTTATTCACCAATTCTAACAGGAATTCCTCAAGCAAAGTGGTTAATAACGAGAATTGTTTGACCTTCCTACCACAAGCAACTGAAATAAAGAAATTGTATTATTCTGTTTACGGTACGACAGATTATTCAGGAATTTACAGCGATACTCTCCTCTTTACGGTAACCTTATCCAATACAAGCGGTGGAGGTTAACGAGCATAGCACTGACTTTTCCAAGTGTAGCAGATAACTAAATTTTACTTTGTAGAATTGTATCTGCTACACTTTTTATGTGTCAACCTGCCAGAGCATATTCTAAATCACCTCTCCGAGCGTTCTAGGGCAGAATGGGCTTTAAGTACGGACAGATTACTTGCAATTCCTCTCCGAGCATTCTATGATGGAATGTGCTCCTTAAGTACGGGCAGATTACTTGCAAATTCCTCTCCGAGCGTTCTATGGTGGAATGTGCTTCTCTGTACGCACAGTTTACTTGTAAACTATCTCTCCGAGCGTTTATAACGCGAATTGACACTCATGTCACTTTTATTTGGGGTATGAATTTGACTTATTTCATTTTGTGCCCCAAAATTTGTGTTATGTCAACCGTATTTCTCGCGCGCAAATGAAATATGGGGTACAAACTACAAACGAACCCTATATGTACCCCAGAATCCTTACTTTTTCAATTTTTCAATAGACTTACAAGGGGTACAAATTCTAAAAACATCCATTTGTACCCCATATTTTCAAAACCGCCATACTTATGTCAACCAGCATGCCCGTAATAAATATCCCTCCTTGTCAAAAAGTATCCCTTTGGTTCTTGCTCGCTCTTCAACGTGTCCATATCAATATCCTACCTTGTTAAAAAACATCCCTCTGGTTCTTGATCGCTCTCCAACGTGTCCATATCAATATCCCCCCCGCCTCATTTCCGAACAACCTTGCCCCTCCCCTCCTTGACATTACAGAAAGTGAACAATATAGTATAGAGAAGATTGTACCGCTCAAATAGCCGTTAATACCGTATAGCGGAGAAGTCACAGGACATTATAATAGAGTACTGAACCCCTGAAATATCACGAGAACAAAATTCTATAATGAATTAAATAAAAACATAACACAAGACTAATCAATAATCATTTTAACGTATTGCAATTTTCATTTTGTATACCAAAAACGAAAATACTTATGCATTCAACTACTAATTTCCAAATAGATATTTATCCTGGTAAGTTCCAATTTAGAGTCAGAGGAGTCGGAATTTACTTTGGCAAATAACTAAATTGATGAATTTACGTTATTTTTGAACCAATCTAAAAATCACGACGATACATAGATGAAAGGAGTTGCAGAGACAATCCATGCTGATATCAGAATTTGAACTGCTCATTGCAGAACACGGAAAATCCGTCTACGGATTCATACGAAAACTGACGCAAAATGCCGCAGATGCCGACGATCTTTACCAGCAGACATTTCTAAAGGCCTTTGAAATGCTGGAACAGATTGATTCCGAACGCTATCCCAAAGCATTTTTGCTCTCTCTGGCGCTTGGTATCTACCGGAACTCCCTTCGAAAAGAGCGACGGCGGCAGGAAATCGCGCCGACATTTGCAATTACGGAAGACAATGAAGAATTGCTTCCTTCCGATACAAGTGTAGAACATGACCTCATGCAACGAGAAGAAGCAAGGCTTGTCGCAGAATGTATTTCAGAATTGGATGAAAAGTATCGCATTCCGATTCTCCTGTATTACAACGCAGAATTACGCACGGAAGAAATTGCACGTGTCATGAAAAAGCCTGTCGGCACTGTAAAAAGCAGACTAAAAAAAGCACGTGAACTACTGAAACAA
Source organism: uncultured Lachnospiraceae bacterium (assembly GCA_964389005.1). Classification (GTDB taxonomy): domain Bacteria; phylum Bacillota; class Clostridia; order Lachnospirales; family Lachnospiraceae; genus CAYMCV01. The sequence goes on along the minus strand of CAYMCV010000028.1, from coordinate 13,686 downwards.
AGAATGGAGGAAAAGGGTTATGAACGATAAAGAATTTGACAGAATTCTCGGTGAAAACTTAAAGAACACAACAGAGCCGTCGACGAAGTTAAATCTGTCTCTGATCAATGAAGCCAAGCGCTGCTCCAATCAGACCTCGGCTGTTGCCGATTATCGGAAAAGCTACTTTGCGGCTGTGTTGCTGCTTCTCCCGCTTGCAATACTTTTGACTTTGTTTGTCATTTTGTTTGTGATTTCCAGTGTACTTGTTAAAATCATTATTTTGGCAAATATGCTTTGGGGCATTTTGCTGACTGTATTTTTGGGATTTCTGGGCTTCAAACTTTTGCAACAACGCCCTTCCCACATCAGAGAATAGGAGGAATCTATGAATATTTATGAGATTGGTGCCATAATTTCCATTATACTGGTTGTTGCCGGCGCAATTATGGCCTTTTACGTTTTTCCCGCTGTTTGGACCTGCAAGGATGCCAAAGAACGCGGTATGTCACCACTGCTTTGGACAATGATTGTCATACTTTTACAAACCTTCGGCGGTTTTATCTGTTTTGGTTTTATCCTGTATCTTATCATGCGCCATTTGAATGCCAGAAGCAAATGCCCGGAGTGTTCGAATCGCGTTGAGAACAAAGCCGTTTATTGCGGAACCTGCGGTAAAGAAATTGATTACGACAAGGTACAACCTTTTAGCAAAAAACATAACAAGTGGCTTTGGGGTATTTTGGTCGGCGTAATTATGATGTTACTTGGCGGCGGACTCTTCTGCATTTCGACATATTATTCCGTGCCTCGTAGTTTTGAGAACATCAGCTTAGGTAAAATAGAGAATTCATGGAACGACGTTTGGACCGTAAACGCGGCCAAATCTACGGAAACCTTATCGAAATTCATCCGTTTTGACGACAAAGAAGACCACGGTACACTTGTCATTGAGGCTAGTTGCTCCGAAGGCAGCGTAACCTTGATTATCATCGGAGACCATACGGATACCTATGTACTCTCCGATATGGACGAAGAACTGACCATTGATTTGAACGATTTTACCGGCGATAAGGTAGAGTTGATGATTGTAAACGATGCCGTTGCCGATTTGGAGCTTCGCGCGGACTGGAGTGATAAGGACGCGAATTAAGTTTCGAAGTGCTTTTTTCACAAATTTCATTGACAAATGCCGCAAAAATGCCTAGAATTAGGAAACAGATAAAAGAAAACAAAGACTGTGAACAGGAACAGTACCATGACGCACCCTTCAGAGAGAGAATCCTCGGCTGTAAGATTCTTGGGTCAACGAATTGGAAACCCGCCTCGGAGTCTCCGGCAGTACCGGACGTAACACCGGCGTTAACGGTAGGATGAGCGGTAAACGTTATGATAACGATTACAATTAGGGTGGTAACGCCGAACCTTCGGTCCCTTTTAGGGTCCGAAGGTTTTTTTATGTAGTGACAACTTAAGTTAAAAAGAAAGAAGGTAAAAGTATGGCAGACGAAAAGAAAATGGTAGAAGCCATTACGTCCATGGAAGAGGATTTCGCACAATGGTATACGGACGTAGTTAAAAAAGCGGAACTTATTGATTACACCAGCGTAAAAGGCTGTATGGTAATCAAACCGGCAGGATACGCCATCTGGGAATTAATTCAACGACAGTTGGATGACAGATTTAAAGCCACTGGTGTTGAGAACGTATACCTACCCATGTTCATTCCCGAGAGTTTATTGCAAAAAGAGAAAGATCATGTGGAAGGATTTGCACCGGAAGTTGCTTGGGTCACACACGGCGGCTTGGAACCTTTGCAGGAAAGAATGTGCGTACGCCCCACATCTGAGACCTTGTTCTGTGATTTTTATGCAAACGAAGTTCATTCCTACCGCGATTTGCCCAAGGTGTATAACCAGTGGTGCAGCGTGGTCCGTTGGGAAAAAACGACGCGTCCGTTCCTTCGCAGTCGTGAATTCTTATGGCAGGAAGGTCATACGGCGCATGCAACCGCAGAAGAAGCCGAAGAACGCACCATTCAGATGCTGAACGTATATGCGGATTTTTGCGAGCAGATTCTTGCCATCCCCGTCATCAAAGGTCGCAAGACAGATAAGGAGAAATTCGCCGGTGCCGAGGCAACTTACACCATCGAATCCCTGATGCACGACGGCAAAGCACTGCAGTCCGGCACCAGCCACAACTTCGGCGACGGCTTTGCGAAAGCTTTCAATATTCAGTATACTTCCAAAGAAAACAAGTTGGAGTATGTACACCAGACCTCATGGGGTATGACCACCCGTATGATTGGCGCCATCATCATGGTTCACGGCGACAATTCCGGCCTCGTGCTTCCTCCCAACGTGGCACCGACACAGGTCATGATTATCCCGATTCAGCAGCGCAAAGAAGGCGTGTTAGAGAAATCTTTTGAACTTAAAAATCGCCTTAGCAATTTCCGCGTCAAAGTCGATGACTCCGATAAATCACCGGGATGGAAATTCTCCGAGCAGGAAATGCGCGGTATTCCGCTTCGTTTGGAAGTCGGTCCCCGTGACATTGAAGCAGGCACAGGCATTCTCGTGCGCCGCGATACCGGTGAGAAAATCACCATTTCGCTCGACAATATTGAAAATGAAGTTGCGTCACTTTTAGCTATGATACAAAAAGACATGCTCGAGCGCGCACGTTTGCATCGAGATGCACACACCTACACCGCTTCTACACATGACGAATTTGTTGACATCATCAACAACAAACCCGGCTTTGTGAAGGCAATGTGGTGCGGCAGTCAAGACTGCGAAGATAAAATCAAAGAAACAACGACAGCAACCAGCCGGTGTATTCCTTTTACCCAAGAGAAATTGTCCGATGTTTGTGTTTGCTGTGGCAAACCGGCGACCAAAATGGTATACTGGGGAAAAGCGTACTAAAATACAACAGAGAATAAAGGAGATGTAAACATGAATGTATTGGTTATTAACTGCGGTAGTTCTTCATTGAAGTATCAGTTGATTAACAGTGACACGGAAGTTGTCCTTGCGAAGGGTATTTGCGAGAGAATCGGGTTGACGGGCTCTTTGACGCATCAGCCTGCCGGCAAAGATAAAATTAAAAAAGAAATTGCCATGCCAGATCATACCGTTGCAATTCAGGTAGTGATTGATGCACTGACCGACGCCAAGACAGGTGTCGTTAAGTCCTTGGATGAAATCGACGCAGTCGGCCATCGTATCGTACACGGCGGCGAGAAATTTGCAAGTTCCGTTATTATTACAGATGAAGTTATCAGTGCGATTGAAGAGTGCAACGATTTGGCACCGCTTCACAACCCGGCGAACTTAATCGGTATCAATGCCTGCAAGGCAATCATGCCGAACGTTCCGATGGTGGCTGTTTTTGATACGGCGTTCCACCAGACTATGCCGGAAAAAGCTTATTTATACGGCATTCCTTACAAATACTATGAGAACTACAAAGTGCGCAGATATGGTTTCCACGGCACCAGCCATGACTTCGTTTCTGCACGTACCGCTGAGATTCTTGGCAAGAAGCGAGAAGATCTTAAGATTATCGTTTGCCACTTGGGCAACGGTGCAAGTATTTCCGCAGTCATGAACGGTGAATGCGTCGATACCAGCATGGGACTCACTCCGTTGGAAGGATTGATTATGGGAACCCGCAGCGGTGATTTAGATCCGGCCATCCTTGAATTCCTTGCCAACAAAGAGAACTTAAGTCTTTCCGAAGTTATGAATATATTGAACAAGAAATCCGGCGTTTTTGGCTTGTCCGGTGATGTTTCCAGCGATTTCCGTGACTTGGGCGCTGCTGCAGGCGATGGAAACAAACTTGCACAGGCAGCTTTGGATACGTATGCTTACCGCGTTGCCAAATACATCGGTTCTTACGTTGCGGCAATGAACGGTGTCGATGTCATCTCCTTCACCGCAGGTGTCGGCGAGAACGACGCTGCCGTACGCGCAATGGTATGCCAATACTTAACCTATTTGGGCTGCGAAATCGACCTCGAGAAGAACAAAGTACGCGGTGAGGAAGCAATCATCTCACACGATACCGACAAAGTCAAATTGATGGTGGTTCCCACCAATGAAGAACTTGCGATTGCAAGACAGACTGTTCAACTCCTGTAGGTGATTTTTATCTGCTATGTAAATACGCATTCTGCCTGCAGAATTGTATGGAAGAATCGCAATCTAATATGACATAAAAAAATGAAGCATCACAGTAATGTGATGCTTCTTGCTTTGGTAACACTCGCTTTGGTATGCGCCAACTTTCGTACTTTAAATATCAAATTGTATCCGAATCAGTCAGCAACGTTATTCTTGATGTACTCCATAACATCTCCGACTGTTGTAATCCCCTCTAATTCCTCTGTCGGAATCTCAATTTCATACTCCGATTCAAAAGCCATAACCAATTCGAACAAATCAAGCGAATCCGCTCCCAGATCATCCTTAAAAGAGGTATCTTCCGTAATTTCCACGCCTTCGATGCTCAACTGTTCCTCGATAATGCTTTTTATTTTTTCTAACATAAGATTGTCTCCTTTTCTTTGGAATACTTCGACACCACAAAGTATATTATTACGCACTTCCTTTGTCAACCGTTTTTCACTAAATATGCATAAACATCTCGCTTACTTAACCCGCGATCCTTTGCAACCTGCTTCATTGCTGCGGTTTTATCAATACCGCTTTGCAGATAAAAATCCATATGCTCCTCAATACTCATCTGCTCCCATACGGCTTTTTGCTCGTTTTTTCGCTCTTCCCGCGACTTCCCCGCAATGACCAAAACAAACTCTCCCCGCGGTTCTTCATTCTGAAAATGGAGTATTGCATCTTCCATCGTCGTTGGTAGTATTGTTTCGAATTTCTTCGTCAATTCTCGACAAATGGTTATCTTCCGGTTACCAAACACTTGATATAAAAGTGCCAACGTCTTTTGTAAACGATGTGGCGCCTCATAAAAAACAATGGTGCGGCTTTCGTTTTGCATCTCCGTCAGCAATTCGTCGCGTTCCTTTTTTTCGGTAGGTAAAAAACCTTCAAAACAAAATCTCCTCGTACTTAGACCCGACAGTGTCAGCGCAGTAATGCACGCACATGCACCCGGCAGGGAAGTAACGATGATACCCTTCTCTTGACAGATTTGGACAAGTACCTCTCCGGGGTCGGAAATTGCAGGCGTTCCGGCATCTGTAATCAGTGCGATATTGCTTCCCTGTAAAAGCAAATCCGTCAAATACTGTGCCTTCTCAACCTTATTGTATTCATGATAACTTGTCATTGGTGTTTTGATGCCAAAATGGGTCAACAGCTTACGGCTGTTGCGCGTATCTTCCGCCGCAATAAGGTCCACGCTTTCAAGTGTCTCGATTACGCGTGTCGTAATATCCCCCAGATTTCCAATCGGTGTGGCACATAAGTATAGAATTCCGCTCATTTTTGATCTCCATTTATATCTAAACTACATCTTCCTAAAAGCCATAATCGTCTTTGATTTCCTGCGTATATACGCCCTGTTCACGAAAAATGATCAGCGGCTTCTCGACCTGCATTCCGGATTTTCCACCGCGACACCCCTCTATCAATACCATATTCGGCTCTTGATCGACATACGGATAAACCATTCGTAAGCGCTTCGGTTCGATTTGGTAAGTCGACATGCACTTCATGATTTCCGCCAGTCGAAACGGCCGATGCACCATATACAGCTTACCGCCCGGTTTTAACAGCTTATTCGCCGCACGTACGACATCCTCTAAGGTACAAAGTATCTCGTGCCTTGCGATGGCTTTCGGCTCATTGGGATTTACGATTCCGTGACTGTCAATCATATAGGGCGGATTGCATGTAATTACATCAAAAGAAGCAGCACGAAATAGGCTTGCTGCTTCTTTAATATCTCCTTCAACGATGTCAATCGAATTCTGTAATCCGTTCATCGCCACACTGCGCCGTGCCATATCAACGCTCTCCGGCTGAATCTCCAATGCCGACACATGCTTCGGTGCCACTTTGGCGTATAACAAAAGGGGAATAATCCCGGTTCCGGTTCCCAAATCAAGAA